>DATEIO010000371.1:0-2813 GCA_035278895.1 Thermoanaerobaculia bacterium | reverse complement strand
CGTACCTCTGTTCTTCCCGGCTTTTTCGAAGGGACGGAGCATCGTGTTGGCGGTGTTGCTCTACAGCTTCTGCGCCGGTCTCGACTTCCTCCTCTTCCACCTGCCCGTGGGGCTTGCCGCAAGGGGGCGCCTGGCGGGCCTGGGCAGCGGAGCCCGGATCGCACTGGCCGGAGTGCTCGGAATCCCGGGCTTTCTCTTCCTGCTCTCGCGCTTCGAGTCGTTCGACTACGGCTACAGCGTGCTCCTTCAGCCGGCAACCTGGGCGTTCCTCCTGCCGTTCCTCCTGGGCGGCACCGCGGTTCTCGCGTTCCTCGCTCGTTCAGGGGAGGGTGATGAGCACCGTGGGCACCTCCGGGTCGGCCAGCCGTAGATAGAAATACCCGATCCCTGAAAGCCCCAGCATGAGCCCGGGGACCTCGACGCTGCCGTAGGTGCCGCAGGGCCACGGGAGCTTCGGAGTGTGAAACCTCTCGATCCCCCGGCGGGCGATCTCCTCGGCTCGCTGGCCCCACTCCGGATTTCCCAGCTTCCGCGAGCCTTCGAGGAGGACGTCGCAGTTGCCCCCCAGCCCGTGGCAGAGGGAGTAGTTCGTCTGGCTCATCTCCGGGCCGCCCAGCACGTTGGCGGCAGTGGTGGCAAGGGCGGTTTCAGCCTCGGCGCGGCAGGTCTCGTCCCCCAGGATCTCCCAGCCCCGGATTCGGGCGAGGGCGAGGCCCGGAGCGCCGTGGCACCAGGCGGTCATGAAGGCGGGGGCGTCGGCCGGGGAGCCGGAGAGCTCGGGGTCGCGCAGATCGGGCCAGTTGCCCCGCTCGGGGTCGAACCAGTGGCGCTCATAGCGGAACGCCTCCTCGCCCGCGTGCCGGAAGCGCTCCTCGCCCGTAGCGCGCCAGAGCTCCAGCAGGCTCCAGCCGATCCCCCCCGCGCCGTGGGAGAACCCGGTGAGATTCCCCTTCTGGCGCGGATTGGGCTCTCCCCAGGACCAGCCGATCTCCGAGCGCACGGCTGCTTCGAGAAGCCGGTCACCGAGGCGAACCGCGGCGGTGGTCAGCTCGTCCGGCCCGCCCAGCCCGCGTTGGACGCGGAGGAGGGCGGGGATCGCCCCGGCGCACCCGGCCAGCACGTCGATCGCTTCGCTGGGGACCTCGCCCGAGGCGATCCGCTCCAGGAGGTTCAGAGCGGGAGCTCGCAAGGAGTCGTCCCCCAGGAGGGGCACGGCTTCGAGCGCGGCCTGGGCGAGGCCGGCCCAGCCACTGTAGGCGCCGATCCGCATCGGCGGCTCCAGGTCCTCGGCGCGGGCGAGGGCGTGCCGCAGGGCCCCGAGCGCGGTGTGCCGGAAGACCCGCTCGCCCGTGGCGCCGTACAGGCGGGCGAGGAAGAGGCCGATGCCGCTCGTGCCGCCGTAGAGCTCGGGGCCGTACATGCGATGCACCTGCTTCCAGCGCCCGTCGAGCGACTCCATGGAGAACCCCATCCAGTTGCAGCGGTCGCCCGCCCAGAGCGCGTCGCGGCAGACGCGCGCGCCCAGGGTGGCGGCGACGTCCAGATAAACCGCGGCTTCTTCCTTAGGGGCCGGTGCCATGCGGGGGGCGATGCCGTTCCCGGCGACGGCCGGCGGCGCGTAGACGTCCAGCGAGCCGAGGTTCAGGTGGAGGCGCTCGGGATCGGCTCCGGCGAGCGAGAAGCGCTGCCGGGCTTCGGTGAGGAGCGACTCCGGCCGTTGGTCGCCGCGCAGGAAGCCGGCCCAGCAGGACTCCGCGATCACCCGGCAGCGGTGCTGCCCGAAGCTCTCGCCGGTCCCCGGGTCTTCCGCGACGCCCACGCCCGGCGCCAGGGGGAGGGCGAAGAGGGGGACGTCCTCTCCGATGCAGGGGGAGAGCGCGGGGTGGACGTCGCGGAGCAGGTCCGTGAACACCGGGAAGAACCGCTTGGTCAGGTAGAGGACCGCCACGTCCGTCCGGTCGTATTCGCCGGGCAGGGTGGCGCACTTCAACCGGAAGGGGACCTGGAAGCGGTTGAGCCGCTCGGAGAGCACTCGAACGAGCCGGGGCGCGCCTTCGAGCGTGACGTTCCAGTAGGCCCGGGCGAGGCCGAAGCCGTCGGCCGCGTTCTCGGGGGTCTCGCCGAAGCAGTAGTAGAAGCCGGGCTGGAGCGAGGTGGACTCGCGGGGATAGAACAGGCGGATCTTCGTGCCCGGACGCGGGCGCGACCCGGGGCCGTCCGCGCTCAGGAACTGCCCGGGCCAGACGCTCCGCGTCTCGTTCCCGCGCTGGGCCGTGACCTCGCCCGTCGAGTGGATCTGGGTGATGGACCAGCCTTCTTCCCAATGATCGCGGCTCGCGTTGGCCGCGGACAGCTCGGCCATGAGCGCGGGGTCCTCGTGCCCCAGGGGCGGTGGATCGGTCTGCGGGATCGGCGCCTTGAAGGGCCGCGTGTAGGCGTAGCGGTAGAGGACCGAGGAGAGCCACTCGACGAGCGGCGGCGTCTGGTCCGGGGCCGCGGCGCCGTTTCCGGGGACCGGGGTCTTCGCCGGCGGAACGTGGAACGTCCGCCCGGCGAAGGTGAACGCCTGGGGGGAGTCGATGCGGGTCGACGCGAAGAGGTCGGTCAGGACACGCTGCCAATCGCCGTTCAAAGCGTCCCCCCTCAAAGCCCGGCCAACTCGCGGACGGCCGCCGCGGGGTCGGAAAGGATGTTCATGCTCATCTGGAGCTGGCACAGCCCCTGGGGCGTCATGTCCCGGGACTGCTGGATGCTCTCGTAGGCGGTCTGGACCATGCGCGCCGCGGCGCAGGCCATGGAGCGCTCGAGGATCA
>DATEIO010000370.1:0-15125 GCA_035278895.1 Thermoanaerobaculia bacterium | reverse complement strand
GGCTTCCCGCTCCCTCCGGAGCTGCTGGGCGGGCCGGACCTCCCGATGCTGCGCCGGCACCTCGCCGGCCGTCTCGTGCGCCTGGACAGGAAAGGCGTCTTCCGCGACCAGACCCGGGGTGAGATCCAGCACTTCCTGGGCGTCCTCCCGGGCGACCAGGAGAAAAAGCCGCCCCTCCTCACCTACACCGTGGGTGGCGCCGGAGCCCAGGCCGACCTCGCCCGCCCTCTGCTCAAAGGCCTGCGGACGCTCGTCGAAGAAGGCCGCCTTCGCATCGCCCTCGTCGCCGGCATCCGCGCCGAGATCGCGGCGAAATTCGAGGACTGGGTGCGGGAAGCGGGTCTCGCGGATCACCTGGGAGACGCCGTCCGCGTGGTCCACATGGAGGGCCTCGCCGAGTACTTCCCCCGCTTCAACGAGCTCCTGGCCGAGACCGACGTCCTCTGGACCAAGCCCTCCGAAATGACCTTCTTCGCCGCCCTGGGCCTCCCCCTCGTCCTCTCGAATCCCGTCGGCGTCCACGAGAGCTACAACCGCCGCTGGGCGATCGAGAACGGACCGGGTCTCAAGCAGCGCGACCCCAGGCACGCCGAATACTGGATGCGCGAATGGCTGAACGAAGGCACGCTCGCCGCCGCCGCGTGGTACGGCTTCCTGCGGATACCCAAGTTCGGGCTGTACCAAATCCTGGAGACGGTGACGGGACGGGAGATGTAGTCACGTGATCCGCACGTCCCCCTTCAAGACCACCAGCACGAGCCCGATGTTCAGGAACGCCACCCCGGCCATGAAGAAGAGGTCCCCGCCCGGAATCCGCGACGCTCCGAGCCAGAGCGCCACCCAGAGGAAGGCGAGACCCCAGCGCCACCGGGGGTCCATTTCGTCCCGCCCGGCGTAGAGGAGCGCCCAGAAGAGGAGGTTCATGAACCAGCCGAAGGCGCCGTAGGGGTTCACGTCCTCTTATACGGAGGCCGGTCCCCGGGCGTCGCCGCCTACGGCTCGTGCACCAGCGGCTGCGGGCGGCAGAGCCAGAAGCCCTGGGCGTAGTCGACTCCCAGCTCTTTCAGGGCTTCCAGGGTCTGGCGGTTCTCCACCCATTCGGCGATGGTCTGGATGCCCATGACGTGGCCGATCTGGTTGATCGACTCGACCATGGCGCGCTTGACCCGGTCCTCCATCATGTCCTTGACGAACTCGCCGTCGATCTTCAGGAAATCGACCTGGAGGTCGCGCAGGTAGGCGAAGGAGGAGAGGCCGCTGCCGAAGTCGTCGAGGATGAAGCGGCAGCCCTTGGTTTTGAGGACGGAGATGAAGCGCATGGCGCTATCGAGCTTGCTGATGGCCGCCGTCTCGGTGATCTCGAAGCAGATGCGGCGGGAATCGACGGCGCTCTTTTCGAGCTCTTCGACGACGAAATTCAGGAAGCTCTCCTCGGAGAGCGACATCCCCGAGAGATTGATCGCGAAGAGCACCGGCCGCGACCACTCGCGCTTCTGGGCCTCGGCCAGCGCGGCAAAGGCGGTCTTCACGACCCAGCGGTCGAGCGAGCCGATCAGGTGGTAGCGCTCGGCCGCGGCGATGAAGGCCGAGGGCTCGATCACCTTGCCGTTCCGGTCCAGCATGCGGATGAAGACCTCGCAGAGGAGGTCGCGGCTGCCCTCGGGGGAGACCGGCTGGATCAACTGGTAGAAGAGGCGGAAGCGGCGGTCCTCGAAGGCGCGGTGGATGCGGTGGATCCACTGCATCTCGCCGTAGCGCTCGGCGACCAGGGTGTCGTCGATCTCGTACTCGTGGACGCGGTTTCTCCCGCTGTCCTTGGCCACGTAGCAAGCGGCGTCGGCCGCGCTCATGACGTGGTTCAGATCCCCGCTGTCGGCGTTGACGGGGACGAGGCCGATCGAGACGCCCACCTCGAAGATCTGGTCGCGCCAGCAGAAGCGGAACTCGCGGACGGTGCGCCGCATCTCCTCGGCGATCTGGCGGGCGTGGTCGAGCGGGCAATCTTCGAGGAGCACGCCGAACTCGTCGCCGCCCAGGCGGGCCAGGATGTCGCTTCTCCGCACCCGGGAGCGCAGGAGGGCCGTGATCTGCTTCAGCATCTCGTCGCCCACGAGGTGGCCGCAGGTGTCGTTGACGACCTTGAACTCGTCGAGGTCCAGATAGAGCAGCACGTGGTGGCGCCGCTCGGCCCGGGCGCCGCGGATGGCGCGCTTCAGGCGCACCTCGAACTCGCGGCGGTTGATCAGGCCGGTCAGCGGATCGTGGCTCGCGAGATAGATCATCTCGCGCTCCATGCCGCGGAGCTGGGTCACGTCCTTGAACACGAGGACGGCGCCCAGGGCTTCATCGCCCCGGTCGTAGATGGGCGCGGACGAGTCGCGCACCGAGTACTCCTTGCCGTCGGCGGAGACGAGGAGGACGTGCCCCGGGGACTCGACGACGCGCTTCTCGTCCAGGCAGCGCTTGATCGGGTCGGGCAAGGGCTTCCTCGTCATCTCGTCGATCACCCGGAAGACCTCGGAGACGGGGCGGCCGGCGGCCTTCTCGTTGGTCCAGCCGGTGAGCTTTTCCGCCACCGGGTTCAGGTAGTCGATCGTGCCGTCCGCCTCGGTGCGGATGACGCCGTCGCCGATCGAGGCGAGCGTCACCTGGGCGCGCTCCTTCTCCCGGCGCAGCGCCTCCTCCGCCCGCTTGCGCTCGGTGACGTCGACCGCGATGCCCAGGCAGCCGGTGATCTCCCCGGAGGCGTCGCGCAGCGGCTCGACCCGGGTCTGGAAGATCCGCCCTTCCCAGTGCTGCTCGAAGCTCACGGACTCGCCTTCGAGCGCCAGGCGGTGGGCCCGGATCGGCAGGGCCTCGGAGTCGTGGGTGCCGTAGTAGTCGTAGAGGCTGGTGCCGGCGAGCTCCTCGAACCCGAAGGCCGGGAGGCCGGCGCTGCTGAAGCAGAGCTCCCGGTCCGTGGTCCAGAGGAGCGCGGGCATCCGCTCGATCAGCAGGCGCAGGCGCCCGCCCGAGGAAGGGACCGGGTCGGCCAGCGGCAGGACCTCTCGCGTGAGGGGGAGACGCAGGTCACCGTCGAACGACAGGTCCGACTCCGGCGACGGGTCGCTCGACTTGGAGAGAACGCTCAGCGAGGAATACTTGCCCATGCTCTGATCCTTGAAGCTTGAGAAGCGTGCAGCAAGAAACGGGCCGGGACCTCACCCCTGTCCCCTCTCCCATCGCCCCCCCTTCCGCCGGGAGAGGGGAACGTAGCTGTGGCGGCGGTGCCTGTAGGGTGCGCTGTGCGCACGTGTTGCTTTCCACCGCCCTGTCCCGTGCGCACAGCGCACCCTACGGCAAGAACGCTCGCAGGCGTCCACCTCTCCCGGCCGGCGGGGGGGGCGATGGGAGAGGGACAGGGGTGAGGTTTCGGAAAAATTTTCCTCCCCCCTTGTAAATCCGCTCTAGATCAGGGGCTCCGGCATGGAGATCCCGTACCCCTGGGCGTAATCGACCCCGATCTCTCGTAACGCCTCCAGGGTGGCGCGGTCTTCCACGGACTCGGCGATGGTGCGGATGCCCATGACCTGGCCGATCTGGTGGATGGACTCGACGAGGGCCCGCTGGACCGAGCTGCCGACCATGTCGCGCACGAAGCCGCCGTCGATCTTGAGGAAGTCCACCGGGAGGTTTTTCAGGTACGCGAAGGACGAGAGGCCGCTCCCGAAGTCGTCGAGCACGAAGCGGAAGCCGAGCTCCTTCAGGACCTTCATGAAGTGCATGGCCTGGGCGAGGTTGCCCACGGCGGCGGTCTCGGTGATCTCGAAGAAGATCCGCTCGGGGGAGATACCGGTCGCTTCGACCTCTGAAAGGACGTACTCCAGGAACGCGTCGTCTCCCACCGACTGGCCCGAGAGGTTGATCGCGAAGCGGGTGGTGTCGCCGTGCGACAGGGTGCCGCAGGCGAGCGTGACGAAAGTCGCGTGGATGACCCAGCGGTCGATCGAGGCGATCAGGTGGTAGCGCTCGGCCGCGGGGATGAAGGCGGCGGGGCTGGCGAGCCGTCCGTCCTCGGTGATCATGCGGATGAAGACCTCGCAGATCGGCGGCTCGTTGGGGTCCGCCTTGACCGGCTGGATGCTCTGCCGGTAGAGGCAGAAGCGGTGCTCGGCGAAGGCCTTGTAGATCCGGTGGATCCACTGCATCTCGCCGTAGCGCTCGGCCAGCCGGCTGTCGTCCGGCTGGTACTCGTGCATCCGGTTGCGCCCCCCCTCCTTGGCCACGTAGCAGGCGGCGTCCGCTGCGGAGAGGAGCTGGGCCATGTCGTCGCTGTCGGGGGTGATGGGCACGAGGCCGATCGAGACGCCGATCTCGAAGATCGTCTCCCCCCAGCCGAAGCGGTAGTCCTTGACGGCGAGCCGCAGCCGGTCGCCGAGCTCCCGGGCCTCCTCGACGGTCACGTCCTCCAGAAGCACGCCGAACTCGTCGCCGCCCCGGCGGGCCAGGGTGTCGGTCTTCCGCAGGTGGGACTTCAGAAGCGTCGTCACCTGCTTCAGCATCTCGTCGCCCGCCAGATGCCCGCAGGTGTCGTTGACGACCTTGAACTCGTCCAGGTCCAGGTAGAAGAGGGCGTGAAGGCGGCCATCGGCCCGGGCGGTGTCCAGGCCGTGCAGGAGTCGCTTTTCGAACTCGCGGCGGTTGATCAGGCCGGTCAGGGGATCGTGGCGCGCGAGGTAGATCATCTCGCGCTCCATGCCGCGGACCTGGGTGACGTCCTTGAACACGAGGACGCTCCCCGTGGTCCTCCCCAGGCGGTCCTGGATCGGGGCGACCGAGTCGCGGATGACGAACTCGCCGCCGTCCTTCCTCACCAGCAGCGAATAGCCCGCGTGCTCGATGACCCGGCCTTCGACGAGGCAGCGGGCCACGGGGTCGGCGAGCGGCTTGCCCGTGGCCTCGTCCACCACCTTGAAGATGCGGGTCACCGGCTCGCCGGAGGCGTCGGCCACGGTCCAGCCGGTCAGCCGCTCGGCCACCGGGTTCAGGTAGTCGATCAAGCCGTCGGCGTCGGTGCGGATGACGCCGTCGCCGATCGAGGCGAGCGTCACCTGGGCGCGCTCCTTCTCCTGGGCCAGGGCCTCCTCGGTGAGCTTCCGTTCGATCTCGGCGGCGGCCCGGGAGGCGAAGATCTTCAGGATCGACACGGCCGGCAGGTCGGCGTCCACGGGCTCGGTGCTCATCACCGCCATGTGTCCGAGCGGCCGGTCGTCCTGGTGGAAGAGCGGGACCGCGACGTAACTCTCGATCCCCCGGTCGCGCATCCAGAGGTCTTCAGGGAAGAGCCTCCAGGCCCCCGAGGGATAGAAGCAGAGCTGCCGCTCGGTGACCACCTTCTCGCACGGGGTGCCCCGCAGGTCGTAGTCGAAGGGCTGGCCCGGTCCCCCGTTTTCCCAGAGGGCGAGGACGTGCACCCGGAGCCCGGCCGCCTGGGAGAGCTCGGTGATCAGGGCGTGCTCCATGCCGAGAGCGCTCGTCAGATGGCGGACGAGCGAGCGCAGGAAGTCGGAGCCCGTCGCCGCCGCCGTCCCCTCGACGATCGCGCGCAGCCGCTCCTCCGCCAGCTTCAGGCGGGCGCTGCTATCGCGCAGAGCCACCTCGACCATTTTCCGCTCGGTGATGTCCACCGCCGTCGCCAGGACGGCGGGCTCTCCGTCGTCGAGCACGATCAGCGCCGCGGTCAGGTCGACCCACCGCTCCTCCCCGCTCTTCATCAGGATGCGTGCCTCGTAACGGCCGGGTCCCAGATCCCCGCGCAGACGGGCCGCGGCGCGCTCCTGGACCTCCCGCTGCTCTTCCGGAGGGCAGAGCTGCCAGGGAAGGAGAGTCAGCAGCTCGTCGATCGGATAACCGGTGAGCTGCTCACACGCCGGATTGGCGTAGAAGATACGTTCCGTGCGGTAGACGAAGATCCCCGTGGACGTAGTTTCGGCCAGGATGCGAAACCAGGGCTCGGTTTCGTGCAACACAGGCTTGGCCGGAATCCGCAGAGGCTGACTCATGGCTTTAAAACGAGATCTCAGAATATGTCTCTCCAGAAATTGATGCAAGCCACGGATCGACGGTCTCGGAGTCGTCCCCAGGCGATCGGTCTTGTCCTGGAGTGACAACCAGATGCCGAAGTCGTCTCTTCGGACTGGAAGATGATACTTTTTTCGGATACCATCCGCGCCCGTGGCGATCCCCCTCTTTACGCCCGGGCACGACGGATCTGCGCTTCCGGAATTTCGGGCGACCCTTCTCGACTACCTGGACCGCTTGACGGAGACGGAACAGCGGGGGGATGCTCGCGAGGAGAGCTTCTATCCCTGCTTCCGGGACCTTCTCCTCCGCTGCGCGAAGCTCCGGGGCTGGCGCGGCGTGCACGTGACCCTGATTCCGAAGAAGACGGCGGACTGCCTCCTCGACTTCCAGGTCTGGCACGGCGGGCGGATCGTGGGCTACGTCGAGGCCAAGCGGCCGGGGACCGATCTCGACCAGGCCGGCGAATCGGAGCAGATCCAGCGCTACCGCAGGACCTTCCCCAATCTCCTCCTCACCAACTTCCGCGAGCTTCGCCTCTACCGGAACGAGCCCGTCGGCCGGGTGGACATCGGGCGCTTCCAGCCCGGGGGGGAGCCGGTCCTCGACCTGATCGACCTCTTCCTGGGCTTTTCGCCCCCGGCCAGCGGCGGCGCCGCGGTCCTGGCCAAACAGCTCGCGGAGCGGGCCCGGATGCTCGCCGGCCGCATTCAAGGCCTTCTGGAAGCGGACCACGAGGGGGTTTCGGAGCTGGCGGGGTTCCACAAGGCGTTTTGCGAGTATCTCCTTCCGGGCCTGGACCGCCAGGAGTTCGCGGACCTCTACGCGCAGACGATTACCTACGGCCTCCTGACCGCCCGCTGGCGGGCGCCGGAGGAAGGGTTCGACCGCCGTGTGGCCGCCGAGCACATCCCGCGGGCGAACGGCCTCCTCCACGACGCGTTCCAGTTCATCTCCCTGGGGAGGTCTCCCCGGGAGATCGGCTGGATCGTCGACGACCTGATCGGCCTTCTCGCCTCCGCTCCGGTAAAGGCGATCTTCGAGCGCTCCGGCAAGACCCGGGGCGGGGATCCCATCCTCCACTTCTACGAGACCTTCCTCGCCAGCTACGACGGCAAGCTCCGCAAGAAGCGCGGCGCCTACTACACCCCCCGGCCGGTCTCGGCCTACGTCGTCCGCTCCGTCCATCACCTCTTGGAAACCCGGCTCGGCCGGCCGCAGGGGCTTGCCAACCCGGGGGTCACGCTGCTCGACCCCGCGGCGGGAACCCTCACGTTCCTCGTCGAGGCGATCCGGTGCGCCGTCGCCACCGCCCGCGCCGAGACGGGCGGGGGGAGCGTTCCGGCCCTGCTGCGCGACCACCTCCTGCGGGACTTCTACGCCTTCGAGCTGATGATGGCCCCCTACGCCATCGCCCATCTCCAGATGAGCCTGATCCTCGAGGAGATCGGCCATCCTCTCCAGGAGGACGAACGCTTTCCGCTCTATCTCACCAACGCCCTCGTGGAGGAGGAGCTCGAGCAGACCCCGATTCCCGGCACCGCGGCCCTCTCCCGCGAATCGCACGACGCGGCCCGGGTCAAGAACGACCAGCCGATCTTGGTCGTCCTCGGCAACCCGCCCTGGTCCGGCCACTCGGCGAACCGGAGCGAGGAGATCGACAAGCTGGTCCGGGAGCCCTACACCGCGGCGGACGGCGCGCGGCGCGGGGGATACCTGAACCTGAAGGAAAAAAACCTCAAGTGGCTCCAGGACGACTACGTGAAGTTCCTCCGCTTCGCCCAGAGGAAGATCGACCAGGGGGGCGAGGGGATCGTGGCCTTCGTGACCAACCACGGCTGGCTCGACAACCCCACCTTCCGGGGCCTGCGGCAGTCGCTCCTCGAAACCTTCGACGAGATCTACGCGCTCGACCTCCACGGCAACGGCAAGAAGCGGGAGCGGACACCGGACGGCGGGGCCGACGGCAACGTCTTCGAGGACGTGATGCAGGGAGCCGCCGTCGTCTTCCTGGTGAAGAGGCCCGGGCTTCCCCGGCGGGTGCTGCGGGCCGACCTGTGGGGGAGCCGGCGGGAGAAGCTCGCCTGGCTCGAAAGCCACGACGTGACGACCACCCCGTGGGCCGAAGCCGCGCCGGAGGGGCCAGGCTACCTCTTCGCCCCGCGGGACGCCCGGCTGGCCGAGGAGTACCGGCAGGGCACCCCGCTCCCGGAGATCTTTCCCCTGTACTCGGCCGGGATCGTCACCGGGCGGGACGCCTTGGTGATCGACCGGGACGAGAGGGAGCTGCGGCGGCGGATCGTGCTTGAAGCCCAGAGCTATCTCCGGAATGACACCGATTGGGACGGAAGGTTCGAGAAGGTCCTCTACCGCCCATTCGACTTCCGCGTCCTCTTCTATGCCGACTATCTGATCGAGCGGCCCCGGCGCGGGGTGATGGACCCGATGCTCGCCGGCCGCAATCTCGGCCTCGTCCTCCCCCGCCAGTCCGGCGAAGAGCCGGCCGCGCTGGTGGCGGAGACGATCGTCGCCCATAAGGCGGTCTCCGCCTACGACATCAACTTCCTCTTCCCCCTGAACCGCCAGGAGCTGGGCCGGCCGGTGCCGAACGTCGCTCCGGACCTCGCCGCGCGCCTGGCCCGAGACTACGGCGAGGAGGTCCACCCCAGAGAGATCCTCCACTACGTCTACGCCGTCCTCTGGAGCGAAGCCTGGCGGAAGCGCTACGCCGCCTTCCTCCGGGAAGACTTCCCCCGCATCCCCTTCCCCCGCGACCGCGGCCCCTTCCTGGAGATGGCCGGGTTGGGCGCCGTCCTCGTGGACCTCCATCTCTTCCGCTCGGACCGCCTCGCCCGCCCGGCGGTCCGCTTCGAAGGCGAAGGAAGCGGCAAGCTCGCCCGCGCCTGGCGCAAGGTCCGGCAGTACCTCCCCGCCGAGCGGCGCGTGATCGTCAACGAAGAGGGGCAGTCCTTTCTCGGGATCGCCCCCGAAGCCTGGGCCCTCCGCATCGGCGGCTACCCCGTGCTCGACCACTGGCTGGCGGACCGGGCCGACTGCAAGCTCCGCTATGACGAGATCGAGGATTTCCGGAAGACCGCCACGGCGCTCGCGATCACGGTCGAGGTGCGGCGGCGGATCGATGGGGTGTGGGCGGCCTCCTCCGCCTGAAATCCCCCACCCGGGCCCTCACCCCAACCCTCTCCCAGCCCCCTCCCACCTTTCCGGGAGAGGGAGCCCTGCATCTCTGCGCCAAGCAGTCTCCCTCCTCTCCCGGCGGCAGGGAGGGGGCTGGGAGAGGAGGGCCGGGGAGGTGAGGGCCGCAGGAAACCCCCGCCTCCCGGGTTTCAGAGGAGAATGGAGGCACCGTGAGACATTCCCTGAAAGCGACCTTCCTGACCGCCGCCCTCCTCCTCCCCCAGGCCGGCGACGCCGCGACCCTCCCCTGGAAACAGGCGGGCCTGACCGAGCGCGAAGCCGCGGCCCATCTGCTCAACCGCTTCGCCTACGGCCCCCGGCCCGGCGAGGTGGACGCCGTCGTGAAGATGGGCCTCGACCAGTGGCTCGACCAGCAGCTCGCGGGCTTGCCGGACGCGGAGCTCGAAAAGCGGCTGACGGGGAGGCTCCCCTCCCTCACGATGTCCACCCGGGAGCTTGCGGAGACCTACCCGCCCGTGGGCGCCGTGCTCCGCGAGGCGCGGCAGGCCGGAATCCTTCCGGAAACCATGGACCCGGCGGAGTTTGCAAAGGGAGACGACCGGAAGGGGAAACGCGCGGAGGTGATCCGCTTCGCCCGCGAACAGGGATACCGCCCCCAGAGAGAGCTCGTGGGCCACCTCATGGCCGCCAAGCTCGTTCGCGCCGTCTCCTCCGGGAGCCAGCTCGCCGAGGTGATGACCGACTTCTGGTTCAACCATTTCAACGTCTCGTCCACCGACAACCAGAGCCGGCTCTGGCTCCTCCCCTACGAGCGCGACGCCATCCGCCCGAACGCCCTGGGCCGCTTCCGTGACCTCCTGGGCGCCACGGCCAGGCACCCGGCGATGCTCTATTACCTGGACAACGCCCAGTCCTCCGCCGCCATGGATTCCCCGACCACGATGGGAGAGGCGATGGGCGACCGGCCGCGGATGCGGCGGCGGGCTCCGGAAGAGAGGGAAGGGCAGCGCCGGCTCCGCCCCCGGGGGCTCAACGAGAACTACGCCCGCGAGCTGCTGGAGCTTCACACCCTGGGGGTAGACGGCGGCTACACGCAGCAGGACGTGATCGAAGTGGCCCGCGCCTTCACCGGCTGGACCGCGATCCCGCCCCGCTTCCGCAAGGAGGCCGGCCAGCGCCTCGCCCGCTTGGACCGGATGAAGCAGCGGGGCGGCGGCCTGGGCTTCCGCGCCGAAGGCGACTTCCTCTTCCGGGCCGACTTCCACGACGCCGGGGCCAAGACCATCCTCGGCACCCGCTTCCCCGCGGGCGGCGGCATGGAGGAGGGAGAGGCCGTGCTCGACCTCCTCGCCCGGCATCCCAAAACGGCGGAGCACGTCGCTTCGAAGCTCGCGACCCGCTTCGTCTCCGACCATCCTCCGCAGGCGCTGGTCGACCGCCTCGCCAAGGTCTACCTGGAGACGGGCGGCGACGTCCGCCGGATGATCACGGCGCTCGCCGAGTCCCCCGAGTTCTGGAGCCGCGACGCCGTCGGCGCCAAGATCAAATCCCCCTTCGAGCTGACCGCCTCGGCCCTGCGCACGCTCGACGCCCGCCTGACCGATCCCCGGGAGACGCTCAAGTGGATCGCCCGCATGGGCCAGCCGCTCTACGCCTACCAGGCGCCCACCGGCTACCCGGACCGCGCCGAGGCCTGGGTGAACACGGGATCGCTCCTCTCCCGCATGAACTTCGGCCTGGAGCTCGCGGCCGGCCGTATCCGGGGAGTCCAATTCGACCTGCCCGCCCTCTCCGGCGAGCGCGAGCCCGAGTCCCGGGACGAGGCCCTGCGCACCTACGCCGGGCTCGTCCTCCCCGGGCGCGACCTCTCCTCCACCCTGAAGCTGCTCGGCCCCGTGGCGAGCGCGCCGGACCTCGCGAAGAAGGTGGACAAGGCCGCGCCCAAGGAAAAGGAAAAGAACGGCAGGGACGAAGAGGACCTCCTCTACGGCGACCCCGAAATGCAGGGGCCGACGCGCTCGGTGATCGTGAGCGACCGCCTGCGGGACCAAGAGCCCGCGGACCCCGCCGCTCCCACTCCGCTCGAACAGGTCGTGGGAGTTCTTTTAGGCTCCCCCGAGTTCCAGAGACGATAAGGAAGGTAGCACCATGTGGACCCGCAGACTGTTCCTGAAAGCCGGGGGCGTGGCCCTCGTGACCCTGGGCGTGGGAGGGGGGCCGGGATTCCTCACCCGCGCGGCCCTGGCGGCCCCGGGCACCGGCAACGCCCGCCGGAGAAAGACCCTGGTGACCGTGTTCCAGCGCGGTGCCATGGACGGCCTGGCCGCCGTGCCGGTGCTGGACGAAGCCGCCCTGAAGAGCCTCCGCCCCCGCCTCGCGATGAGCGCCGCCCGCGCCGCCGGCGAAGGCGCCCTCCTCGATCTCGGCACCGGCTTCGGCCTCCACCCGGCGCTCGCTCCGCTCCTGCCGCTCTGGAAAGAGAAGCGCCTCGCCGTCGTCCACGCCGTGGGCTCGCCGGACCCGACGCGCTCCCACTTCGACGCGCAGGACTACATGGAGAGCGGAACCCCGGGCCGCAAGGGCACCCCGTCCGGCTGGCTCAACCGGGCCGTGGGCCTGCTCGGCCACGAAGGCACCCCGTTCCGGGCCGTATCCCTGACCCCCGCCCTGCCGCGCGCCCTCTACGGCAGCGAGCCGGCGCTCGCCGTCACCAACCTCGCGGACTTCAAGGTCAACCTCCCCGGCGCCGAGCGCACGGCCGCCGCCGCGGGCCAGGGCTTCGAGGCCCTCTACGAGCAGACCTCCCAGAATCTGCTCAAGGACACCGGCAGCGAAACCTTCCGCGCCATCGAGATGCTGTCGGACGAAAAGATCGCCCGCTCCCGCCCGGCCGCCGGGGCCGACTACCCGCAGACCCCGCTAGGCAACGCCCTGTGCCAGATCGCCCTCCTCGTCAAGGCGGACGTGGGCCTGGAGGTCGCCTTCGCCGAGTCCGGAGGGTGGGACACCCACGTCCAGCAGGGAGCCGCCAACGGCATCTTCGCCCGCCGCGCGGCCGAGCTCGCCCAGGCCATCCACGCCTTCTGGACCGATCTCGGCCCCTACCAGGACCAGGTCGTCCTCACCACCCTGACCGAGTTCGGCCGCACCGTCCGCGAAAACGGCTCGGGAGGCACCGACCACGGCCACGGCTCCTGCCTCTTCGTTCTCGGCAACCACGTCGACGGCGGCAAGGTCCACGGCACCTTCCCCGGCCTGGCTCCCGAGGCCCTATACGAGGGGCGGGACCTCCCCGTCACGACCGACTTCCGGGCCGTGTTCTGCGAGCTGGCCGGCAAGCATCTGGGGATTGCGGACGACGCGAAGCTCTTCCCGGGGTGGACGGGGGGGCGGTTGCCGCTGCTCAGGGCGTAGGGGCCTGCGACCTCACCCTCCGGCGTCCCCCTCTCCCGGACGGCGGGGGGGCGATGGGAGAGGGGACAGGGGTGAGGTCGCAGGCCGCCACCCTCACCCCCGCAAATACTCCGCCAACGCCACCGCGTTGTTCCGCTCCGTCTCCTTCGCCGCGTAGAGCAGCGTCACCGTCCCCTTCCCCACCTCCTCCCGGAGCTGGCGCACCGCCTCGGTCTGGGCGTCCAGCTCCTCGAAATAGCGGGCCTTGAACTCCTCCCAGCGGGCGGGGTCGTGGTGGAATTCCTTGCGGAGCTCGTCGGACGGAGACAGCTCGCGGGCCCAGCGGTGGAGGGCGGCGTCCTCCTTCCGGAGCCCGCGGGGCCAGAGCCGGTCCACGAGGATTCGCAGCCCGTCCGCCTCCTCCGGTGCCTCGTACACGCGCTTCAGCTTGATTTTCATGGGACGAAATTCTCTCATCCGGAGATCCGGAAAAGGAAGCGGATTCCGTGAAACCTTCTTCTACCGCCGTCGTACTTCTCCTTGACGATCGACGACCCTGGTAGTATTATCCAGGTAGTCGAACACGAGGAGAGCTTTCATGGATACATCCCAATACCACCTCGGGGACCTGCAGCTCGCGATCATGCGGGTCCTCTGGGGCCGGGGCGAGGCCACGGTGGCCGACGTCCACGAGACGTTGGAGCCCGAGCGGGGGCTCGCCCTGACCACGATTGCCACGATGCTCATGAAGATGGAGAAAAAGGGTGTGGTGGACCACCGCGCCGAAGGCCGCCGGTTCATCTACCGGCCGGTGGTGAGCGAGAGCCAGGTGACCCGCTCGATGGTGGCGGACCTGACCTCCCAGCTCTTCCGCGGCGACGTGACCGCCTTCATGAACCACCTGCTGTCCGAGCACGACATCGATTCGAGCGAGTTGGCTCAGCTCCGGAAGCTGATCGAGGCCCGGGGCAAGAAGGAGGGACGGTAATGCTCGCGAACCACGCGATCGCCTGGGCGATCACCTATCTGCTGCACAGCACTCTGCTCCTGAGCCTGGCCTGGCTCGCGTCGCGGCGGCTCGCCCGGCGGTCCGTCCGGGCCGAAGAGGTGGTCTGGCGGGTCGCCCTCCTCGGCGGCCTCCTCACGGCCTCGGTCCAGCTCGCCGCGGGCTTCGAGCCGCTCGCCGGCCGCCTCCTCCTGACGGAGACGGCCCTGGCGGACGCCCGGGTTCCGGCCCCGGCTCTCGCCCCCCGCGCGGTCTCGGAGCAGCCGGCCTTCGTGCGGATTCCGGACGCGCCGGTCGCCTTCGAGGCGGCGGCCCCGGAGAAGGCTCCCCTCTCCCTGCCGGCCCTGGCGCTCGGCGCGTGGGCCCTGGGCGCGCTGCTGCTGACGGCCCGGTGCGCCGCCTCGATGCTGCGCCTGCGCCGCCGGATCCGGAACCGGCCGCGCGTGGTGGGCGGAACGCTCTTCGACCAGCTCTCGCAGCTCACCGCGGACGCCGGCTTCCCGCAGCCCGTGCGCCTCACCTGCTCGTCCCGGCTGCCGGTGCCGGTGGCCCTGGGCCTCAACCGGGCCGAGATCTCCGTGCCCCCGCGGGCCCTGCTCGGCCTCTCGCCCGAGGAGCAGGAGGGCCTGCTCGCCCATGAGCTGGCGCACGTGGCGCGGCGCGACTCGTTCTGGCTGGTCTTCGGCCAGATCCTCGCGAGCGTCCTCTTCTTCCAGCCCCTCAACTTCGTGGCCCGGCGGCGGCTGCGGGAGATCTCCGAGATCCTGTCGGACGAATGGGCGGTCCGCCACACCGGCCGTCCCGTCTCCCTCGCCAGTTGCCTGGCCGAGGTCGCCGGCTGGTCGGTCGGCCCCCTGCGGCTGCCCGTGCCGGGCATGGCCGACCGGCCGTCCAACCTCGGGCACCGCATCCGCCGCCTGCTGGACGACGCCCGCTCGCCCGAGCGCGGAATCCGTCCCCTCTGGCTCGGCGCCGCCCTGATGATCCTGCTGGTGGCCGTGGCCGCCGCCGCGCCGGGGGTCTCCGCCGCCGTGAAGCAGCAGCGGCCGGAAGCGGCCGCAGCGGTGGAGGCCGACGAGGACGACGAGTCCGAAGAGGCCGAGGACTGGAAGATCGAAGAAGAAGATGACGACGACGCCGGGGAGGCCCGGGAGGCCGAGCGCGACGCGCGGCGGGAGGCCCGCCGGTCCGGCTCCCTGGAGGATCTCGACCTGGATCTGGACCTCGACGACGCGTTGGACCTCGACCTCGATATCGACCTCGATCCTCTGGACATGGAGCTCGGGGAGCTCGCGAAGCTCGAAGGGCTCGAGGCCCAGCTCGAGGCCCTGGCGGAGAGCGAAACGCTGTCCCCCGAAGAGCGGCAGCGGCTGGAGAGCGACCTCGACAAGATGAACGCCGAGCTCGAGAAGATCAACGACGAGGTCGAGAGGTCTCTGCGGCCGCAGATGGAGAAGCTGCAGCAGGAGATCGAGCGCTCCCTGCAGCCGGAGATGGACCGCCTCCACGG
>DATEIO010000369.1:0-21351 GCA_035278895.1 Thermoanaerobaculia bacterium | reverse complement strand
GGCCGAGAGCGTCTCGGAAAAGATCTATGGAGAGCACAGCCATGTGGAGCTGGATTGCCCGTATCTTCGCTTTTGTTGTCGGAGCGCTCATGCTGTGGTTCAGTCTTCCAGCGCTGTTCCGCCCCGCGCCGGAGGGGCTCCCCTGGGGAGCGCACCTGCCGGGGATCTCCCTCGAGTTGGCGCTCGACCCGGGCGAGGCGGTCCGTTTCATCAATCTTCAGCGGGGGGCGCGGTACGTGCTGGCCGGCCTGGACTACGACGATCACGTGGTCATCCCTGTCTATGTGGCCCTGCTCGTCGTCCTTGGCATCTGGCTGTTCGGCCGCAGTGTCCCCTCGGCTCGCGTGCTCGGCATCCTGGTCATTGCGGCCGCTTTACTCGCTGGATATTCGGACTGGCGGGAGAACCAGGGAATCCGCTCCATTGTGGCTCAGTATCAAGGGGATTCGGGTGGCGGCCAGATCCAGCAGGATACGGTGGACTCCATGCGTGGGTGGTCCATCCTGAAGTGGGGGCTCCTTGCCGCCGCCATGGCGCTTCTGTCGGTCCCCTTCTTTGCCCGGCGGCGGAGCCTGCCCATCGCGGGGCTCTATCTCCTTTGTGCCCTGGCCTATGCAGTTGGGCTCATCGGCCATGGTGCGGGGCTTGCGGGCCTTATCGAATGGGGCTTCTATCTGATGGGGCTCGCCTGGCTGTTGACGTTCACCGGCATCGGCGCGGTGCCGGGCCGCGGCGTTTCCTGAGCCCTATCGGGTACGAAGGTGTGGTATAGAAGAGCGTGATGACGTTAAGGCAACACGATGGCACACGATGATTCTCGCGTGACGATCCACATGGTGGCGAGTCTGGACGGCTTCATCGCTCGAAAGGATGGAAGCGTCGACTGGCTCGAGACCTCAGACGAATTCGCGGATGGCGACACCCTGGAGCCGGGATTCGTCGAGGCCTTCCTCAAGACGATCGGCTGCTACGTCATGGGATCGCGAACCTATGAGACCGCGCTTCGTTTTGAAGCGCGGGGGATGGGGTGGGCGTATGGCGATAAACCCACCTTTGTCCTCACGAGCCGGGATTTGCCGCGGGTTCGAGATACCGTCGAGCTCTACTCGGGCGATCTTGCGCAGCTCGTGAACGGGCACCTGCGGCCCCGATTCCGTTCCATCTGGTTTGTTGGCGGCGGTATGGTCTCTGCCGAATGCCTTCGTCTCGGGCTCGCCGACGAAGTTCGTTATTCGATCCTGCCGATCTTGATTGGTGACGGGATCCCGTTCTTCGACAAGCTCGACAGAGACGTCGCCCTCCATCTGGCGGAGGTCAAGGCCTACAAGAACGGCATGGTCGAGCTCTGTTACGAGGTCCGAAGACAGCCCAGTTGAAAAAATTTTGTAAACGGCTGCCGCTGGCGAACCTTCGAGGGCTTCCCTGCGTACAAGATCGAGGCGAATCAGTCTTGCTTCCTTCCACGGAGGAGTCCCCATGAAGCGCAATCTTTCTCGGTTCCTGGCCTTGCCGGCGCTGGCCGTAATCCTGGCCACGCCGGCTTCCGCCCAGGTCGGCGGCCTGACCCTGCCCCCGGATGGCGACAACCAGTACTCGTCCGTCACCCAGGGCATCGGCCTCGTCCGGGTCAACATCACCTACAACAGCCCTGACGTCCACGGCCCTCAGGGGGAGGACCGCCGGGGGAAGGTCTGGGGCGCTCTCGTGCCCTACGGCATGGCCAACCTGGGCTTCGGCACCTGCGGGGACCAGTGCCCGTGGCGTGGCGGCGCCAATGAGAACACCGTCTTTTCTGTCAGCCACGACGTCACGGTCGAGGGCCAGCGCCTGCCGGCGGGCTCCTACGGCCTCCACTTCATCCCGGCGGCGGATGAGTGGACGGTCGTGTTCTCGAAGAACTCCACCTCCTGGGGGAGCTTCTTTTACGATCCCAAGGAGGACGCCTTGCGCGTCAAGGTGAAGCCCTCGAAAGGGGAGTACCACGAGTGGCTGACCTACGAGTTTACCGACCGCCAGCCGGACCGCGCCACGGTCGCCCTCAAGTGGGAGGACCTCCAGGTCCCCTTCACCGTGGCGGTCGAGAACATCGCGGACCTCTACTTCGATCAGATCCGGCGTGAGCTGCGGTCGAGCCCCGGCTTCAACTGGCAGAACTGGAATGCGGCGGCGCAGTACGCGCTCCGGACCGGGAAGAACCTGGACGAGGGCTTGCGCTGGGCCGAGCGGGCGACTGATCCGCAGCAAGGCGGTGAGGAGAGCTTCCTGACGCTTTCGACGCTCTCCACGCTCCAGGCCGCGAACAACAAGGCGCAGGATGCGCAGAAGACCATGGATCGCGCCCTGAGCCTTCCGGGCACGACGCCGGGGCAGATCCACCAGTACGGCCGCCAGCTCCAGGCTCAAGGCAAGAACGACGAGGCCATGAAGGTCTTCGAGGCGAACGCCAAGCGGTTCCCCAACCAGTGGCCGGTGAACGTCGGCCTCGCCCGCGGCCACATGGGTCTGGGCCACAAGGCGGAAGCCCTGGCCGCCGCGCGTGCCGCCATGAGCCAGGCTCCCGACGACGCCGCGCGCCGGAATCTCGAGACGCTGATCGGGCAGATCGAGGCGATGAAGTAGGCGGGCACCTGGGAGCTGGTTGGTTGGTGAGCAGGCGTCAAGAACGTCTCAACCCATTGACGCCTGCAGGTCAGCTCGTTGCGGTGCACGTCCGCACGTTGACGGCCGTGCGGGGGCGGCGTATAAAAGCTGCCGTGGTGAGGAACGGAAGATTCATTGACGTCGAGGTTGGACCGCCTCGACAGGAGATGCTTCGATGACTTCGATCACCGCTGCGGCCCCGCAGTTCCTTGTGGAGAAGCTGAGCGACTCGCTGACTTTCTACGAGCAGCGCCTCGGCTTCTCCTGCGACTTCGTGTACGAAGACTTCTACGCCAGCGTGTCCCGCGATCACGCGGTCATCCACCTGAAGTGCGCGCCGAAGCTCGAGGCGGAGCGCGCCCACCGCAGGTCGGAAGAGCATCTCGACGCCTATTTGTCCGTGTCCGGAGTCGGTGAGTTGCACGAGGAGCTCGCCGGTCGCGGAGCCCCGATCACGAAACCGCTCGAGCAGAGGCCCTGGGGGACGCGCGACTTTTACGTCGAAGATCCGGATGGCTATATCTTGTGTTTCTCGGAAGCCACTTGAGGAAGCTAGTACTCTGTCAAGGTAGAACTGATCTGTAGGGGCGGCCCTATGTGGCCGCCCTGCTTGGTTCGACCTTTCCTCCACCCAGGGCGGCCACATAGGGCTGCCCCTACAGGAGGCCGTCATTTTCGAAGCGGGGTATGATCCGGCCCATGCAACGCTCCTCCCGTACCCCGAGCAGCCCGACCGCGCCGATCGACTTCGAGGAGGTGTTCGCCGCGCTTCCTCTGCTTCACCCGACGCCCCGTTCCTGGGCGGAGCTTGCCGCCTCTCGCCTGCCCGAGTTCCTGGCAGACCATGCGGTGTGCGAGCAGCAGGTCGCGGTATATGCCCTGTCGCTCACCGGCTACTATCCCGACGACGCGGAGCTCGTGGAGCGCGCCGCGGAGCTGGCGGCGGAGGAGGTGCAGCATTTCCGGCGGGTGGTGGCGATCCTCCAAAAGCGGGGCTGGCCGCTCGGGGGACGGCGGAAGAACCCCTGGGCGCAGAGCCTCAAGGCGCAGATCGTTGTCGGCCGCGAGCCCTGGACCAAGGTCGACCGCCTGCTGTTCGGCGCCATGGTCGAGGCGCGGAGCTGCGAGCGGTTCACCCGGCTCCTGGAGGTCGTCGAAGATCCGGAGGTCGAGCGTCTCCTGGCCGACCTCGGCCCCGCGGAGCGCCGCCACTGGGAGCTCTTCTACCGGCTCGCCGGCCGTGAGATCGAGGCGGACGCTCTCGCGGTCCGCTTTCAGCGCTGGCGGGAGCTCGAAGCCCGCCTCATGCGCGGCCTCGGAATCTCTCCGGCAGTTCATGGGTGAGCGATGGGAGATCGCATGACGCAGGGCAGGGACAACAACATCCAGGCGGCTGAGGTTTCCCTTCCATCGCAGGACCTCGCGGCGGATCTGGCTTTCTACACCCGGGAGCTCGGGTTCCGGTTGGACATGATCTTCCCGGCCGACGATCCGGGGGTGGCCGTGTTGTCCGGACATGGCCTGCGCCTTCGGCTGGAGCGGGGCGCTACCGTCCCGCCCGGGGTTCTCCGGCTGTTGTGCCTCGATCCCGAGGCCTTGGCCGAGGGGAGGCGGGAGCTGACGGCTCCCAATGGGGTGCGGATCGAGATCGTGGACGCCCGGCAGCGGCTGGAGATGCCTCCGACGCAGCATGCGTTCGTCGTGCGCCGCCTGAAGGACAACAGCCCCTGGGTGATCGGCCGCGCGGGCATGCACTACCGGGATCTGATTCCGGGCCGGCTCGGCGGCAGCATCATCGCGTCGCACATCCGCATTCCCGACGCCGGGCCCGTGCCGGACATGGTCCACTATCACACGGTCGGTTTTCAGTTGATTTTCTGCTACCACGGCTGGGTCCGGCTGGTGTACGAGGATCAAGGGCCGCCGTTCCTTCTGAAGGCGGGCGATTGCGTGATTCAGCCGCCGGAGATCCGGCACCGGGTGCTCGAGGCGTCCGAAAATCTCCAGGTGGTGGAGATCGGCGTCCCCGCCGAGCACGTCACCACCGTGGATCACGAGATGGAGCTCCCCACGCCGTTTCTCCGCCCGGACCGGGATTTCGGTGGACAGAAGTTCTGCCGGAGCGAGGTGGAGAAGGCCGTCTGGGCTCCCTGGAGACTGCCGGGATTTGCAGCCCGGGAGACGGGCATCGGCGCGGCGACCGCGGGCGTTGCCTCTGTCCAGGTGGCCCGTTCTGCCAGCCGCAGCCACGGCCAGGTGACCAGTCACACGGCGGACATTTTGTTTACGTTCGTTCTGTCCGGTTCCGTGACTCTTCATGGAGAGGGACAGGGGGCTCACTCGCTCACCGAGGGTGACGCCTACGTGATTCCGCCTCATCTCAAAACGGCGTTGACGGACGGTTCCGAGGACTTGCAGTTGCTGGAGGTTTCGTTGCCGGCGGATTTCGAAACCCGCGTGCACGAGGGCGAGTCGCTTCACGAGCCGGGGCGCGCGGCCGACAATCGATAGCCGATCGCCAGCAGCAGGAGCCACGGACCGCCCGCGATCAGCGTGGACCGCAGATCGGGGACCCACCAGGTCGATACCAGGATCGCGGCGATCAGGGCGGCCCCCGCCCAGGAGCCCAGCGGAGCCGTCCCGCCTCCGGCCGCGGCCGCGCGATACGCGATGTGGGTTACGAAGATCATGAGCCAGACGAACAGCGCGCCAAAGAGCGCGACGCCAAAGAACCACACGTAGGCCGAGTCGGGCCAGAGAGCCCGGACCAGCACGGCCCCTCCGAGGCCGAGGCTCGACACGAGCAAGGCGTTGACCGGCGCGCCCCGCCCGGTCACGGCGCCGAGCGCCGGGGGCACGAACCCGGCGCGCGCCAGGGAAAACAGGGTGCGCGTGATGAGGTAGAGATTCGCGTTCGAGCTCGACAGCGCGGCGCTCAGCACGACGAAGTTCATCAGGCCCGCGGCCCCGGGAATCCCGAGCTCCCTGAGCACGCTCACGAAGGGGCTTTCGCCGACTCCCAGCCGGTTCCAGGGCGTCAGGGCGGTCAGCAGCGTGATCGTCACGATGTAGATGGCCGACAGGCCGAGAACCATGCGTCGCATGGCTTTCGGAATCGTGCGGGCCGGGTCGGCCGCTTCCCCCGAGGTGACTCCGACGATCTCGACGCCGATGAACGAGTAGATGACGAAGCAGCAGCCGAGCCAGACACCTGGAAGACCGAAGGGCAGGAAGCCGCCCTGTCCGGTGAGATTCCTGAGGCCGATCGCGGGCCCGCCGGTCAGGCCGAGCACGATCAGCAGGGCGAGCCCGACGAACAGCGCCACCGCGACGACTTTGATCAGGACGAGCCAGGATTCGATCATTCCCAGGCGGCCGACCGCCCGCGAGTTGGCGTAGAGGAGCACCACGGAGAACGCGAGAACCCAGACGGCTCCGGGAACCTGCGGGAACCAGTAGCCCATGTAGATCGAAGCGGCGACCAGTTGCGCGCCGGTCGCGATCACCTGCATCAACCAATAGCTCACGCGCACCGCATAGCCGGCGAAAGGGGAGAGGTACATCCCGGCATAGACGCCGAAGGCGCCCGCCGTGGGATGGGCCACGGCCATCTCGGTCAGCGCGCGGCCGAGGAGGAGCGAGATGGCGGCTACAATCCCATAGGACAGGATGACGGCCGGTCCGGCGACGTTGACCGCCAGGCCGCTGGCGAGAAACAGGCCCGTTCCGATCGCGCCCCCGAGCGCCATCGCCATCTGCTGGGCTGTCGAGAGTTGGCGCGCGAGCCCCTGCTCGTTGCGGACCGCAGGAGGCTGATCGATCGGGGTTTTGTCAACGGCGTCTGGCATGGGCCTCCCGAGATGCGCGGACGGCTTTTCAGGCGGGCGGAGTGTATCACCGGCCGAGCCCGCCGGCCCGGCCCCTCTTCTTCTACACATCTTCGGCGCCGTGAATCCTGGAAATTCGGGCGAAACCTCCTTCAGCAAGATCCCCAATGTAGAGACGCCCCGTGGGGCGTCTCCGAAGCGGCGAAATCCTCCCGAAAACAATGACGTGCCGCGGAGCCTCTCGTTCGTCCAGGCCGTTCTCTCCGATCCGGAGACGCCCCACGGGGCGTCTCTACATTGGGAGGCGCTCCGATCGACTGTATGATTCGACCGGAATGCTGGACTCCTTCGGCCGAGGCTTTGGAAGGTTTTTTCCTTGCGAACGTCGTGGAGATCAGGCGCGAAGCTCCCCGGCGTGATCCGCGGCCCAGTCGCGGAACGTCCGCGCCGGGCTTCCGGTGATCTCCTCGACCGTGGAGGTGATGAGCGCGGGCTGGCCGAGGGCGGCGGCCCAGGCATTGAGCAGCATGTTCATGGCGGGTGGAGGAAAGGGGATCTCCCGCCGCGCCTCTTCCGGCGAGATCTCCTCGAAACGTAGGGGCCTGCCGATTGCTTCGCCAATCGTGGCGACCTGCTCGCGTTGGGTGAGGGATTCGGGCCCGGTCAGAACGTATTCCGCCCCCTCGTGTCCATCCTCCAGCAGAGTGCGGACCGCGACCGCTGCGATGTCCCGCTCGTGGATCGGGGCGGTCGGCGCGTCGGCATAGGGCCAGCGCACGACGTCACCGGTGCGGATCTGCGGAGTCCACCAGGAGAGGGCGTTGGCGGCGAACATCCCGGGCCGCAGGAACGTCCAGCGGAGGCCCGAAGCCTCGATCAAGCGCTCGATTTCCGCGAACATTGCCTTCAGCGGATTGGGCTGCTGGAAGAGCGGGTGCGGCGTCCGGTGCGGAGACGTGAGGAGCACAAGGTGCCGGGCGTGCCGGGCGATCCGCTCCAAGGCGGCCGGGAAGGCGCCGGCCGGAGCGGTCCACACGAGGAATACCGTATCGACGCCAGCCAGGCTGTCCGCGAGAGTCTCGGGGGCGGTGAGGTCGCCGCGCACGACCTCGACCTCGGGCGGCAGGCCGGCGGCTTCCGGGTTGCGGCTCAGCGCGCGGACTCGGGCGTCCGTGGCCATCAGTTGAGAGACGACCTGGCGGCCGACGTTTCCGGTGGCTCCTGTGACGAGGATTCGCTTCATGCAGGGATCTTATACGCTGAGGTCGGATCAGAGCAGCAAGCCTCGGGTGGTGATCGTCTCCTTCCCCCATGAAGACCATGACGCTCTATCGCTGAAAGACAAGGACTGCAAGGACAGCAGGGACTCCAAGGACATTGAGCAACGCCCCACCCCTCTACGCCTCTGTCCCCACCCGTTGAAACGTTTCCGTGAGACTTTCTTGCGTCCATCCTGGTACCCAGGAGGTCTCCCGCCATGTGTTCTTCCCTGCGCAGAGCCGTTTTCCTCCTTCCCCTGATCCTTCTGACTGCTCCGCCGGCTTGGGCTGCGCCTCGCTGGGTTCCCCTGGGACCGTTCGGTGGCCAAGTCAACTCGATTCTCGTGGCTCCTTCGGACGCCCGGGTGATCTATGCCACGCTCCTGGAAGAGGGAGCGTTCCGGAGCACGGACGGTGGCGCTTCGTGGGTGCCGATCCAGGGCACTTCTGTGGGCAGCAGCGTGGCAGTCCATCCTTCCCGCCCGGGAACGGTCTACGCTTTGTCTTTTGCGGGCACGCTCTTGAAGAGCACGGACTTCGGCTCCCACTGGACCCGAGCGGACCGGGGCCTCCCGGAGAGCTTTGTCGAGGCTGTTGCCGTGGATCCGGCCCGTCCCTCGCGGCTCTACGCGGTCGCGGGAGTGGACCTCCGGGTTTTCCGGAGCACGGATGGCGGAGCCTCCTGGAAGCCTTCCGGTCAGGACTTCCCGCCCGGCGACAGGGTCAAGGCCTTGCTGGCGTTGCCCCGGCCTGCGGGCACGGTCTTCGCCATCGTGAGTGGGACGCTGTACAAGAGCCGCGACGCGGGGTCCACCTGGAAGACCGCGGAGCGCGGCCTGCCCCCCGGCAGCGTCGCCGCGCTGGCGGTGTCCCCTTCGGAGCCCTGGGTGCTCTACGCAGGCTCCGAGGACGGTCGCGTGTTCCGCAGCCGCAACTTCGGCGCCTCCTGGGAGGCTACCGTCCGCCCGCTGGGCAGCCCGGTGCTCTCGCTGGCCGTCTCGCCCCGCTCCGCCCGCACGGTCTGGGCCGGCACGGCAGACAAGGGCCTGTTCGCGAGCTTCGACGGTGGGGCCCACTGGAAGAAAACGGGGCCTCCGGGCCTCGCGAGGATCACAACGGTGGCTGTACCGCCTTCCTCGCCCCGGACCGTTTTCGTGGGTACGGTGCCCCAAGGCCTGGACGCGGGCGGAGTCTTCGTCAGCGAGGACGACGGCGCCACCTGGACGCGGCGCAACCGCGGTCTCGCTGGGCTCGAGGTGTATAAGGTGGCGGCAGCTTCGGGAACTCCGGGCCTGCTGTGGGCGGCGCTGGGCAATCGGGGCCTCTTCCGGAGCGCCAACGGCGGGCAGGACTGGACTCTCCAGCCGGTTCCGGCGCTCCGCCTGGCCCTGGATCCCTCGTCGCCCTCGACCCTCTATGCCTCGATCCCACCTAAGGCGTGGCGGACGGACGACGGCGGCCTATCCTGGAGCGAGCTCCCTCCGGTCCCGGGTGCTTTGTGCGTCGATCCGGCCAGCCCGGCCACGCTGTGGAGCTACGCGGGCTCGCTCTTTAAGAGCGTGGACGGCGGGGCGACCTGGGTGCGCCAGACGCTGCCGGGTGGGGGAGGGATCGAGGTCCTGGAGATCGCCCCCTCGTCGCCGTCCACGATGTATGGGGCCGGCCTCCTCCCCACGACGGGACACTTCTCCCGGGCGAGGGCCTGGCGCAGCACGGACGGCGGCGCCACCTGGACGGTGATCGACAAAGGGCTCGAAGATTCCGAGGCCACGGCGCTGGCCATCGATCCGGTGGACCCGCGGCTTGTCTATCTCGCCACCTGTGACTACTTCTGCGTCTGGGGCCGGGGAGTCTGGAAGAGCACGGACGGAGGGGAGAGCTGGACCCTGGCCGGGAGCGAGCTGGGAGATTATGAAGTCTCGGCCCTCGCCGCCTCTCCCCTCGCGGGGATCGTCTGGGCAACCGGAAATCCCCGGAAGATCTTCCGCAGCACCGATGGGGGTGAGACCTGGCAGGAGCGCAGCGAAGGTCTCCAGGCCCACATCGTCTACGATATGGTCCTCGATCCCGAGGAGCCCCGGCGGGTCTACGTGGCCACGTCGAGCGGGGTGTGGGTGCTGGAGGACGAGCCGTAAGAACATGGAATTTACCTTGAGATCTGCCGTCGATTCCGACGCTCTCTCGATCGGAGCATTAGCCACCCAGGTTTTCCTCGACACCTACGCGACGGAGGGGATTCGTCCGTCCGTCGCGCGGGAGGTCCAGGAGTATTTTTCCCCGGCTGCGATTTCGGCGCTGCTTTCCTCTTCAAACACCCGGTTCATTCTGGCCGAGCGGGCCGGACATCTGATCGGATTTGCGCAGCTCACCCTGGGCGCCGTCCACGAGCTGGTGCTTGATCGTCCCGCGGTCGAGCTCCATCGGCTCTATGTGCAGGCGCGGTCCGCGGGAAGCGGTGTGGGGACGGCTCTGCTCCGCGAAGCGGAGGCGATGGCGGCCCGGGAAGGCGCAGTCGAGCTGTGGCTGATCGTCTGGGCCGAAAACGTGAAGGCTCTGGCCTTCTACGAGCGCCGGGGTTATCAGGAGCTCGGCACCGACAGCTACGTCTTCGAGAACGAGCAGTACGAAACCCGTATCTTTGGGAAAACTCTCAAAAGCGAATAGGAGAGGCTCACGCCGGGCCTCGCGAGACAATTTTGAGCCGGCTTGCGCTACGGTCAGGAAGGAGTGTATCCTTGTAGGTACTTCAACGCAGAAGACTTGATTGCGGAGAGCCTGCCGACTCTTCCTGGGAGCGTAGTGATGTCGTTCGAAAACGACCTCCTGATCAGCTACGCGCATATCGACGATCAGTCCCTCCTGGAGGGGCAACCCGGGTGGGTTTCCACCCTGCACCGCATCCTGGAGATCCGGGTCGCGCAGCTCCTGGGCGAGAAGCCGCGGATCTGGCGCGATCCGAAGCTCCAGGGCAACGACTACTTCGCCGACACGATCCTGGTCGAGCAGCTCCCCAAGGTGGCGGCGCTGCTGACGGTGCTCTCGCCCCGCTACGTCCAGTCCGAATGGTGCACGCGGGAGCTTGAAGCGTTCTGCCGCGCTTCGGAGACGTCGGGCGGTGTGCGGATCGCCGACAAGGCGCGGATCTTCAAGGTCGTCAAGACGCCCATCCCTCAGGAGCGGCATCCGGAGCCTTTGCAACCCCTTCTCGGCTACGAGTTCTACGTTACCGATCCACAGACCGGCAGGCCCCGCGAGCTCTCCCACTTTTTCGGTCCCGAGGCCGAGCGGCAGTTTCTGGCCCGGCTCGACGACCTCGCGTGGGACGTCTGCCAGCTCCTCCAGCTTCTCCGGGCCAACGGCAACGGCGCCCAGGGCCGGCCCGCGGCCCCCAAGGCGACCGTTTATCTGGCCGAGACGAGCGTTGACCTGCGGGAAGAGCGGGAGGCGATCCGGCGGGACCTGCTGCGCAACGGCTATGAGGTCCTGCCGAACCGCCCGCTCCCTCTGGTCGCGTCGGAGCTCGAGGCGTTCGTCCAAGACCAGCTCGCGGACTGCGCCCTCTCCGTTCATCTCATCGGCCGCGGCTATGGCGTGGTGCCGGACGGGGGCACGCGCTCGACCGTCGCCGTCCAGCACGACACCGCGGCCGCGCAGCGCGGCCTTCCGCGCCTGATCTGGCTCTCGCCGGGAGCCGAGGTGGAAGACGACCGGCAGCGGAGCTTTCTCGCCCACTTGCGGACCGCCCCCGGGGTCCACGCCGAGGCCGAGCTTCTGGAGATCTCTCTCGAGGATCTGAAGGGCCGCATCCACTTGAAGCTCGCTCCTCCGGAGCCGAAGAAGGAGAAGCCGGCGCCGGCCGCCGGAGGCGGTCTCGTGCGGATCTATCTGATCTGCGACCAGGCCGATCAGGAGGCGGCCCGGCCGGTCGAGGACTTCCTTTTCGATCGAGGATTCGAGGTCGTGCCCACTCTGTTCGACGAGGACGAGGCCCAGGCGCGTCTCGATCACGAGGAGAGCCTCTGCACCTGCGACGCGGTCCTCCTCTTCCAGGGCCAGGCGAGCGAGATGTGGCTGCGGCGCAAGCTGCGGGAAGTCCAGAAGAGCGCCGGGCTCGGCCGCCAGCGGCCCCTGCTCGCCCAGGGCCTCTATCTCGCGGCTCCCCAGACGCCGCAGAAAGAAAGGTTTCGCACGCTCGAGGCCCTGGTGCTCCGCGAGCCTGCCGAGGGCTTTTCTCCCGCGGCCCTCGAATCCTTCCTCGCCGAGATCGTCCGGCAGCGGGAAGCCCGGGCGTGATTGCTCAGGCCGAGCCGGCGGTCCGGCTCCACCCATTCCCGGGTCTGCGGCCGTTCGAGCCGGACGAGGACCATCTCTTCTTCGGCCGCGAGCGGCAGGTCGACGAGCTCCTCCGGCGCTTGCGGACGACCCGCTTCCTGGCCGTTCTCGGCACCTCGGGGTGCGGCAAGTCGTCGCTCGTCCGCTCGGGGCTGATCCCGTCGCTCTACGGCGGCGCCATGACGCGGGCGGGATCGAGCTGGCGTATCGCCATCCTCCGCCCGGGCGAAGACCCCATCGGCAACCTGGCGGCGGCCCTCGATGCGCCCGAGGCTCTCGGAGGCTCGGGTGGAGGGGACGAGCTTTCCCGGAGCCTTCGCGAGGCCACGCTGCGGGCCAGTAATCTGGGGCTGATCGAGTGCATCCGCCAGGCCCGCATCCCCGAGCGCGACAACGTTTTGATCCTCATCGATCAATTCGAGGAGCTCTTCCGTTTCAAGCAGAGCCGGCAGGAGAGCCGCGACGAGGCGATCGCCTTCGGCAAGCTCCTTCTCGAGGCTTCCCGCAGCCGTGAGGCGCCGATCTACGTCACGCTCACCATGCGCTCGGATTTCATCGGCAACTGCCTGGAGCTTCCCGGGCTGCCCGAGGCGATCAACGAAGGCCTCTATCTCGTGCCGCGCATGACCCGCGACGAGCTTCGCTCGGCGATCACCGGCCCGGTGGCGGTGGGCGGCGGCACGATCGCGCCCCGCCTGGTCTCCCGTCTCTTGAACGACGTGGGCGACGACCCCGACCAGCTTCCGATCCTCCAACACGCTCTGATGCGCACCTGGGACCGCTGGGAAGAGGACCACGAGCCGGGTGAGCCGCTCGACCTGCGCCACTACGAGGCGATCGGGACGATGAAGGAGGCCTTGTCGCGGCATGCCGAGGAGGCTTTCGGAGAGCTCGACGAGGCGGGCCGCGCCGTTGCAGAGACCCTTTTCCGGGCGCTCACCGAGCGCGGAGAGGACGGGCGCGGCGTGCGCCGGCCCGTGCCGCTCGGAGAGGTCTGCGAGCTGGCCGGGGCCGGCGAAGACGAGGTCGCCGCCGTGGTCGACACCTTCCGCCGACAGGGGAGGACCTTCCTCATGCCGCCTCCGGCGGTGGAGCTCCGCGCCGATTCGATCCTCGACCTCTCGCACGAGAGCCTCATGCGGATCTGGGGCCGCCTCCGCGACTGGGTGGAGGACGAGGCGCAGTCGGCCCGGATCTATCTCGGCGTCGCCCGTGCCGCGGCCCGGCACGAGCAGGGCCTGAGCGGCCTGTGGCGAGACCCGGAGCTGCAACTGGCTCTGGCCTGGCGGGAGAACCGGAAGCCGACCGAGCCCTGGGCGAGGCGCTATGACCCCAGTTTCGCCCGGGCCCTGCATTTCCTGGACGCGAGCGCGGCGCGGCGCGACCGGGAGATCGCCGTCCGGGAGGCGCGGCGCCGGCAGGAGCTGCGGCGGGCCCGCGTTCTCGCGGCGGTCCTCGGGACCGCGGCGCTTCTGACCCTGTCGCTCAGCGCCTTCGCCTTCGTCCAGATGAAGAGAGTAGAGGCGGCTCTGCGGGAAGCCCAGACGCAGAAGCAGATCGCCGACAGCCAGGCCACCCGGGCCGAGCGGGAGAAGACGCGGGCCGAGGAGAAGCAGCGCGAGGCGCTGGAACAGAAAGGTTTTGCCGAGAAGGAGCGCCTCAACGCCGAGCAGCAGAGCCGGATCGCCGGAGAGCAGAGGCAGATCGCGGAGGCCCAGACGCAGGTGGCCCAGGAGCAGGAGGGCAAGGCCCGGGCCAGCGAGGCCGAAGCGGTCGCCTCCCGGATCGAAGCCGAGCAGCGCCGCAGCGACGCGATCGCCGCTCAGCAGCGGGCCGAGGAATCGCGGGTCCAGGCAGAGAGCTCGGAGCGCGAGACCCGGCGTCTGGCCCGCCTCGCGGCCGCCCGGGCCCTGGCTCTCCAGCTCCTGCGGCCCGCTCCGGAGGATCAGCGCGAGCTGGCGGCTCTCCTGGCCCTCCAGGTCTACCGCCTCAACCGGGACAACGGGGGTAACCACGAAGACCCCGATCTGTTCAACGCTCTGCGTGCGGTCCTCGGAAGCCTGCGCAGGGCCCCTGTCCTGGCCGGACCTGAGGACGGGGTGCGGGCCCTCGTTGTAGCTCCGGACGGGTCCGCCGTGCTCTCCGGGAGCGACGACGGCCGGGTCCTTCGTTTCGATCTCAGCCGTCCCGAGGCGCCGCCCGTGGCTCTGGGGACGTTCAAGAGCGGTATCCGTTCCCTGGCTCTCGGTGTGGGCGGGCGCTCGCTGGCCGCCGGATTCGCCGACGGCGCTCTGCGCCTCTGGGACCTTGCGCAGCCGGCAGCGCCGCCCCGGGAGCTGGCGTCCCAGGGCGCGGTCCTCGGCGCGCTGGCTTTCTCGCCGAAGGGCTCCCAACTCGCCGCGGGCCGTGCCGACGGGACGATCTCGCTTTTCGACCTCAGGCGGCTGGACGCTCCGCCCGTACAACTCGCCGCCAAAGGGCCTCGCGTGTCCTCGCTGGCCTTCGCCTCGGACGGCAACACCCTGGCCGCCGGTTTCGTCCAGGGGGGCGCCCTGCTCTGGGCGATCCCCCAGGCTGCCGGGCCCCGCCAGGCCTGCGCGGGGATGGACGTGCGGAGCCTCGCCTTCAGCCCGGGCGGCGCTACCCTGGTCTGCGGAACCGGGCGGGGCGAGATCGCGTTCTGGGACCTGGCCGGCGGCAAGGCGCTCGGCTCCCTCGTGGGGCACGCTTCGAGCGTCAACTCCCTGAGCCTCAATCCGCGGGGAAACTTCCTCGTCTCGGCCAGCTCTGACGCCACGGTTCGCCTCTGGGAAATCGCGAGCCACAGCACGCAGCCGATCGTCTTGCCGGGGCACTCCTCCTGGGTCTGGTCGGCCGCCTTTACCCCCGACGGAGAGCGCGTGGTGTCGGGCGGCGCCGACCGCGGCCTCCGCCTGTGGGAGGCCCGCACCGAGCGGATGGCCCGCGAGCTCTGCGCCCGGGTCCATCGCAGCCTGACCGCGGAGGAGTGGAAGAGGTTCATGCCCGAGGATCTGCCCTATCCCGGCCCCCAGACCTGTCCGGCTCCCTGATCTTCCGAGGAAATCCTTTCCATGCGAATCCCGAGATTCATCGTCTTTCTGCGTCTCGCAGCAGCAGCCCTCCTGCTCCTCCCGGCGTTGCCCCTGCTCGCCCAGCCTTTCTGCAGCGAGGCCCTCGAGGCGGCGGAAAAGAGCTACGGCCTAGGGCTTTTCGAGGACATTCCCGGCCAGTTGGAGCCTTGCCTGAAGGGCCGGCCGTCGCGCGCGGAGATCATCCAGGCCCAGGCCCTGCTGGCGAAGTCGTACCTCGCCCTGGACGAGCTGGCGAAGGCCCGCGACGCGGTCTCCGCCCTGCTGCGGACCGATCCCGCCTTCGAGCCGGGGCCGCCGCCGCAGTTTGCAGAGCTCGTCCGGAAGGTGAGGCGCGAGGAGGCGACGGTTCAGGTCGCCTCGGTCTCGAAGACGAACGAAAATGTGCGGGAAGCTCCCGCCACTGTCCTCGTCCTGACCGCCGAGGAGATCGAGCGCCGTGGTTATCTCGACCTCGAGGAGATGCTTCACGACCTGCCCGGGTTCGACATCTCCCGCGGCAACGGCGAGGCGTACAGCAATTTTTATCAACGGGGCTTCCGCTCGAACCTCAACGACCGTAACCTGCTCCTCGTCGACGGTGTGGAACAGAACGATCTTTCGTCCAACATCGTCTATCTGTCCCGCCAATACCCTTTGAGCAACATCGAGCGGGTGGAGATGGTCTACGGGCCGGCCTCGACCATGTACGGGGCCAACGCCTACACGGGCGTGATCCACATCCTGACGAAAGAGCCGGAGGCTCTCCTGACCGAAGGCAAAAGATTCGGCTACCGGGCCGAGGCGGGAGGCGGCACTTTCGATACGCAGTTCGCCGATCTGGCCCTGGCCGGGAGGAGCCGGAGCGGCAACGTGGACTGGTCCCTGGCCGGCCGGGTGTTCCGGTCCGACGAGAACGACCTTTCGGGCGAGATTGACTGGGACTACGACTTCTCCAACATCTCGGATACCGAATACAGAGATGCGATGAGGCTCCTCGGACCCCTGGCTCAAGACTTCTGCCGCCAGGGAATGATCTGCGAAGCCGAAAATCCTTTTTTCCATGTGATCCGAGACCAGGAGCAAGGCGTCGTCGCCATCGTGCCCTCGGACTACACCGTGGCAGAGGCTCGCAGGCTCGACCAGGAGGCCCTTGATCTTTTCCACCTTGGCTTTGCCGACCGGACGAAGGATTGGTCGCTCTCGGCGAAGCTGAGGATCTCCAACCTGACCTTCGGCCTGCAGAGGTGGCACAACGAGGAGGGGACCGCCCCCTGGACCACCGAGCTCACCCGGCCCGGGGAGGGCTCGGTCTGGGCGCCGGATCACACGTCGATCTACTTCAAATACGCTAGCTCGGTGGGAAGAAACCTTTCCCTGCAGGCCTTCACCCGCTATATTCAGTCCTCTCTCGACCGTACGAACAGCCAGATCGTCATTTTCAACAACTATGCGAACTATCTCCTGCGGATCAACAACTTTGTCAACCCCTGCTCGCCCCAGAATGAACCGCCGTCCCCCTGCCTGCCCTGGGTCGAGGTGATTTCGTACGGCCAGCTCTCCAGCCAGCTCAAGAGCGAAGCCACCCTGGTCTACAGCCCCTCCGAACGGCTGAGCGCCGTCGGTGGCCTCGAGCTGCGCAAAGGCTCGATCCAGCGTGAGCCGGACACCATCCATACATCGCTCAACAATCGGCCGACTCCAAGCCCCTTGGCGAATAAAGATGTCGAGGCGGAGTCAATCGAACACACGGACGTTGCGCTCTTCGCACAAGCCTCCTATCGGCCCTGGAAGCCTTTAAAAGTCGTCCTGGCCGGGCGGGTGGATTACAACGAGATCAACAACTACTATTACCTGAATGTCAGAAATCAAAGGACCAAAGCCTCGGGATTCGGAGCCCTCTTCACCCCCCGAGCCGCGCTGATCTATACACCGGCCGGCAGTCCGTTCGTTTTCAAGGCGATCTATTCCGAGGCCTTCAAGGATCCCACGGACTTCGAGAAGTTCGGCACGATCCCCTTTATTCGGGATCGTGTCAGCGAAGGCCTTCGCCCGGAGAGGGTGCGGAATTTCGAGCTGGCCGGGGAGTGGCAGCCGGGGGAGCGCTTCTCTCTCGGGATTTCCGCCTATCAGGCCCATTATCGCGACGTGGTCGGATCGCGGCAGGTTCCCGGCTGTGCCCCCTCGGCGGAGAACGGCGGCTGCAGCCAGCTCATCAACCGTGGGGAGCTGCGCATCCGGGGAGTCGAGGCGAGCGCCCGGTATTCCGCGGGCGGTATGGATTTTTTTGGCAATTACACCTACACCGAGCCGTTCGACACCAAACCCGAGCTCGCTCCGACCCATCCCGCCACCGGGTTGCCTGTATACGACCCACCGTTGGACGCCGACGAGATCCGGATCGGCGACATCGCCAGCCACCGCGTCAACGTCGGCCTCGAGGTCGAGCCGCTACGGAGGCTGATCGCCAACTTTCGGGTGAGCTACGTCGGCACCCGCAAGACCGGAGCCGGCACGACGGTCTATCTCAGTACTTATCGCGAGATCAAGGACTACCTCGTGCCCAAGCTCGCCCTGACCTGGCGGAACCTGATCCGTGGCACGGATCTCCAACTCGTCGTCAACAATCCTTTCGACGCCAAGTACTACCACCCCGGCGTCCAGACCGCGGGGTTCGGCTTTGCTTCGCGGCTGCCCCAGCCGGGGCGGACCGTGATGCTCCGGCTGTTGACCGGAGGGCAACCCAGGAAGGTGGACCGCTGAATGCCTGCAAATCCCGCTTCCGACATTGAGAATTATTTTTATATTTAACGATCATTGTTGACGAGCTCCTGGCTTCTTGCTAGGCTCAGCCCAGCTTCGTACGCATTCCGAGGGACGCTCTTCAGGAATGGGCTGGGATTTGACATGGCTGAGAACCGGCAGTTCAAGTTCAGGCACAAAGTCACTTCTTCAGGCTTCAGCAAGGCCCTGTCGCAGCGGGTCGACAACTATTTCGAGGAGCGGGGGATCTCGCGGCACGCTAACCTGGAGATGATCGGCAAGACCGTCCTGGGCTTCTCCCTGTGGATCGCCACCTGGGCCTGGCTCATGACCGGCCGGTTTTCCTCCCTGGAGATCGTCGGCGTTTACGTGGTGCACGGATTCGCGCAGCTCTACATGGCGTTCAACATCGCCCATGACGCCAATCACGGCGCCTATTCGAAGAGCAAGGGGGTCAACCGGGCCCTGGGCTGCGTCTTCGACCTGGTGGGGGTGAGCTCCTACATGTGGCGCCTGCTGCACAACGATTCGCATCATTCGTTCGTCAACATCCGCGGCGCCGATACGACGCTCGTGTCCGGAAACGTGTTCAGGTTCTCCCCTCACGGCCCGCGGAGGCCCTACCATCGCTATCAGCACCTCTATGCTCCCGTCCTCTACTCCCTGTCCACGCTCGACTGGGTGTTGACCAAGGACTACCGGTGGCTGTTCCAGCCGAGGTTCGGCAACCGGAAGATCGGAAGCCATCCGATCGGCGAGCTCGTTCTCCTGTTCGCGGGCAAGGCGTTCTATTACACCTACACGCTCGTCCTCCCCTGGATCTATCTCGACGTGCCCTGGTACTCGATCCTCCTCGGCTTCGTCGTGATGCACTTCTTCCTCGGCTTCACCATCGCGCTCATCTTCCAGCCGAACCATTTCAACGAGAGCTCGACGTTTCCCGAGGCGGAGGAAGACGGGAGCATCTCCAACGACTACATCAGCCACATTTTCGACACGACGGTGGACTATGCCCGGGGCTATCCGTTCACGACCTGGATCCTGGGGGGCTTGAACCTCCACGTGATTCACCATATGTTTCCCGCCATCTGCCACGTGCATTACCCGGCGTTGACCCGGATCGTGAAATCGACGGCGGAGGAGTATGGGCTGTGCTACCGGGAGGCCCGGACGGTCACGGGAGCCTTCCTGGCCCACCTCCGGTGGATGAAGAGCCTGGGCCGCGCGGAGGGGTAGCTGGTATGAGCGAGATCGCCGTTCAGGAGAGCCGCAAGCCCTGGGAGAGGCCTTTCTGGAAACCTCTGCCGTCCAAGGTGCCGATCTTCATCTATCTGGTGCTGATCCATGGTCTGGCCGTCGCCGGACTGATCCTTTTTCCGGTGCCGGACCGGACGGTCCTGATCTCGACCCTCGCTCTGACCGCCCTCGGAGGGTTCGGCACGACGGTCTGCTACCACCGCCTGCTCGCGCACCGCACGTTCAAGCTCGACAAGATCGTGGAGCACGCGCTGATCTTCTGGGCCATGTTCAACGGCTCGGGAGCTCCGGGGACCTGGGTCGCGTACCACCGTCACCACCACTCCCACACCGATACGCCCGAGGACATTTCCAGCCCGAAGCAGGGCGGCTTCTGGTGGGCGCACCTGCGCTGGCTCTACCAGTCGCCCCCGGCCGATCTGAAGAGGTGGTGCCCCGAGCTGACGCGGGGGGCCTACCGGTTCTGGGAGTACGCCGAGTCTCCGGTCATCCTGCTCTCCCTGTTCTGTGGCCTGGTGCTCGGCTGGCAGGGCTTTTTCTGGATGGGCGCCATTCGCCTGGTCTATTCGCTGCACATGCAGTGTCTCGTGAACAGCCTCACCCACCTGGGCGACTCCGAGGGCCGGGATTCCAGCCGGAATGTCTGGTGGCTGGGGCCGCTCCAGCTGACGGCGTGGGGCGAGAACTGGCACCGGAACCACCACACCCACGCCGGCTCGGCCCGCCTCGGCCTCCGGTGGTGGGAGGTCGACATCGGGTGGTATCTGATCTGCGCCCTGGAGGCCGTGGGCCTCGCCAGGAACGTCAAAAGACCGAGACTCTGAGCCTTCCTCTCTGAGCGTGACCTCGGCCGTCTGGCCGGGCGGTTCGACTTTCGCGGCGCAGCAGCCTACACTCTCCGCACAACCCATCAGCTCGATTCGAGGAGATACGCTGATTCGATACGTCATCGCACGACGCGCTGTGACGATTCTGGCCCTGCTGGCCGCCGGAGCCTGCGGTCCGGTTCCCGAGGAGACGCCTGAGCCGGCCGATGCCGGGGCGGCTCCGGCGCACGCCAACATCCCGAAGAGCTTCAAGCGGAGCGCTTCCGGGGGAGTCCGCGACACCGGGAACTTCGTGGTGCAGTACGGCGAGATCCACGACGAGGGCTACCGGGAGTGGGAGGCCGACTTCAAGGAGACGCGGCTCCTGGAGGATACCGTCAAGGAGCTGAACAAGGAGTTTGCGCTCCCTTCCGACGTGCCCGTGGTCTTGCGGGAGTGTGGCGAGGTGAACGCCTTCTACGACGCGGAAGCCGGCGAGATCTCCCTTTGCTATGAGCTGGTCGAGCACTACTCCGAGATCTTCACGGCGGATGCGGAGACCGACGAGGAGCTGGAGGAGGCCGGCATCTCCGTGGCGAGCGCCACCGTGTTCACCCTCTTCCACGAGATGGGACACGCCCTGATCTCCATCTACGACCTGCCGGTCACCGGCCGGGAGGAGGACGCCGTGGATCAGCTCGCCACCCTGGTTCTTCTGGAAGGGGGCGAGGAGGGGGAGGACGCGGCCATCGACGGCGCCAACTCGTTCGTGGGCGAGGAAGAGGAGGAGATGGACGACCTCTCCTTCTGGGACGAGCACTCGTTCGACGAACAGCGCTTCTACAACATCCTCTGCTGGATCTACGGCAAGGATCCCGACGGCTACCAGTATCTGGTGGACGACGAGACCCTCCCCGCCGACCGCGCCGAGCAGTGTCCGGCCGAGTACGGCCGCATGTCCCGGAGCTGGCAGGCGCTGCTGGCCCCGTACGTCAAAGGGTGACGCGGGGGCGTCCGATTATTCGAGCGTCACCTCCGCCGTCTGCCCCGGCGCCACCGACGCCGTGCCCGTCCAGGTCTGCCCGTCCGCGGTCTGGACGGTGATCTTCCAGGCGCCGGTGGGGACGCCGTCGAGGTTGAGAATTCCGGCGCGCAGGTCCCATTGCGACCGGAGGCCTCCCCAGCGCAGGAGCCGCAGCGGCTGGCCCGCGGCGCTGGTGAGGGTGGCCGTAGCCGTTGCGCCGCTTTTTTCGAGCGCGGGCACCTTCAACCGCAGCTCGCCCGGCGCAGGCAGGAGGACCTGGACGACGGGACCCGGCGAGGTCACGGCGACGGTGGCGGACGCCGATTCCGGGGACGCGACGACGAGCTGCCAGCT
>DATEIO010000368.1:0-2621 GCA_035278895.1 Thermoanaerobaculia bacterium | reverse complement strand
TCGACCGCTCTGGCACCTCTCCGTTTGTTTCCAATCGGATATGGCGGAGAGAGTGGGATTCGAACCCACGGTAGGGTTTCCCCTACACACGCTTTCCAAGCGTGCTCCTTAAGCCACTCGGACATCTCTCCGGGAATCTTTGAAAGAACCGTGCGGCGCTCAGGGTCTCTTCCGGAGCGACGCGAAGAAGCCGCGCAGGAGCGCAGCACTCTCTTCTTCAAGAACGCCGGCCGTCACTTCCAGCCGGTGGTTCAACCGCGGGTCCTGCACCAGGTTGCCGAGACTCCGGCAGTACCCCGCCTTCGGATCGGCCGCCCCGTAGACCAGCCGCTCGATGCGGGCGAGGACCAGGGCCCCCGCGCACATCGCGCACGGCTCGAGGGTTACGTACATCGTGCAACCCTCGAGCCGCCACCCGCCCATCGCCGCCGCGGCCTGCCGGATCGCGAGGACCTCGGCGTGGGCCAGCGGATCGCCGTCGATCTCCCGGCGATTGTGACCACGTCCGAGGATCTCGCCCTCTCGCACGATTACGGCGCCGATCGGCACCTCGCCGATCTCACCGGCCCGGCGGGCCTCCGCGAGCGCTTCGGTCATCCAGAGCCGATCGTCCGGTCTCTCCATGTCCGCAAGGCTCGCCCGGCTCCCGTCCGAACGGGAACGCGTATATTACCCGAGGAAAGAAACTCCGGCAATCCGAAATGCATTCCTGGGGTCTCGCGGTCGTGTGGCACGACCGTGGAATGCGGGCCCGGGTTCCCCTGTTCTCATGCTTTCCAGACCCGGACGGGGGCGTCCTTTACATCCCCGATCCCAGGTCGTACGATGGGAGCCTCGCAGTGGCCCACGAAGGGTTCGGGTCCTGTGCATCGGTCGTTACCGAACCTCGTCAGGCCCGGAAGGGAGCAGCGATAAGGTATCCGGTCGAGTGCCGCAGTTTCACCGGAACCCTTCGTAGACCACTGTCAGCGACATCTCCGACATGACGTATCAGGTCCTCGCCCGCAAGTGGCGCCCTCAGAACTTCTCCAGCCTCGTCGGCCAGGAGCCGATCGTCACGGCTCTGCGCAACGCTCTCCAGGAAGGGCGGATCGCCCAGGCCTATCTCTTCTCGGGCATCCGCGGCGTGGGCAAGACCACGGCGGCGCGCGTGCTCGCCAAGGCCCTGAACTGTGAGCGCGGCCCCGCGGCCGATCCGTGCAACGAGTGCACGCCGTGCCTGGAGATCACCAGGGGCTCGGACCTGGACGTGATCGAGGTCGATGCCGCAACCTATTCCAAGGTAGAGCAGGTCCGCGAGCTCACCGAGAGCCTGAAGTACGGGCCGGCCCGCGACCGCTACAAGGTCGTGGTGCTCGACGAGATCCACCGCCTCTCGCGCCAGGCCTTCGACACGCTCCTGAAGATCGTCGAGGAGCCGCCGCCGCACTTGGTCTTCATCTTCGCCACGACCGAGATCGACGCCGTGCCGGCGACGATCCTCTCGCGCTGCCAGGAGTTCCACTTCCGGCGCGTCCCCTCGCTCGATCTCGCCGCCCACCTGGGGCACATCTGCCAGGCCGAGGGGATCACCGCGAGCGACACGGCGTTGCGGCTCATCGCCCGCGCTGGCGAGGGGAGCGTTCGCGACTCGGTCGCCCTCCTGGACCAGCTCGCCACCTTCGGCTCGGGGACGATCGCCGACGAGGACGCGATCCGACTGCTCGGGGGGCTCGACACGGCCCTCTACCACCAGGTGCTCCAGGCGATCCTCAAGGGCGACGGTGCCGCCGTCTCCACCGCGATCCGCCGGATCGAGGACGAAGGGTGGGACCCGCGCCACGTCTACAGCCAGTTCCTGGCCTTCTGCCGGGACGCCCTCCACCTCGCCATGGGCGGCCAGCCCGGGCAGGTGGACCTGCCGGGCGAGGAGGCCCAGGCGCTCTCCGCCATGGCCCGCGAGGCCGGGTACGAGAACCTGCTCCGGCTCCTCTCCCAGCTCCTGACGAGCGAGCCCGTGGTGCGCCGGAGCGAGACCGGGGCGCTCGCCGTCGAGATCGCGTGGCTGCGCGCTTCCGAGCTTCCGAAGCTCACTCGGATCGAGGAGATCCTGGCCGGCGGAGGAGCCACGGCTGCGGCGCCCTCCCGCCCCGCTCCGGCTCCTGCGCCCCGTCCCGCCGCCGCTCCATCGCCGGCTCCACCCCCGCGGCCGCAGCGCGCCGAGCCGGCCCCTCCGCCTTCGGCCCCGGTCCGCACGCCGCCTCCGGCTCCTCCGGCCGCTCCGCCCGTCGCGGCGACCTTTTCGCGGCGAGATCCGGTCGGCCTCTTCAAGGAAGAGGTCAGCAAGCGCCGCCAGCACCTGGCCGGCTACCTGGATGCCGCCGAGGACATCCGCTTCGAGGACGGCCGCCTCGTCATCGTGGCGCCGCCGGGCGATATGATCCTCGACTCGCGGCTCAAGCAGGAGGTCAACCGGCAGGTGGTCGAGGAGGCTCTGGCCTCCATCTGGGGACCCGGCACCGGGTGGCAGCTCGTCCAGAGCAACGGCCGGCCCGCAGCTGCCCCCGAGGCGCAGGCCGCGCGGGCGGAGCCGGGCGCCAAAGCACATCCGACGGTCCAGACCGTGCTTCAGATCTTCGGAG
>DATEIO010000367.1:0-3379 GCA_035278895.1 Thermoanaerobaculia bacterium | reverse complement strand
TTCGACAAGAAGGGCGGCGCGCTCGGAGCCTTGGAGCTCGCCCGAACGCTCTCCGCGGCGACGATCCATCTCGAAGATGCCCAATCGCAGACCAAGGCCGAGCGCTAAGCGTCGGCCCTGGTCAACTTCGTGAGGATCGCGGACGAAACGACCCAAGCCGGCAACGGCGGCGAAATCAAAGCCACCCCCGTCTGGCAGAAGGCGGCCGTGCCCGTCCTCCAGCTCGAAAGGCGCGGCCTCCTCGAATGCTACGCCTACCTCCTCGCGGCCCGGGCCGGCTACGCCGGGGCCAAGGAGTGGCTCGAGAAGAATCCTCAAAAAAAGCAGGCGCTGGACGCTGCTCTCCGGGAGCTCGCGGGCTGACGCGGCATGCCAACCAAACCCATCTGGGGCACTCAACCCCTGGAAGCCTACGCGTCCAGCACATCCGTTGTCGCCGGGCAGGGAATTGCCTTCCACGTCTCGGTGCTCTCTCCATCATCACGATCCGTGAGGCTTGAGATCTACAAGAGCTCGTCGCTCGACTTCGAGAGTGACAATCCTTTCGCGCGCGTCGCCGCCTCGATTTACGACAGCGACTATCGAACGCATATCACGGTACGCCCCGGCGAGAGGCCGGTTTACACCGCATCCTTCCGGTCGGCCCACTACGACACTCCCGCCGAGGCGTCGACGATCGGTTGTGGCTGGCCGATTGCCCATGTCTGGAGGGTTCCGGCCGATCTGGACTCGAGCGTCTATATCGCTCGCCTCTCGTACCGCCAATCAGTCACGTTCGTCCTGTTCGTGGTGCGGTCCGCCATCCCCGGAGCCCGGAGCAGGATCCTTCTTCAGCTCCCGGTTCATACGTACCAGGCGTACAACCCCTGGGGCGGTCAATCCTTCTATGGGACGCCCGTTTCGGATCGTGGGGTCCCCCAGGTCGCGCTCGATCGGCCGTGCCAACTGTGGGACTACATTCTTTATGACCAATCAATCGTGAGCTGGTTCGAGCGGAATTATCCAGTCGAGCTGTGCACGAACACCGATCTCCACTTTGACCCGTTGCTGCTCTCGCCGTACCGGCTCTTTGTGAGCACGGGGCATGACGAATACTGGTCCGGGGTGATGCGCGACCGCATCGAAGCCTTCGCGCGGGCCGGGGGCAATGTCATGTTCCTGAGCGGGAACACGTGCTACCGACGGGTCGAGCTCGGCGGCAATCTCATGACCAAGATTGGCGAATCCTGGAACGATCCCAGCAACGGGTCGCGTTGGGAGGCCGAGACCACGGGAGTCAACTGGTCGGCCGGACGATGGAGCGACTCTCTCCCAGACATCGGGGTCGGGTTCGTGGTTCGGCGGCCCAGGCATTGGGTCTTCGCGGGCACGGGGCTCGAGGAAGGCGCGCTGCTCGGCCAGGAGGAAGGCGTCATCGGTTACGAAACCGACGCAGCGAAGGTCATGGACGACAATGGATATCCGATCGTCACAGGCGAGAACGGGACGCCGCTGGACTTCGCTCCTCTCGCGACCGCCGACCTCACGGAAGAGCCGCAGAAGTGGCTGAACGAACCAGGGTACGCAACGCTCGGGCTTGCGTGGCGCACGAGAGGGATCGTCATGACGGCGGGAACCACCGCCTGGGGCCAGGGCCTGAAAAGCGATACCGGCCACGTCGATCGCGTGACACGCAATCTGGTCGACCGCCTGCGCAACCCGGTTCCCCTGGCGGGAATCCTCTATGCGGTCAACCGCGACGGTGACCTGCTGTTCTATCGCGACAAGACGCGCGATGGGACCGGCGACGTACGCCCCGAAGGGGTGATCGGGCACGGCGGTTGGGACGCCTTCAAGTTCCTCTTCTCCGGCGGCAACGGCGTGCTCTACGCCGTGACCCAGGACGGCAATCTGCTCTTCTATCGGGATGACATGCGGGACGGCACCGGCAATGTCGGCAATTCGAAGGTCGTCGGCCATGGAGGCTGGAACGCGTTCACGTCCGTCTTTTCCGGTGGCGACGGCATCCTCTACGCCATCACGGCCGGAGGCGACCTGCTCTTCTATCGTGATTCCCAACGCGATGGCACAGGCAGCGTCGATGCGCCGAGCGTCATCGGCCGCGGCGGCTGGAATACGTTCACATCCGTCTTTTCCGGCGGCGGCGGGATCCTTTATGCCATCACGACCGGCGGCGACCTCCTTTTTTATCGCGACTCCAATCGCGATGGCACCGGCAGCGTCGAGTCGCCGAGCATCATCGGCCGCGGCGGTTGGAACGGCTTCCGGACGGTGTTCGCGGACCCAAACGGTGCTCTATACGCCGTCACCCCCGAGGGCAAGTTGATCTTCTATCGCGACTGGACCCGCGACGGCTCCGGCAACGTGGCCCGCGGACAGACAATCGGCCGCTCGGGGTGGGAGACTCTTCTGCGCGTCTTCTCGGGTGATTGATGGAGCTCCTCGGCTACGGCTGGCTCGGATCGCTCACGCGCACCAGGAAAATCACCAGCCCGCTTGCGTTATCGCGGATCAGGAACAGGAACGGCCGGTCGACCTCGATTCGGACGATGCGCGGCGGCCCTCCGGGCGCTGCTCCCGCCATCACGCCCATCACGGTCGTGGCTGCGGCGGCCTCGGTGCCTTTTTCATCCACCTTCACGAAACCCTTGTGAAACACCTTCGCGAGGACGGGGCGGTCTATGGGGTTGGGCGGGTCCGCGATTCCGGTGAAATCGGCCTTGTCGCGATCGAACGCGAGGGGCATCCCCATCGCCTTCAGATCCTCGCCGAGCGACAGGGATTCGGCGGGTTTCACCTCGAATTTCGGTAGCGTCAGATCGACCAGGCCCCACTCCAGAGCGCCGGTGATCTCGTCGAGTTGCTTTGCATCCAACGCGCGCTCGACCGCCGCGAGACCCTCGATCTCCCTGGGGACGAGGATCAGCATCGACAGCTCGCCCCCTTTGTAGGGGAGCTCCGCCACGCTCAGATTCTCCTTCTGCACGTACCGCAGGCTCCCCTCGCGGTTCATCGTCGGCACGGTTTTCTGCTCCGCCGCGGTCAGGTGGAAGGGCCTGGGGCGCGTCTCTCCGGCGCTGAACGGAACGGCCCAGTCCCCCAGGAAATAGATCGCGTTGACGAGCACAAAACGCGTATCCTTCTCCACCCCGTGAGGCGGGATGAGGTCTTTGATGCGGCGCTCGGTCTTGCCTTCGACCCATTGATTGATCCGAGCGCGCGCCGGCTCGGGCGACTTCTTGAAATCGAGAAGCTCCAACGGGGCGCCAAAAGATCCCTTCATCTTCTCCACGTAGGCCGGCACGAGCTTGTAGGTCTTCTCCGCGAAAAGCTGATTGGCGATCCGGAAGACGATCGGACGCGTTGGGTTCTGGAGCGA
>DATEIO010000366.1:0-3360 GCA_035278895.1 Thermoanaerobaculia bacterium | reverse complement strand
GAAGGCCACGGGCCGGCCCCCGGCCTCGCGCACGTCCGACAGCAGCCGGCGAGGATCGCGGCCAGCGAGGGCCCGGCGGGCGTCTTCCGTATCGCGGCAGACGAGCACGCGGCGGTGTGCGAAGGCGCGGCGGCCGGCCTGGAGGGTGAAGGCCACGTCGGCGAGCGGGCGGTCCGGGCGGGCGCCCAGGTCCTCCGCCAGGTTGTCCGTGGCCGCTTCCAGGGCCTCTTCGCTCTTGGCGGAGAGGAGCAGGAGCTGCCAGGGGCGGGAGGGGCCCGAGGGCTCCGGCTCCGGCGCCTCTTCGAGCACCACATGGGCGTTGGTGCCGCCGAGCCCGAAGGAGCTCACTCCGGCGCGGCGGGGAGCGCCGTCCGTGTCCCAGTCGGCGAGATCGGTGCTCACCCGGAAGGGCGTGGTTTCGAAGCCGATCGCGGGATTGGGCGTCTCGAAGTGGAGGGTGGGCGGGATCTGGCGGTGGGCGAGCGCGAGCGTCGCCTTCATCAGCCCGGCCACGCCGGCCGCGGCCGAGCAGTGCCCGATGTTGGTCTTGATCGATCCCAGGGCGCAGAAGCCCCGGGGGAGCTCGCCTTCCGCTCCGGCGCGGAAGGCCTTCGAGAGGGCCGCCACCTCGATCGGATCGCCCAGGGCCGTACCGGTGCCGTGGCACTCGACGTAGCCGATCGTCCGGGGGTCCACGCCGGCCAGGGCCTGCGCCTGGACGATGGCCTCGGCCTGGCCCTCGACCCCGGGCGCGGTGAACCCCACGCGGGCCGCGCCGTCGTTGTTCACGGCGGAGCCCAGGATCACGCCGTAGATCGCGTCGCCGTCTTCCACGGCATCCTCCAGCCGCTTCAGGACCACGACCCCCACGCCGCCGCCATAGACCGAGCCGTCGGCCGAGGCGTCGAAGGCGCGGCAGCGCCCCTGGGCGGAGTCGAGCCCGCCGGGCTTGTAGAGGTAGCCGGATTTCTGGGGGACCTTGACCGAGACCCCGCCCGCGAGCGCCATGTCGCAGCCGTAGGCGAGCAGGCTCTGGCAGGCGAGGACGACCGCTACGAGCGAGGTCGAGCAGGCGGTCTGGACGTTGATGCTCGGGCCTTTCAGGTCGAGCTTGTAGGAGACGAGCGTCGTCAGGTAGTCGCGGTCCGTGCCCAGGGCCACCTGGTAGCCGCCCACAGCCGCGAGAAGGTCGGGGTTCGACAGGAGGTTGTTCAAAAAGTAGGACGAGAAGGTCACTCCGCCGAAGAGGCCGACGGTGCCGTTGACGCGGCCGGGGTCGTAGCCCGCGTCTTCCAGGGCATGCCAGGCGGTCTCGAGGAACAGCCGGTTCTGGGGGTCCATGAGCTCGGCCTGGCGCGGCGGGACGTCGAAGAAGCGGGCGTCGAAAAGGTCCGCGTCTTCGAGCACGCCGCGGGCCTTGACGTAGCTGGGGTCAGAGAGCAGCTCGGGAGGCGGCGCGGGGTCGAGCTCGCCGTCCTCGAAGTAAGAGACGCAGTCCACCCCGTCGCGCAGGTTCCGCCAGAGCTCGGAGAGATCCTTCGCCCGCGGGAACCGGCCGGCCATGCCGACGATGGCGATTCCATGCAGGCCGTTGCCGTCGTCACTCATCGGTGCTTCTCCGCGGGTTTCGCCGGGCGCGGGCGAGCTCGCGCTGGCGGCGCGCGGCTTCCTGCTGCCTCTGTCCCCGGCTTCTCGCCTCGTCGAGCCCCGTGGGGCCGCTCTCCTGCCGGGAGAGGTGCTCGGCGAGCGCCCGGACGTTCGTGTAGTTGAAGAGGTCGACCAGCGCCAGGTCCCGCCCCAGGGCCTCCTGGAGGCGGGCGTGCAGGCGGACCAGAAGGAGCGAGTGCCCTCCCAGGTCGAAGAAGTTGCTGCGGACGCCCACGCGCTCCAACCCCAGGACCTCGCGCCAGACCTCGGCGATCGTCCGCTCGAGCTCGCTCCCCGGCTCGACGAAGCCCTCGCCGGCCCCTGGCGCCTCGGGGGCGGGGAGGGCCCGGCGGTCCACCTTGCGGTTGGGGGTGAGCGGGAGCTGCTCCAACAGCACGAAGGCCGACGGCACCATGTAGGCCGGGAGCTTCGCGCGCAGGGCCTCGCGCAGGCTCTCGACGGCCGGGGGGGCTGCGGGATCGGGCACCACGTAGGCCACGAGCCGCCGGTCCACCGTATTCGGACCCTCCTGGCGGGCGATCACCACGGCCTCGCGCACGCCGGGGAGCCTTCCCAGGGCCGCTTCGATCTCCCCGGGCTCGATGCGGAAGCCGCGGATCTTCACCTGCTGGTCCGCGCGGCCGGCGAAGACGGCCTCGCCGTCCGGGAGATAGCGGCCGAGGTCGCCCGTGCGGTAGACGCGGTCGCCGGGAGCGTGGGTCCACGGGTTGGCCCGGAAACGGTCGGCGGAGAGCTCCGGGTCGCCCAGGTATCCCGCGGCGAGATGGGGGCTCCGCATCCAGATCTCCCCCACCTCGCCGACGCCCGCGAGGGCCGGCTCTTCGCCCGGGCGGACGACGAGGAGCTGGACGTCCTCCATGCCCCGGCCGAGCGGGAGCACCTGGCGCATCCGGCCGCTCTCCTCCTCCACCACGTGGAAGGCCACGGCGCGCTGCGTCTCGGTGCTGCCGTAGAGGTTGACGCAGGTGACATGGGGCGCGATCCGGCGGATGCGGTCCACGTCCAGCCGGGTGAGCACGTCGCCCACGAGGAGCACCCAGCGCAGCGTCGGGATCACGGCGGGCTCGGCCCCGCGGCCGGGCGGCTCGGTCAGGAGCTGGCCCAGGGCCGGGGTCAGGTGGGCCACGGTGACTCCCTCCCGCGCCATCCAGGCCGCGAGGCGGCCGGGGGTCGCGAGCTCCTCGAACGACGGGGCCGCGAGGCTCCCGCCCAGGCAGAGCGGGGTGAAGAGGTCCCGCTGGAGCGGATCGTGGGCGAGCCCGGAGAGCAGGCTGTAGCGGTCGCCGGGCCCCAGGCCGAAGCGCTCCGCCTGCCAGGGGAGGAAGTGGGAGAGCGGCCCGTGGCGGCCGAGGATGCCCTTGGGAACGCCCGTCGAGCCTGAGGTGAAGGCGATGTAGGCGAGGTCGTCCGGCCCGGTCTCCACCGGCGGGAGGGGCTGCGGGAGGCTCGCCACGAGCTCGCGCGCCCCCCGGGGGCCACCGCCCGGAAGGGTGGCGCGGCAGGCGAGGCCGGCCGCCGCGACCGCGAGGAAAGCCCGGGGCGCGGCCAGCGCCAGCATCTCGACGATCCTGGGCGCCGGGTACGCGGGGTCGAGCATCACGAAGGCGCCCCCGGCTTCGAGGGTGGCGAGGACGGCCCAGGCGGCCGGCGCGCTGCGGTGGGCCCAGATCGCGACGCGGTCCCCCTTCTCCA
>DATEIO010000365.1:0-2533 GCA_035278895.1 Thermoanaerobaculia bacterium | reverse complement strand
GACGCCAACCCGGAGAACACGTCGCAGGCGTCGATCACGGTCTACGGCTCGACGGGCGCCGAGAACGTCTTCTACATCGACGGCGTGAACACCACGGGCACGGAGTACGGGTTCCAGGGCAAGGAGCTCAACTTCGAGTTCATCCAGGCCGTGGACGTGAAAACCGGCGGCTACGAGGCGGAGTTCGGCCGCGCCACGGGCGGCGTGATCAACGTGATCACCAAGTCCGGCGGCAATGAGTTCCACGGCGACGTGTTCGCCTATTCGGACAGCGATTCGCTGCAGAGCAGCGCGGACCCGATCGTGTCGACCGGCGGCACGGTCGAAGGCTTCACCCGCGAGGACTACGGCCTCGGCTTGGGCGGCTATCTCATGAAGGACCGCCTCTGGTTCTTCGCGGCCTACGACCGGGTAACCCACTCCACGGAGAGCGCGCTCCCCGCGGGCCCGCGCGCCGGCCAGATCGTCGAGTCCGACAGCGACCGCGACCTGGGCGCGGCCAAGCTCACCTACAAGCTCACCGAAAGCCAGTCGCTCGTGGGCAGCTTCTTCCAGGATCCGCGGGACGATACGGGCGCGATCAACGACGCGCAGCACGCCCTGAACGGCGATCCGCTCACCTACGAGGGCTTGCGCAGCTTCGGCGGCCGGGACTACGCCCTTCGCTATGAAGGCATCCTGACCAGCAACTGGGTGCTCTCGGCGCAGATTGCCCAGCACGAGGAAGAGAACTCGGTGGGACCGGCCACGGGCGCCGGGGACGCGGTGCAGCTCCGCTCCGTGGACGACGACTTCTTCCAGACCGGTGGCTTCGGGCTCATCCAGGAAAAAGAGTTCCAGCGCGACTTCGTGGGCGGCGCGGTGACGCGCTATCTCTCTTCTCACGAGCTCAAGGGCGGCCTCGAATACGAGGAGCAGGAGGCGGACGTCACGCGGCGCTTCTCGGGCGGCCAGCAGGTGGACGTGTTCTCGAACGCCGTCGACCCGTCGCGCCCCATCTACAGCCACTTCTACTGGACGACGCCCGCGGCCACCGAGGCGAACGCTCCGGTCTCGGCGCTCGTGGCCTCGCCCTCGCACAAGAACACCACGGTCTTCCTCCAGGACCGCTGGAGCGCGCGCCCGGGCCTCACGCTGAACCTGGGGGTGCGCTGGGACCGCCAGGAGATCATCGACGCCGCCGGCACGAAGCAGATCGATTTGAAAAAGGATTACGCGCCGCGCCTGGGCTTCACGTGGGACCCGGGCTCCGACGGACGCTCGAAAGTCTTCGGCTCCTACGGCCGGTATTACGAGCAGATCCCCATGGACCTCGTGATCCGCTCGTTCTCGTTCGAGCGCCAGGCGCGCATCTTCAACTACAGCCCCACGAGCACCACGCCCGACCCGCAGGCCGAAGAAGACCTCGGCCGCACGTCGGCCATCTTCGGCGGATTCACGGAGCCGTCCGACCCGGATCTCCGGAACCAGTACATCAACGAGATCCTGCTCGGCTACGAGCGCGAGGTCCAGCCGGACGTGGCGGTGGGCATCAAGGGCATCTATCGCGATTACGGCGAGGTGATCGAAGACTTCCTCTGCGCGGACGACGGCACCTACTGCATCGGCAACCCGGGCCGCGGCATCATGCGGCGGGTGTTCACGCTCGACTACGCGCAGACCTTCGAGGCGCCCGAGCCCAAGCGGATCTTCAGGGGAGTGCAGCTCGACGCCAACAAGCGGCTTTCGAAGAACTGGCAGGCCATGGCGTCTTACCTCTATTCGAAGCTCGAAGGCAACTTCGACGGCCTGTACGCTCCGTTCACCAACGTGGGCGCCGATCCCAACATCACGGCGGCCTACGATTATTACGACTTCTTCACCAACGGCAGCGATCTTTCGCGGATCACCAACAAGGGGCCGCTGTCGAACGACCGGCGGCATCAATTCAAGGTTTCCGGGATGTATTTCACACCCTGGAAGCTGTCGCTGGGGCTCTCGGCCTATTACCGCACCGGCACCCCGGTGACCCGCTACGGCTATTCGGACATCTACGGCCGCTACGAGTTCTTCCTCAGCCGCCGCGGCGCCGAAGGGCGGACTCCGGACACCTACGAAGCGGACCTCCACCTGGGCTATCCGGTGGACGTGGGCCCCGCCACGATCAATCTGCTCTTGGACGTTTTCAACGTGCTGAACGCCCAGAGACCCCTGCTCCTCGATCAGCGCTGGGGCTTCCAGGAGGCCGACAACGCCTCGCCCACACCCGTGAACCCGGGATACAAGAGGCCGGTGCTGCGAACACCGCCGACCTCGCTGCGACTAGGTGTCAGAGTCAGCTTCTGATCGCTCCGCGCAAACCTTCTGAACGCACCCGCGGAGCCAACGATGCGCTGGATCGGCGCTCATCCGCGGGTGCCAGAGCAGCGAAACCGTGATCTCCGGCGTGGAGAACGGCAAGGAAAAACTGTGCATTCCGGCCCGCAGGTTTATGGTGTGCCGTTCGGGAACGCTCGCGATCAGGTCGGTGGTCCGGGCCAAAGCCAGCGCGGTC
>DATEIO010000364.1:0-3738 GCA_035278895.1 Thermoanaerobaculia bacterium | reverse complement strand
CATACAGCCGCTCCACCTCCTGCCGGGCCACTTCCAGCTCGTTGCACCGCTCCTGGAGCGCCGCCGGGTCCGTCGCCACGGCCGGGTCCTCGACCGAGCCTTGAGCGGCGGCGAGGCGGTTCTCGGCGTCCAGGATCCTCGCCTCCATCCCCTCCCACTCCTGCGTTTCCTTGTAGGAGAGGCGCTTGGCCTCCCTGGCCGGCTTCGGCGGCGCCGGCCTGGCGGCGGCGGGCTTCGGCGGCGGCGGGGCGGACTGGCGGGCGGACTCCCACTGCGCGTAGTCGGCGAAGTACTCGGAATTCCCCTCGCCGTCCAGGGCGAGGACGAGGGTGGAGACGCTCTCCAGGAGATAGCGGTCGTGGGTGACCAGCACCAGCGCGCCCGGGAACTCCAGCAGGCTCTCCTCCAGCACCTCCAGCGTCGGGATGTCGAGGTCGTTCGTCGGCTCGTCGAGGATCAGCAGGTCCGCGGGGCGCAGCATCAGGCGGGCGATCAGGATGCGGGCCTGCTCGCCGCCGGAGAGGCGCGAGACCGGGGTGTCGAGCTGCTCGGTGCGGAAGAGGAAGCGCTTGGCCCAAGAGGCCACGTGGACCGAGCGGTCCTGATAGACCACCGAATCCCCCTCGGGCGCCAGGGCGCGGCGCAGGCTCACGGACTTGTCCAACGTGTCGCGGTTCTGCTCGAAACGCACGGTGCGCAGCCACTCCGCCCGCTGAATAGTGCCGGCGTCGGGCTCCAGGGAGCCGTCCAGCAAGGAGAGCAGGGTGGTCTTGCCGCTGCCGTTGGGGCCGAGGAGGCCGAGCCGCATGCCCGGGGTGAGCTTGACGTCGAGCCCGGAGACGATCTTCCTGCCGTCGAACGACTTGGAGAGGCCCTGGGCGACGAGGAGCTTCTTCGTCTTGCGGTCCGAGGCGTTGAAATCAAGGCCGACGCGGGCGTTGGCGGCAAGGCCGGTGCGCTCCTTGACCTCCTGCAACTCGCCGATGAGCCGCTCGGCCTCCTGGATGCGCCCCTTGGCCTTGGTGGTGCGCGCCTTGGCGCCGCGCTTCAGCCACTCGACCTCTCGGCGGACCTTGTTGGCGAGCGAGACCTGGTATTCGGCCTGGTTTTTCAAGACCTCGTCCCGCTTCTCCAGGAAGTCGCTGTAGCTCCCCTGGGCCTGGAAGAGCCCTTCGGGGTAGCGCCGGTCGATCTCCAGCATGCGGGAGGCGACGTTCTCCAGGAAGTAGCGGTCGTGGCTGACGACAAGATAGGCGAGCGGCTCGGTCTGGAGCAGCTCTTCGAGCCAGAGGATGCCTTCCACGTCCAGGTGGTTCGTAGGCTCGTCCATCAGGAGGACGTCCGGGTGCTTGACCAGCTCGCGGGCGATGGCGAGGCGCTTCTTCCATCCCCCCGAGAGGACGTCCACGGGCTGGGTGGGGTCGTTGAAGCCGACGCGGCCCAGGGTGACGGCGATGCGGGTCGCCTTTTCGAAGTCCTCGGCGTGATCGTCCGCCAGGGTCTCGGCGAGGACCTCTTCGACGGAGAGGCCGGGCGGGAAGGCCGGGTCCTGGGGGACGTAGCCAAAGCGGGTCCCCCGGCGCAGGGAGAGGGTGCCGCTGTCCGGCTCCTCGATCCCCGCGAGGATCTTGAGCAGGGTCGACTTGCCGGAGCCGTTCGGCCCGACGAGCCCCACGCGGTCGCCCTCGTAGATCCCGAAGGAAAGATTTTCGAACAACGGCCGGGCACCGAAGCCCTTGCCGATGGAATCGCAGCTCAAAAGGAGAGACGGAGGCATGATCGAGATTCCGGGGATGCGGGGCCTCCCGGGCCGCCGCGAAAGAGGGAGATTCTAGACCAGGATTGACGAATGCGCTCGATCGCGGCACGATGGAAGTTGCGAGCTTCGACCGAAGGAGGTCTCTCCATGAATCGCACCGTGTCGCGTTCGCTCGTATCTCTCCTGCTGGCTGTCTTTCTCGCCGGCCCGGCCGCCGGTGTGGTTCTGTGCGATCCGCAGGATCTGGAAGGGGAGATCGCGGCAGGCCCCCCGGAGGACCTCCTGGCCTCGATCCAGATCCCGGGCGACAGCATGACCCGGCTCCGGGGTGACTTCGGCAAGCCGGCCTCGCGCATCCTCATGTCCTTCGACGAGACCCGGGGAGAGGCCCAATACCTGTGGCCCAAAAAGAAGAAGGCGACCCTGATCGTGATCTCGACGTACGAGAAGGACGGCGGGGACCAGATCGTGGACCGGGAGGTCGTCTCCGCCGAGATCTCGGCCCCGCCCGACCACCAGTCGGTCTGGGCGACGGGCCGGCAGGTGGGTCTGGGCGCCTCCCGCCGGAAGGTGGAGGCCACGTACGGCCCCATCTACACCGCTGAGGAGGTGGACGGCCGGGAACGGCTGATCTACTGCTTCGAGAACGGCAATACCCTGGAATTCACCCTGAACGCCGCCGGGACCGTCGAGCGGATCCGCCTCGCGGGGCCTCCTTCCTAGGGGGGACGGGCCGGCGCTCGTACAGCGCGCCGTCTCCGGTCTTCGCCACCAGGCGGTAGTGGCTTCTCCGGAGCCGGGTCTCCAGAATGTGGCCCGGCGGCATCCCCCAGAGGTAGTAGGCGTCGATGCGGTTGCGGTTCTCCCGGACGCGCAGGGCCGCGGGGTCTTGGAGGATTCCGTGGAGATTCGGGAACTGGACGGCGGGCTGGAACTGGACGGGGAAGTACGGGAACTTGGCCTCGTAGTTGTCCCAATCGATCAGCCCTTTTTCCAGGGCCGCGTAGGCCGTGGCGTGGCTGAACGCGTTGATCCGCACAGCCGGGCTGTCCGTGGCGAACCGGAGGGTGAAGATCCGGGAATTCGGGCGGACCGGGGCGAGCCCGGCCAGGAAGCGCTCCATGTCCTGGCCCAGGATGCGGTACTGGTACGCGATCACACTCACGTTCACGAGCGCCAGGAGGGCGAGCGCAGCGAGGGCCGCTCCCGTGCCTCTCCGCCCGAGGCGAGGCGCGAGCCCGGGCAGGAGAGCGAGGTAGATGAAGAGGCTCAGCCGGTCCGGCGTGCCGGTGCCTCCGGCCGCGCCTTCGGGGCTCACGAAGTAGACGAGGGAGAGAGCTGCCGCGAGGAGGAGAAAGGCGTCCCCGGGCTCCAGGGTGGGCCGAAGCCCTCGCCTCAGAGTCAGGAGGAGCAGGACCAGGAACGCGACGGCCGTGGCCACGGCGAGCCAGTTGTGCGGAGGCCCGAAGGTCTGGAGCATCTCGGGGGGAACGAGGAGGTCCACGAGGTCGCGGAAGGATTTCCCCGCCGGGTTGATATACCGGCCCTGGACGCTGAAGAACCACACCGGAAAGGCGAGCTGTGGCGCCAGGATCGCGACGTGCCGGAGCCAGATCCGCCAGTTGTCCTTGCGGAGCGTCGCGAGCCAGAGCACGGCGATCGAGATCAGCGAGACGCCGAACGACAGGATGTGGGAGAGCCAGCACAGGACCAGGAGGCCGTTGATCTTCAAGGCAAAGGCGAGATCGGGCTTCGCGCGGTGCCGCCACCAGAAGCCGGCGGTGAAGAGGTAGAGTGCGAGCCCGATCGAGAAGTTGTAGAAGCCGAACTGGAAGAGCCGGTGATAGGCGAACGGGAACGCCAGGAACGCGAGCCAGCGCTCCTCCGGGCGCACGGCCCCGGCGAGGTACCAGGCGCCTCCCAGGAACAGGAGCACGTAGCCGCTCACCACGAGCTTCTCCGCGACGAGCGGAGGGAAG
>DATEIO010000363.1:0-2368 GCA_035278895.1 Thermoanaerobaculia bacterium | reverse complement strand
CTCGACCCACACGCCCTCGCGGGAGAGGAAGGCGAGCCCGGGATAGAGGCGGGCGAGCCGCTCGGCGTCCGCGGCGGTGCGCACGAGGTAGGCCGGGGGGAGCGCGGTCGCAAGCTCTTCGGAGAGCCCCAGGGCCTCGCCGAGGGAGAGCACCACGGCCGGGTCGTCCACCACGGGCCAGTTTTCGGAGACGCCCGCGGGCTGGCGCTCCAGGACCACGGCGGCCGAGCGGCCGGCCAGGGCCTTGGCAAGATCGAGAGCGCTGGCGCCGGGAGCGAGCACGACCGCGTCCGCCATCGTGCCCAGGTAGACGTCCAGGCTGCGCTCCCAGCCCTCGACCGCCTTGGCCTGGCCCGCGAGGTAGGTGGGGGAGTCGAGCCCCACGGTGGCGAGCGCCTTTTCGAGCGCGGCCCGCCGCTGGGCGTGGGCGCGCGAGAGCTCGGCCAGGATCTTCTGGCGCTGGCGCGAGCCGGAGATCTGGTCTTCGAGCTTGCGCTTCTTGTCCGCGGCTTCGGCCTCGCGCCGCATCGTAGCTTCGAGGGCGGAAGCGACCTTCTCCTGGTCGGTCACCCGGGAGTCGAGCGCCGCCTCGGAGGAGGCGACCTTGTTGCGGGCCATCTCCAGGACCTCGGCCGCCTGCTTGACCTCGTGGCCGTGCTGGGCGATCTCCTCTTCGATCCGGTGGCGCCGGAAGTTGCCCTTCTCCTGCTCGATCTGCGCCTGCTGCGCCCGGTTTCTGGCCGCGTTGATCTCGTGGACCCCATTCGACATCTGGACGCGGAAGGCTTCGACCCGGGCAGCCACCTGCTTCAAGTCCTTCTCGGCCGAGGCGATCTGCCGGTCGTCCTCGTCCACGGCCTGGGCGGCCTGCGCCCGCTCGGCAGCCAGCTCGCGGCGGCGCTCTTCGAGCGATTCCAGGGCCTCGATGGCCCCCTCGATCTCCGCCTCCCGCCGCTCGGCCAGAGCCCTCCCCTGGGCCGCCCGCTCGCCGATCTCCTGCACGGTCTGACGGTTGGCCTTGAGGAACTCCTGCCGGCCCTCGATCAGGGCGGCGAGCTCGGCCACTTTCTGGTGGCGCTCGGCCATCAGCCGCGCGAGATCGTCCAGCCGCTGGCGTCCGGAGACCAGCGCCGCCTCGTCCCGGTGAAGGTCGGCGGCGAGCGCCGCCTCGCGCGAGGTGGCGTCCTCGATGCGGCTCTTCAAGTCGAGCAGCCGGAAGGCGAGCGAGCTCCAGCGCCCGAGGAGGACCTCTTCCAGGAGCTTCCGGTACTCGACCTCTTTCTCCTGGTAGCGCTTGGCCGCGCTCGCCTGCCGCTTGAGCGACCGCAGGGCCCGCTCGACCTCGGAGATGACGTCGTCGAGCCGCAGGAGGTTGGACATCGCCTCCTGGAGCTTGACCTCGGCCACGCTCTTCCGGGCCTTGTAGCGGGTGATGCCGGCCGCCTCCTCGATGAGCTTCCTGCGCTCCTGGGGCTTGCCGGAGAGGATCATGCCGATCTTTCCCTGCTCGATGACGGAGTAGGCCCTGATCCCTAAGCCCGTGTCCATCAGCAGGTCCTTCACGTCCTTCAGGCGCACGAGCTTGCCGTTCAGCCGGTACTGGCTCTCGCCGCCCCGGAACACGCGGCGGGAGATGGTGACCCTGCCGTCGTCCGACCGGGGGAAGGAGGGATCGGTCTGAAGGGTGAGCGTGCACTCCGCCATCCCCAAAGGCTTCCGGCTGTCGGTGCCGTTGAAGATGACGTCCTCCATGGTGCCGCCGCGCAACGTCTTCGCGCTCTGCTCGCCGAGCACCCACGTCATCGCTTCGGAGAGGTTGCTCTTGCCACAGCCGTTGGGACCGACGATGGCGGTGACGCCGCCCGCGAAGTTGACCTGCACGGGATCGACGAAGGACTTGAAGCCGGAGATCTCGAGGCGTTTGACTTTCATAGGCGTTCCGGAGGTTCGAGCAGACGCAGGGCAGGATATCAAAGGGCATCGGGCACCACAAGTGGATGGGGGAGGGGAGGAAGGGGACCCCTAGATGTGGAGAGTTGCGGGCTTCGAAGCCTTCCCCCTCCCGGCCCTCACCCCAACCCTCTCCCAGCCCCCTCCCACCCTTCCGGGAGAGGGAGCCTTTATGGGAAGACGAAACAGCTCCCTCCTCTCCCGGCGGCAGGGAGGGGGCTGGGAGAGGAGGGCCGGGGAGGTGAGGGCCCCCCTTGCGCTCCTCCGTTCTTCGTTGTATGTTGTCTCAGCATAACGATCCTCTCTCCCCGACGGAGACGACAAAGCACGCGCTATCGTCTCCGTCCTTTTTATTTCTTCCCCCTCTGGTACGCTCTGCCGCCGTGACGGACGCGCCGTTTCTCGGATACGCGCAGGG
>DATEIO010000362.1:0-3175 GCA_035278895.1 Thermoanaerobaculia bacterium | reverse complement strand
TGGTGTGGTGCCGGGAGCGTACCCAGAGCGTGGGCTTCGTCTCGCTCGACGAGTCCCTGCGGCTGGCTGCGGTGCTCGAAGGGTTCCGGGTGATGCCCTACGCGGACGAGGTCCACGAGCCGGGGCCCTGACTCCCTCCGGCTCGTACCTTCGCAGCATCCTCTTCCCGGCTGCAAGAGAACCTCGTTCTCCGCTATAGTCATGGCCCGTAATGGCCATGAAGGAAAAAAGCTCTCCTCGCAAGACGACTGTATTTGATCCGCCTCTGCCAGGACCGGACCCGCGCGGTTTCGAGGACTTGGCGGACTGGCTCACGAAATCTTCTCCGGACGAGGTGGAGGCCCTGGCCGCAGCCCGCGGCCTGGCGCCTTTCCAGCCGCTCCTCGGGAGCCTCGCCGGCCGCTCGGCCCGGGGTTTCCTGGTGCGGGCGGCGGCCCTGGAGGCGCTCGTCCGGAGCCTCTCGTCCACCTTCACCGCGGACGCTCTCGACAAGGCGCTCCACTGGCTGGCCGCCCCCGTGCGCAAGGCCGTCGTCCAGGAGCTCCTGGCGAGCGGCTGGCTGGACTTGGACCCGGACACCGGCCACTCGGTGACGGAGGCCGGCCGCTGCGTCTACGAGACGCTCGCGTACCTCCGCCAGTGGCTCTCCGAGGGGGGCTCTCTCGCGCCCGCGGTCCGGGCCGTCCGCCGGGCGCTCGACGAGGGAGAAGACCCTTCGGGGCCTCTCCTGTCCCTGCGCCTGCGGCTCTTCGCCCTGCGGCGGGAGATCGAGGCCGCGCTCGCGACCTGCTCGGAGACGGCGCTCCAGAAGACGGCCGAGAGGATCGACGGCCACCTCCGGCGGAGCGACGAGATCCGGGCGCTCCTGGAGGAGGTGGGAGACCAGGCCGGCGTCTCCGAGGCCGCGGCCGAGATTCGCCGGCTGCTCTCGCGGCTCCACGGCGCCTCCGCCTGGCTCCCGGGAGCGATCGAGGAGGTGCGGCGCCAGTCGCTCTCCCTCCCCGCCGGGCTGACGCTCGACGACGTGTTCCGGGAGGTGGCGCGGCGGAGCCGCGACGAGCTCGCGGCCGCGGGGCGGGCGGCGCTCCTGCCCGTGTTCGTGCCGCCGCCGCTCGTCCAGACCGAAGCGTTGATCCGCGCCGCCACGTCGCGCCTTCCGCTCGCCGCGCTCGAGCCACCGGAGGGACGATGAGCCAGGCCGCCGTGATCTGCGCCCGCCTCATTCGGGAGGGGAGCATCCGCCGCGCAGCCCTGCCCGACCTGGACCTTCTGGAGGTCCGCCAGGAGGTCGAGCAGCGGCTCCGCGGGGTGGGGCTGGTGCTCGTCTTCACCGTCTACTCCGAGTACGTGGGCGTCCGGCTCTCCCCGGAGGTCGCCGGAGACCCGTCCTTCGACGCGCCGTCGAACGTCGGGCTGGGGGACGACCATTGCGCCCTGCTGGTCGTCTGCTGGACCCGCCTGGCCTTCCCGAAACGGACCCGGGCGGCCGAGACCCCCGAGGGGAAGCTCCTCGTCTTCCGCGCCCCCCCGCGGCATCCCCCGCCAGAGGTCCCCTTGGAGCTCCTCCACCGGGAGCTGCGCCCGATCCTGGGAGGGCGCACCCATCTGCGGAACCTCACGGCCAAGCTCCGCCAGTTGAACCTCGTCTCCCGCCGGGGCGAGGTCCTGCTGGAAGGTCCGGCCCTGGAGGTGAGCGTGGACGGGGAGAAGATGGTCGACTTCTTCCGCGGCACGGTGGTCCCCGCGCTCCTCTCGGCCGAGCGGGAGACGCCGGGCTACGGCGGACCGAAGGCCGGTGCGGCGCCGCTCGTGGGGATCGAGGCGCAGCTCATCGGAGCGCTCCGCAAGCGGGGCGGCTCCGCGGCCATGGGGGAGCTGGCGCGGGCCCTGGACCGGCCCGCCGTCCGCCTGCGCAAGGTCTTGAAGGATCTGGAGGAGTCCGGCTACGTGCGCCGGACGGGCGACCGGGCGAGCGCGCGATACCATCTCGTGGAGTGAGCGCCGCCCCTCTCCCGATCGATGACGTCCTGCCTGCCCTCCGGGCCGCCTTGCGGGATCATCCCGCGGCCGTCCTGATCGCGCCCACGGGCGCCGGCAAGACCACCCGGGTGCCGCCGGCCCTGCTCCGGGCCGGGATCGCGGCGGGGAAGAAGATCGTGATGCTCGAGCCCCGGCGGATCGCCGCCCGGGCCGCAGCGCGGCGAATGGCCGAAGAGGGCGGCTGGGCCCTCGGCCGGGAGGTGGGCTACCAGGTCCGCTTCGAGCGCAAAGCGGGTCCAGAGACGTCGATCCTCGTGGTGACCGAGGGCATCCTCGTGACGCTCCTCCAGGCCGACCCGTTCCTCGAAGACGTGGGTGTGGTCGTCTTCGATGAGCTTCACGAGAGGAACCTCCAGACCGACCTCTCCCTCGCCATGGCCCGGCGGGTGCAGCGGGAGGTCCGCCCCGATCTGAAGCTCCTCGCCATGTCCGCCACCCTGGACCCGGGACCGGTCGCGGCCTTTCTGGGGGACTGCCCCACGATCGAGAGCCGGGGGCGGCTCCACCCGGTCGAGGTTCTTTACTTGGACCGGCCGGACGACCGCCCTCTCCCCGGGCAGATCGCGGCCGGAGTGCGCCGGGTGCTCGACGCCACGCCCGGGGATGTGCTCGCCTTCCTGCCGGGCGTGGGGGAGATCCAGCGGACCGCCGAGGCCCTCTCGGGGCTGGCCGCGGAGCGGAACCTGGCCGTGCTCCCTCTCTACGGCGATCTGCCGGCCGAGCGGCAGGACGAGGTGCTGCGCCCGCTTTCCCGCCGCAAGGTGGTGCTCGCCACGAACGTGGCCGAAACCTCGATCACGATCGACGGCGTGACGGCCGTGGTCGATTCCGGCCTCGTGCGGCGGCTGCGCTTCGACCCGGCGACCGGGCTCGACCGGCTGGAGCTAGGGAGGGTGAGCCGCGCCTCGGCGGACCAGCGGGCCGGCCGCGCCGGGCGGCAGGCCCCGGGCGTGTGCCTGCGCCTCTGGCCCGCCTGGGAGCACGCGTCCCTCCCCGAGCGGGAGACGCCGGAGATCGCCCGGGTGGACCTCGCCGGCCCTGCCCTTCAGCTCCTCTCCTGGGGAGAGAGCGACCTCGCGGCTTTCGGCTGGTTCGAGGCGCCCGACCCCGCGGCCCTGGAATCGGCCTCGCGGCT
>DATEIO010000361.1:0-10793 GCA_035278895.1 Thermoanaerobaculia bacterium | reverse complement strand
CGCCATGAGGAAGTAGCGGTCCCCGGCGCCGCCGGTCGCCGAGTACTGCAGCCGGCCGGTCTTCACCCACTCGCGGGCGACCGTGGCCCCCTCGAATTGAGCGGCGATGCTCGGGAAGCGGTTGACGAAGTGGAAGAACTCCTCTTCCGCCGGCATCCCGGTGTTGGGGTAGCGCTTCATGTTGAGCGTCAGGCCGACGCTGCACAGCGGGTTTTTGGAGCCGGGGACGTTGTTGAAGGGGATGATCCAGAACCAGCCGCCCTCGAAGACGTGGTGGAGCGTGCCTTCAGCCCACTCCGCCGAGAGCCCGGGCGACTCTCCCGGCATCAGGGTGTCGTCGTAGATCTTCATGTCCAGCATGTGGGTGAAGATGGACCGCGATTCGGTCTCCAGAGGAGTCGGCTTTTCGCGCAGGCCGAAGCGCTCGGCGAGCGGCGAGCGGAAGCCGGCTCCGTCCACCAGGAAGCGCGCCTCGAACTCCTCGCCGGTGTCGGTCTTGAGGCGCACGCCGTCGTCGTCGATGTCGAATTCGCGGACGTCGATGCGATCGCGATAGACGGCGCCGTAGCGGATCGCCGCGTTCAGCATGTAGAGGTCGACGTCCTGGCGGAAGAGGTGGCTCTCGGAGGTGAGCGGCGTGGAGGGTGCGATGAGCAGGCTGGACTTGTTGGGGTCCTGCCGCTTTCCATCCTCGTGATAGAGGAAGCTCAACGTGCGCTTGATCCCGCAGACCGGCCCGACGTGCTCGTAGATGGAATCCAACCGGGTCAGGTGCTGGATCTCGGGCACGTCGAAGCGCTGGGCGAGAATCCACATCCACAACGTGCTTTGGGGCAAGAGCGCTTCGCCGACCGCGAAGCGGGGATGGCTCCCTTTTTCCAGCACCAGCACCCGCTTGCCCTGGCGCGCGAGGATCGCCGCCAGCATGCTTCCACCGATACCGGATCCTAGGATGGCAACGTCGAAACGTTCGTCCTTATGCATTTCTATCCCCTCTTGATAAGACTTCATGAAATCTCAGACTGTCTGAGTGCCGACTACCAAGTGCCGGGAGAGGGGGAAAGAGGGACAACGAGTTTGATCCGGGGTGGCGGCCTGCCAGAAGGACAGGAAAACGCTGGGAGCGCCGGCACTCTGCCGGTCAATACGAAGTTAAGAAGGCGGCAAAGAGGCTGCGGGCCCACACCCCCTCTTCCGCGGGCCGGAGAGGGGGTGTGACGCCGGATCTCAGTGAGCCGGCCGGATGTCGCCGCGGTTTCGGGGCAGGACTTCGTACTGGCTGAGGAATTGGCCGCTGTAGCCCACGGCGGTGATCTCGGCGCCGTTGACAAGGAACGGGATCGTGAACGGATTGATGCCCGTCGAGGCCGCGATGAAGATCTGCGTTTCGCCGGAGCCGTCGTTCACGAAAACCTGATAGCCGTAAGGCAGGTCGTTGACGATCGGCCGCGACAGCGTGCCGGTGATCTCGACCAGGAGGCCCTCGGTGGCCTCGCTCACGTCTCCCGTAGCAATCGGCGTGGGCTCGACGGGCGAGGCGCCGCCAAGAGGAACCACGTCGGCCAGGGAGGCCGGGCGGATCACGGTCAGCCCGAAGCCGTCGTCGCCCACCACGCCGGTGACCTGTACGCGGCGGTGGAAGTTGAGGTTCGGATTCTCGCTCGTGCTCACGTAGATCCCGCCCGTTTCATCCTGGAGCCCGAAGCCCTGGTCGAACGTCGAGGAAGAGAAGTCTCCCGAAGGGACCGTCACCGAGCCTTCGACGGTGACCACGGTGCCCGCGGGGAGGCTGCGCGCCTCCGCAATGGAGATCACCTCCGCGTTGGCGCGGGCCGCTACGGCGAAGGCCAGGATCAGCAGGAAAGTCCGGATTTTCAACATCGCACGCTCCTCTCTCAAGTCGTTGAAAAGGGTTGCGGCGTGACGCCGCATCCGAAGAGCCGGGATCGCTTCGGCCGTGGCTCGACGGATTAGAAGTCACCATAATACTAGAAAAGACTTGGCGAGGGATCGCTTCGCGGGAGGTTCGACTTCGTGCTGGCGTGAGGCGGAGACAGCAAGGACAGCAAGGACACCGAAAAAATCGTCCTTGCGGTCCTTGCAGTCCTTGTCTTGACCCCCTTGCCCTTCCCCTTAGGACGGAATCTCCTCGACCGGCGTTGCGGAGCCGCTCCAGAAGGCCCGGGCCTCCTCTTCCATCCGGGCGAGGCGCTTGTAGTAGTCGGGAAATTCGTTCAGGTGCGCGAGGGCGATCTTGCCGGTCAGGAGCAGATCGTCGCCGGTCACGTCGGTCGCCGGGTCGCGCCGGCCGTGCTCGAGCTCGGTCTCCATGCCGCGGCGAAACTCCTCGAGGTCGAAGCGGGTCCAGTCGATTCCCAACTCTTCACCAATCCTCTTGGCCTTGCGCGAGCTGATCCCTTTGCGCGGCTCGTTGCGGTGGGTGTAGACGTATACGGCCGCGCCCAAAGCGGTCGCGCTTCCGACGACGCCGGCGACCTCCGCGAGAGTGTTCTTTTTCATGGCATCCTCCCTGTCCCGGCTGCTCTGCCGGGGCTTTCACCCTCATCGTGGGCGCGGCCGGGCAGACAGACAACGCCTGGAGAGGTAGGCGTCGCTGCCCGGCGGGGTGGGAGGAGTTGGAGGCTATCCCTGCGATAAACCTGCGCGCCGTCGCCGGCGGAAACCCGGCGCCCCGGATCGCCGTAGAGGAAGAAGAGGTCGCTCTCTCACCTCAAGGAGGTTTTCAATGGATCCGGCGATGACCACCACGACCTTCGAGATCGAAGGCTACCGGGCGGTCCGAAACCTCGGAGTCGTCCGCGGCATTACGGTCCGCTCCCGTTCCATCTTCGGCACGATCGGAGGCGCCCTGCAGACCCTGGCGGGCGGCAACATCACCCTGTTCACGGAGCTCTGCGAGAAGACCCGGAGTGAGGCTTTCGAGATGATGATCGCCCACGCCACCCACATCGGTGCCAACGCGGTCGTGGGCATCCGCTACGATGCGACGGAGGTCATGGACGGGGTGACGGAGGTGCTTTGCTACGGCACGGCCGTGGTGGTGGAGCGGAAGGCGGGGTGAATCCCGCTGGGAGCGCCGGCATCCTTGCCGGCCTTCTTGCCTGGGCTGCCGGGAGTGTTTGACAGCCCGTCGGGGGTGTTGTTATCCTCTCCAACATGAAAGCGACGCTGCTGCTTCGGGAGCGCCGCGTCGTTGGCGAGGGCGCGTTTGTGGAGCTGGTGGTCTGGCAGGTGCCCTCGCCCGTGCCCGGTAGCGGGCATGACTTCAAATATCGTCTCGCTTTCGTGGTGCACGGCGTGTGCGTGCTGCGCTACGACAACGAGGCCGGCAAAGGTGACCACAAGCACCTCGGCGCAGAGCAGAAGCCTTACACGTTCACCACCCCCGCACAACTGCTCGAAGATTTTTGGAACGACGTGGACAACTGGAGATCCTGACATGCGAACTGTAACGCTAGAGGTCTCTTCCCGGAAAGAAACCAATCGCCGCCTGCTGCGAGCCTTTGAGGGGCAGCCGCAAGGCGAGTTCATCAGCTTCGAGACGCCGGCTCTTCTGTTCAAGGTGCTGACGCAGAAGCGGTGGGAGCTGCTCTCAGTAATGACGGGCGCGGGGCCGATGACACTGCGGGAGGCGGCCCGCCGGGTCGAGCGGGATGTCAAGGCGGTGCACGGCGATGTTCATGCGCTGCTCGATGTGGGAATCGTCCAGAAGACTGAAGACGGCCGGATCGTATTCCCGTTCGATGCCGTGCGCGTCAACTTCATGCTGAAGGCGGCTTGACCTCTATCTCCGCCTTCGGATACGTCCCCAGCACCCGCAGCTCCGTGGTCAGCGGGCGGATCTCCGCGAGGGCTCCGCGGACGGGGTCGGTCCCCGCGTTTCCTTCGAGATCGAGGTAGAAGCGGTAGTGCCAAGGGGTGGCCGGGATGGGGCGGGATTCGAGCTTGGAGAGGTTGATCCCGCGGCCGGCGAAGAGGCCTAGGACCTGGGCGAGCGCTCCCGGCTCGTGGGTGGTGGCGAGGAGCAGCGAGGTCTTGGCCGGGATTTCGGGCGGGCAGGGAATGGGGTCTCGCGCGAGCTCGACGAAGCGGGTGTAGTTGCCTTCCTGGGATTGAATGCCCCTTTTCAGGATCTCCAGGCCGAAGACCTTGGCCGCGGGCTCTCCCGCGATGGCGCCGACGGTGCGGTCGTTTCTCTCGCGCACTTTTCTCGCGGAGCCGGCGGTGTCGAACTCGGCCTGCGCGTGAATCCACGGGGAGCTCCTCAGGAAGTCCTGGCACTGGAGGATCGCCTGCGGGTGGGAGAGCACGAGGCGGAGGTCCTCGATCGTGGCGCCGGGCAGCGCGAGCAGGCAGTGCTCGATGCGGCTCACAGCCTCGGCGGTGATGGTGAGGCCGCCTTCGGCCAGCAGGTCGTAGGTTTCGTTGATGCTCCCAGCCGTGGTGTTTTCGATCGGGAGGAGGGCGCGGTCGGCGGCCCCTTCGCGCAGGGCATCGGCCGCGGCGCGGAAGGTCTCGAATCCTTCCAGGAGAACGCCTTCGGGCGTGCCCGCGTAACGCCGTTGGGCGGTCAGGTGGCTGTAGGAGCCTTCGACGCCCTGATAGGCCACCCGCAGGGGGGCGGCGGCCAGCGCGCGGACGTGGGCTTTCTGGTGGGCGACGGACATCTCCAGGATGACGCGGTAGAGCCGCTCGATCTCGTGGGCGTCCAGCCCCTGCTCGACGGCGGCGTGGCGCACGCGCTGGAGGACCTGGTCTTCCCGCGGCTCGTCGCGGAACGGGTAGGCGGCCTGGAGCTTCACCGCCGCCACGTCTTCGACGATGCTCATCCGGCGGCGGATCTGCGCCAGGATCTCGCGGTCGATCTCTTCGATGGTTTCCCGGATGGCCTGCAGGTCGTGGGTTTCCGTCATGACGGAAGAGTCTAGGATATTTTCTACATGGAACGCTTTTTGCTAAAGAAAGCCTGACTCATGCCCCCGACCGCGCCGGCTCCTCTTCCCGTGACCGTCATCCGTCCATCGAGAGGATGGGTGTCCCTCGGCCTCGGGGAGCTCTGGCAGTACCGCGAGCTTTTGTACTTTCTCGTCTGGCGGGACGTAAAGGTCCGCTACAAGCAGACGATTCTGGGAATCGCGTGGGCGATCCTCCAGCCGGTGGCGACGATGGTGGCGTTCAGCCTCTTCTTTGGCCGAGTGGCGGGGGTCTCGTCCGACGGCGTGCCGTATCCGCTGTTCAGCCTGACGGCGCTGGTTCCCTGGACGTTTTTCGCGACCGGCCTGGTCCAGGCCGCCAACAGTCTGGTGGGAAGCCAGCAGTTGATCACCAAGGTCTACTTCCCGCGCCTCGCGATCCCCATCGCCTCGGTGCTCGCCGGAGCCGTGGATTTCGTCCTGGCCTTTTTCGTTCTGCTGGGCGTCATGTTCTTCGCCTATGGGACGGTGCCGGGTCTGCGCGCGGTGTGGATTCTTCCCCTGCTCCTTCTCGCCTTTGTGACCGCGCTCGGCGCGGGGCTGTGGCTTGCGGCGCTCCACGTGCGCTATCGGGACGTGCGCTACGTCATTCCCTTCCTCGTGCAGCTCTGGCTCGTTGCTACGCCGATCGCCTACCCGAGCAGCCTGCTCGCCGAGCCGTGGCGGACGGTCTACGGGATCAATCCCACGGTGGGCGTGGTGGAAGGGTTCCGCTGGGCCCTCCTGGGGACGGGAACGCCGCCGGGGCCGGCCGTGGCGGTCTCCTCTGTCGTGGCCGCAGCCCTCCTGCTGGGGGGGATCGTCTATTTCCGCCGTACCGAGCGGACCTTTGCGGACGTGATCTGAAGAGGAGAACGCTTGAGCGCGATCGCCATCCGGGTGGAGGACCTGGGCAAGCAGTACCGGGTCACCGCCGCGCGCCACCGGCCCAACACCTTGAGAGACGCCGTGGCCGGCTCGGTCCGGGACGCGGCGCGGCGGCTTGCCGCCCGGCTGCGGGGGAACGGGGAGAGGGGACCCGGAGGGCGCGAGACCTTCTGGGCGTTGCGCGGCGTCTCTTTCGAGGCCGGGCGCGGAGACGTCCTGGGGATCGTGGGCGGCAACGGCGCGGGCAAGAGCACGCTGTTGAAGATCCTCGCCCGGATCACCGAGCCCACCACCGGCCGGGCCGAGGTCCACGGCCGGGTCGGCTCGCTCCTGGAGGTGGGGACCGGCTTCCACTCCGAGCTCACCGGCCGCGAGAACGTGTTTCTCTCCGGCGCCATCCTGGGGATGCGGCGGACGGAGATCGCCCGCAAGTTCGACGAGATCGTGGCTTTCGCGGAGGTGGAGCGGTTCATCGACATGCCGGTGAAGCACTACTCGAACGGCATGGGGCTGCGCCTCGCCTTCGCGGTCGCGGCCCACCTGGAGCCCGAGATCCTGATCATCGACGAGGTCCTGGCCGTGGGCGATGCCCGCTTCCAGAGGAAGTGCCTGGGCAAGATGCAGGACGTCTCCACCCGCGAGGGGCGCACGGTGCTCTTCGTCAGCCACAACATGAACGCGGTGCGGCGGCTCTGCAGCCGCTGCCTTCTCCTGCGCGAGGGCGAGCTCGCCGCCGCCGGTCCCACGGCCGAGGTGATGGCCCGGCATCTGGCGGCGACCGCCGGCATCGAGCCTTCCCTGTGGATCGACCTCGCGGGCATTCAGCGCTCGGGGAGCGGCGAGGCCCGCTTCCGGGCCCTCTCCTATGACAGCGGGAGCGCCGCCGCGGCCGGCCAGCCGTATCCGGGCGGCCCGCTCGCGATCGATCTGGAGATCGAGGCCACCGAATCCCGCTCGGTCTCGGGGCTGGCCGTGACTCTCTACGACCGGAGCGGTGCCAAGCTGGTCAACGCCGACATTCTTTCGCTCGGCCGGGTGGTCACCCTGCGGCCCGGCCGCAACCGGGTGAGGCTGCGGATCGAGGCCCTGCAACTGAACCCCGGGATCTACCCGCTGGGGCTGTGGCTCGCCGACCACGGGGGGACGGTTCTGGACTTCTCCGACGCGGCCCTGGACCTGGAGGTGGTCGACCTGGAGCGGGAGGGCCTCGGGGCGCGGCCGGCGGCGGACGGGGTCGTGCCCTGCCGCTTCACCCTGGAAGTGGAGGAGCCGTGACCCGGGTCATTTCTTCATCGACATCGCCGAGATGAACAGCGACGAGAACACCACGTTGAGCCCGAGGATCAGGAGAGTGGCTCCGAAGATGGCCCGCTCGGGGTGGGGGAGGGGGAGGAGGTCGGTCTGCAGCCAGTGGACGACCTGAGCGGCGAGGATGCCGCCGCCCGCGAGGATCAGGGCGGCCCCGGTGGCCAGGCCTCCCTCGAAGTTGAAGATCGAGTAGAACTTCCGGAGGAACGGATTGTCCTCGTCGAACCGGCGGCTCCAGGAATAGGTCTTGGCGTGGAGCCCCAGGTCCAGGACCTCGAAGCCCACGACGGAGAGGACGAGCGCAAAAAGCGAGGTGACCACGCTCGCGTTTCTCCCGCTCCATTGGAGAAGCTCGAAGAGCACGAGGAAATGGGTGAGGAGCCCCAGGGCGAGCAGCAGGCCGCCGGGCCAGAGGAAGACCTTGTTCGGGCAGTAGAGGAGCATCATCCGCAGACTCCGCCAGCCATCCCGCAGGGTGCGGAGCTTCGACTCCCCCTTGCGCGGCGCGAGGACGATGGGAATCTCGGCCGATTTGAGACCCGCCAGCCCCGCGTTGATGGCAAGCTCCAGGTTGAACTCCATCCCGGGGCTCACCGGGCGGATCCTCTCCCACGCCCGGCGGCTGAAGCCGCGCAGGCCGCAGTAGACGTCCGTGTAGGAGGTCCCGAACATCAGGTTCAAAAGCGCCGTGAGCCCGGGATTGCCGACGATCCGGTGGAGGAGCGGGCCCTGGTAACCATGGGTCAGATACCGGCTGCCGGTCACGAAGTCGTAGCCTTCCGAAAGCTTTTCGAGGATCTTGGGGATGAGCCGGAAATCGTAGGTCGCGTCCGCGTCCCCCATCACGAGGTAGGTTCCCCGGGCGTGGGCGAATCCCAGGAGGTACGCGTTGCCGTAGCCGCGGACGGGCTGGTGGACCACGCGCACGCCCCGGCCTTCCGCAATCTCGACCGAGCGGTCCGTCGAGCCGTTGTCGCAGACGACGATCTCGCCGTCGATCCCTGCCTGGTCGAGCGTTGCCCGGATCTGGTCGATGCACTCGCCCAGGGCCTCTTCTTCGTTCAAGACGGGCAGGACGACCGAGACCAGGGGGGCGGTTTCGGAGCGGCGGGCTTCGTGGAGGGCCGGCTGGGCCACGTCAGGCCGCCTCCTGGCGGAGCCGCTGGGCTTCCCGGCGGGCGGCGGGATAGGCCGCGAGCCCGCGCCAGCAGCTCCACCACATGCGGAGCAGCACGGCCGCGGGGAGCGGGTCGCGGCCGGCGGCCCGGCGCGCGAGGCGCACCCCGGGCTTGACCAGCCGCCACGCGAGGAAGGCGAGCACGGACAGCCGCCGGCCCGCTCTCCTCCCCAGGGCATGCTTGGTGAGGAAGGCCACCAGCGCGCGCTGGTGGCCCACGATCTGGTCGTAGGCCGCGTCCGTCTCGGCCCGGTGCTCGTGCCAGGCCACGGCTTCGGGGCGGTAGACGGCTTCGTGGCCGGCGGCGAGCAGGCGCCAGAGCATGTCGTGGTCTCCGCCGCCGGGGAGGCGTGGCCCCATGTCCAGTGCCTCGTCGAACCCGCCCGCGGCCAGGGCAGCGCTCCTGCGCACGGCGAGGCTCGCGCCGCAGCCCATGCTCACGGCCCAGGCGATGGCCGGCGCGGCGCGGCCGTGGAGTGGCCGGCCGGCGTCTTTCGGAAGCCGGATCTCTCGCGTCCCCCGCGAGAAGCCCCCGTTCTCTTCGAACAGCCGCCGTCCTTCGGTGTCGAGCGCGAGCGGCTCGATCCGGCCGGTCACTGCCGCCACCCGGCCGTCCTCGAAAGCCGCGGCCAGGGACCGGCACCAGTCGCGGTGCGCGACCGCGTCGTCGTCCAGGAAGGCCACGACCTCGGAGCCCGCCTCGCGGAGGGCGCAGTTGCGCGCGAAGTCGAGCCCGGGCACGGGCTCCTCGACGTAGCGGACGCCGGGAAACTCGCGCTCCACGAGCTCTCTCGTCTCACCGGAGGATGGGGCGTTGTCGATCACCAGGATCTCGTCCGGCGGACGCGACTGGCCGGCCAGAGAGATGAGCGCCCGCGCGAGCTGGCGCGGGCGGTTCCGGGTGCAGAGGGCGGCGGCGAGGCTAGGCATATCCCACCCGGGGGACCTTCCGGCGGTCGAAGATCCGCGCGTACCCTTCCCGGTCCGCGAGGATGGCGCGCGCCGCGTCCAGCCCCGATTCAAGGGCGGTGCCGGTCGAGGCGATGGAGGGGAAGGTGCGGTAGTTGCCCGCGAAGTAGACGTTCGCCCAGGTCTCGCTGCGCTCCGGCGGGTTTTCGTAATCCGGGTGGAAGATGGGCGAGTACGAGGCGAGCCGCGCCACGTGGACCCAGGAGGGCTCGAGCTCGCAGCCGAAGAGCTCGCGGAAGTCCTCGCGGTAGCCCGCGAGGAGCTCCTCGTCCGTGCGCTCGAAGAAGGGGTCGTCCCGCCGCCTGAGGTGGGTGACGAAGTTCAGGCAGGTCTCTCCGGGCGCGCCGATCGTGGGGTTCAACGCGCTCAGCTGGAAGAGGCCGCAGGCGTTGAAGTCCAGGGACGACAGGTTCGCCCAGTAGAAGTCCGGCCGCACTTTCTGAGGCGTGGCGCAGACGAGGGAGACCAGGGCGGTCGACTGGATCGCGGCGAGGTGCGGAGTCTTGTCTCCCGGCACGATCCGCCGGTAGATCTCGGGCGGGATCGCGCTCACGAAGAGATCGCCGCGCACCCGCTCGCCGTCCGTGAGCTCGGCTTCGGTGATCCGGTTCCCCCAGGCGTGGAGCCGCACGGCGGGGGCCCGCAGGCGCACCCGCACCTTCTTTTCCGCGAGCAGGCGGGCGAGGCCGTCGCAGAGCACGCGGGTCCAGTTGTTCTGGGGAATGTAGCCCAGGGCGGTGCTCCCCTCGCGGAAGTGGAGCCGGGCGCCCAGCCAGGCCGCGGAGACGTCGCGGCACGGCAGCTCGAACTTGAGCTGGCAGAGCGGCTCGAAGACCGCCTCGCGCACGCCTGGAGAGGCCCAGGAATCGATCAATTCGCTGGCGCTCTTCCCCTGCCAGTCCGACCAGTCGCTCTTGCGGAAGGCCCGCGCCATGAGCGCCACGAACCGCGCCTTGTCCGCGAGGCTCATGGGGAAGCGGAGAAATCCCCCGGGGCTCCCCAGGTTGTAGAAACGGCGCTGCGTGTAGAAGAGCATGGGGACTTTGCGCCACCTGACGGATGGCAAAGCGCCAATCCGTTCGAGGAAGTGGAGCAGCGTGCGGTCCCGCTTCAGGATGTGGTGATAGCCGAGCGGATAGAACCGTCCCTCGCGCTCGAAGCTCCCCGCGAGGCCGCCGAGGCGCGGCCCCCGCTCGAGGATTGTGATCTCCTCAAAGCCGCTCTCGGCGAGCGTCAGGGCGGTGGCGAGGCCCGCGAGGCCGCCACCCAGAACCACGATGGAAGGACTTTTCGCCAGGGCAGATTTCTCCTTGACAAAATCATGTTGCGGTTTCCATGCCAACTCGGCGCGGAAGTGGTAGGCTGATTGATGTATTGGGTGGATCGAGGGATTGCAATCTGAAAAATTCTTTCCAATCGAGCCGATCGCTGGTGCTCGGCCTTTTTCTGTTCCTCCTGGCGACGCTGCCGCGGATCGC
>DATEIO010000360.1:0-8918 GCA_035278895.1 Thermoanaerobaculia bacterium | reverse complement strand
TTGCCGCCGGCCGCCGTGAGCGGCAAGGCGGTTCGTGATCTGCGCCTGGCAGTACCGGCTGAAGGGTTCCTCCTGGCCGGCGACGTCCGGGACTCGGCGGGGGCCGTTCTTGCCAGCGCGGAGGTGCACTGCCTGCGTACCCTCTCCAAGGGCGATCTCTTCGCCGGCCGGGCCGACGGCTCGGGTCACTACGCGCTGCGGCTGCCGCCGTCGCCCTACTCCTGCCGGGTGATGGCCGGTGAGCTGCGCTCGACGCTGGTCGAAGTCGCCGCCGGCACGGTGCGGCAGGACCTGGTGATCCGCCGGCCTGCGCCCGCTCCGCAGGCGGTGATCGACTGGATCCGCGGCCAGGCCATCCCGCTGCTCACGACGCGCGCGGGGCACGGCTTTTCCGACTTGGCGCCGCTGCGCAACGTGATCGGGGATGCACGGGTCGTGGCCCTGGGCGAGGCCACCCACGGCACGCGCGAGTTCTTCCAGATGAAGCACCGGCTGCTCGAGTATCTCGTCTCCGAGCTCGGCTTCAGCGTCTTCGCGATCGAGGCCAACTGGCCCGAGTCCGAGGCGGTGGACGAGTACGTGCGCACGGGGCAGGGGGACCCGGCCCGGGCGCTCGCAGGGCTGTACTTCTGGACCTGGAACACCGAGGAGGTGCTCGACCTCATCCGCTGGATGCGGCAATGGAACTCGGTTTCGGGGCACCGGCAGGTCCGCTTCTACGGCTTCGATCTGCGGGCCGGTGCTGTGGCGGCGGAGCGCTTGGCGGCGCGCCTGCAGCAGATCGATGCCGGTCTCGCGGCCGAGGTGGGGCCAGCTCTCGCCCGGCTCGTCGCGGACGAGCGCGCCGACGCGCCCAAAAAAGAGAACCTCGCCGCCGTCGCCGCGGTACTGCCAAGGATCGCCGAGCGGCTGCCGAAGCCGGCCTCCGCAGCCGACCGGCAGGCCAAGGTCGACCGGCACTACGTACAGGTGTTGCAGCAGTACACCGAGCTGTGGGGCGGCTCCGCGGGCGGCGGCGTGCGGGACCGTGCCATGGCCGAGAACGTACTGTGGATCGCCGACGTCGCCGAGCCCGGGACGCGCATCGTCCTGTGGGCGCACAACGGGCACGTCAACAAAACCGACGACCCGTTCCCCTGGATGGGACACCAACTCGAAGCGGCGTTGGGCCGGGAGTACCTGCCGATCGGGTTCCTGTTCCACCACGGCGCCTTCCAGGCGATTGATCACACCGGCCGCGGCCGCGGGCTGAACGAATTCACGATCGGTCCACCCCCGGCGGGAACCCTGGAGGACACCTTCGAGCGCGCCGGCTGGCCGCTCTGCCTCCTCGACCTGCGCCGCCTGCCGGCGAGCGGAGCGGTCGCCGAGTGGTTCCGCAGCAAGCAAGTGATGCGCGAGACCGGCGCCGCCTTCAGCGGCGAGGCCGACATGGCGAGGGAGCTTGTGCTGCCCGACGAGCACGAGGCGGTGATCTACGTCGAGGCGACGGCGCGCGCCCGCCCCAACCCGCTGCCGTAGGGAATCCGATCGCTCCCGCGACATCGCGGGGTGTCGTGCGTGATGTTTCATGTATCTGGCGAGCGTAGATGGGAGGCACTACACTAGACAGCCCGAGCAGATTCCGGTAGGATTTTTAGGTCTCACCAGGAAGAAGGAGTACGATGACGACCGGGATCCTGAGGTGATCCGGTGGGCGGAATGCTTGCCAGAGCTTATTCTTGAAAGCTCGTCAAGAATTTTACCTCGGCTTGGGCCACTCCGGCTCGGCCATTTTCAGGGAAGGAGTTTCCGTGAAGAAGAGCACGAATGAAAAGAAGGCAATGCGGAGTCTGATTCTACACCGTGAGACGATCAAAATCCTTGATAACCCGTTGCTCCTTGCCAGGGTCCACGGCGAATCCGGTTCTCAGTGCATGACTTGTACAACCACCTCCGGCTATGCCAACTCGGTGGGGTGCGAGACCGCTACCTGCTGAATCCGGGGGCTTGCCTGAGGAAGGCCCGGCGGTGCAATCCACCGTCGGGCTTGTCAAGAAGGGCCTGCAGAGGCTATCTATTCTCTAATTGCCATTAAAGTCAGGGCTGGCTTGACCTGCCGCCAGGCTCTGATCCCACCGTTTCGAATCCGGAAACCGGCGCCTTGAGCCCGGCCGACGCGTCGCTTTTGTGTCAGCCTCCTCTGCTGACACGTGAAATGGCCGTTTTGCAAGCAGATCTCCCGCGGAAAGCCTGGAAATCACCTGGTATCTGAGTTGCACTGGAGGGCTGGCAACCAGAGAAAGGAGATCAAAAGATGATCGAAAAGATTTCCAAGGCGAAGACAAACCGGTGAGCTTTCGGTTGATTCTTTGAAGTGGTTTGCCGGAAGGGTTGTCGTTGGACCTGGCCATGCCGGCTCGGTCAATTTTAAGAAAATGGGGAGACTACCGTGAAGAAAAATGTGAATGGAAAAAATCGGTCGCTGCGTCTGGCTCTGAACCGTGAGACGATCAAGATCCTTGATAATCCGTCGCTCTTGGAGTTGGCCAGAGTTCACGGCGGCCAGTCCGACTCTCAGTGCGCGAAGTGCATAGAGCCTTACGTTGCTTACACGAAGGTTTGTGTGACCACTTCCTCGACCTGCTGATCCTTGCCTGAAGAGGTCCGGCGGTGCGGCCCACTGCCGGACCTGTCAGGAAGGTCCTTCCGGATCGACCAACGAAAGGCTCCAGATATCCCCCTCGGCAGTATCCCGTACCGTGCACAGGCTCGTGCCGTCCCGGCTGACCCTTGCGGAGCGATATAAAGAATATAGGGGAGGCGAGAGCACCGTCCGCACATTGCCGCTCGCCACGTCCACGAGCCGGATCGTGCCCTCTTCGACGAAGAAGATGTGCCTCCCGCCGCGGGCGAACACGGGATCCCCTCCCGTTGGGGTGAGGCGCCGGTAGGTGTTGTCGGTCCGGGACCAGAGGACGATGCCGGGGACGCTCGCCTGGTCCTGCAGCAGCAACTGCCCGGCGAGAAAACGTCCGTCTTCGGACCAGTCGAAGCCGGCGAAGGTCTGGCCGTCTCCCACCGGAGGGAGCATGCGCAGGGGGGAGTAAGATCCCTGGAGGCTCAGGAGGCCTGTCCCGCGGTCGACGTAATGAAAGGCGATGCTCCGGCCGTCCGGTGACCAGAACGGATAGAGCACCGGCGAATCCGGGAGCTTCGTGACTTGAGTCAGGCGGCTGCCGTCGGGCCGGATCGTCCAGGCTTCGGATTTGCCGCTGCGGTTCGAGGCAAACAGAATCTCGCGGCCGTCCGGAGACCAGCGAGGGGTGCGGTCGCGGTCGAGATCGTTCGTCAGTTGCCGCAAGTCGTTGCCATCGGGCCGGATCAGGAGCAGATCCTCCGCAGGCAGAGAGGCCGACAGGACCAGCCAGTCCCCATCCGGAGAGATGTCGCAGGTGCGGACCCCGCGCGCGGTTTGATAGACGAGAAAGGGAGAACCGTGGACTTGGCCCGTCTGCGGATCGAGGGACACCTGCTCGACGAAGCTGCGGCTGGTATTGGTGGCGAAGGCGAGGCGGCTGCCATCGTGGGAGAGGCTCGGCAGAGCGCTCCATTCCGAGGGGGTGGTGACCGGCTGCGGATCCCCGAGCACCTGGCCCGAGCGCTCGTCGATCGCGACCCTCCAAAGATTCATGCTGCCGCCCCGGTTGCTGGCGAAATAGAGATACCCGCCATCAGGGGACCACACCGGGCTCCAGTTATAAAAGGCATCATCCACCACCGTGACCGGAGCCCCTCCATCCACAGGGATGGTCCGGATTACCCGGCGGGCTCCGGGTTGCGCGAGGCCCCAGAAGGCGATTCGCAAGCGGTGAGGCGACCAGGAAGGTTGGACGCCATCGGGCACGTCCAGGGAACGCCGGGCTCCCGTGATCACGTCGATCCGAAAGATCTGGCTGGACGAGTATCGGGACCTGGGGTCGAGCGTCTCTTCGGTCGCCACCGCGATCTCCCGGCCGTCGGGCGACCAGGCCGGATTGAACCCGAAGTCGGTCAGGCGCTTCACCGATTCGCCCGTGGCCCCCATGAGGAAGATGCCTCCACCCTCTCGCTCGGAGCGGAAGACGATCTGCTGGCTGTTCGGCGAGAAAGCGGGCTGGACGTCGTCGGCCGGTGAGTCCGCCGTGAGGTTGATGGGATTGCCGCCGTCGACCCGCTGGAGGAACAGGTCGAAGTGGCCGTCGGCGGACTTGGCGTAGACGACGAACGTGCCGTCCGGTGAGAGGCTGGGGGAGGTCTCGGTGCCCTGGAAGTCGGTCAAGCGGACGCTGTGTACCGGTTGCGGAGGCGGCGCTGTTCCGCTCTGGCGCCAGAGGAGAAGGGCCGCGGCGAGACCCAGGACGACCAGAGCGGTCACCCAGAAGATGGGGCGGACGGGCTTCTGCGGCCGCTGATCCGGGGAGGAAAAGGTCAGGCTGCCCGTGCTCGTCAGGCCGAGAATTCTCCGGAGATCGGCCAGGACCTCCGACGTATCCGCATAGCGCTGCGCCGGGTCCCGGGCCAGCATGCGCGAGACGATCCGCTCGAGCTCCGCCGGCACCTCGGGCCGAAGGCGCGACAAGGGCTCCGGATCCTTGTGAAGGACGGCATGGACCACTGCGTCGCCGGTGCCCCCGACGAACGGCCGCTTCCCGGTGAGGGCTTCGTAGAGGACGACCCCGAGCGACCAGACGTCGGCCCGGGCGTCGACCTCCTGGCCCCGGGTCTGTTCCGGCGACATGTAGGAGGGCGTGCCCAGGGAGAAGCCGAGCTGGGTCGGCCCAGCCTCTCCGAGGAGCTTGGCGATGCCGAAGTCCAGGATCTTGACCACGCCGTCGGGGGTGACGAAGAGGTTCTCCGGCTTGACGTCTCTGTGGACGATGCCGTTCTGGTGCGCCTTGGCGAGGCCGCGAGCGGCCTGGATGGCGACGTCCAGGGCCTGGTCGAGCGGCAGGGGACCCCGGGCGATGAGGCGGTCCAGGCTTTCGCCTTCATAGCGGGGCATGGCGAGGAAGAGCAGGCCGTCCTCGCTCTCGCCGATCTCCAGAATCGTGCAGAGATTGGGATGGTCCAGGGCCGAAGCCGCCCGCGCCTCGGTCAGGAACCGCGTTTTGGCCGTCGGATTCTGGATCATCTCCGGGGTCAGGAACTTCAGGGCCACGGAGCGGCCGAGCCGAGTGTCTTCCGCCTCATAGACGATGCCCATGCCGCCGTTGCCCAGAGGCGCGCCGATCCGAAAATGGGAGACCCTGCGGCCTGAAAGCTTGGCCGTGCTGGGAGCAGGTTGCGGGCGCACCCCGATGTCCAGACGGGTCGGGTCGCCGTCTCCCAGGGTGCCGTCTGCGTCGATCGCCATGGTGCGAAGTCCCGTATCCGGTCGAACCCAGAGCTTTCCCTCGGGTTGAGAGGCCCAGAATCGCTTGGGAAACCCTTTCGGATGGGGAGTTTAGCAGAAAGGGGCCGACACCAAAGTATGATTGACTGTCGATCCACGAGTCCCCCAAGCTCGGGGTTGGGAGGACGCACCCGAAAGGCCCATCGTGCAGGACGAGCTCTTACGCGCAGCCGATACGATTCCCGGGTACGGGCAGGCAACGGACATCGATGACCGGAAACGGGCGGAGGCTCTCCTGGAGGGCGAGCGCCGGCTGCTCGAGATGGTGGCGCGGGGCTGCTCGCTTCCGGTGGTCCTGGATGTCCTGTGCAGCCTGGTCGAAAGCTCCGTCGCGGGATCCCGTTGCAGTGTCCTGCTGGTCGATTCCAGCCAGGCGAAGCTTCAGCATGGAGCCGCGCCGAGCCTTCCATCCGTTTACAACGAGGCCATTCACGGCCGGCCGGTGGTTCCCTACTGGGGGCCGTGCGCGATGGCGGTCCACCAGAAGACGCAGGTGATCGTTGCGGACGTGACGGCCGATCCGCGTTGGGAGACTGGCGAATGGCGCGAGCTGGCGCTCCAATGCGGTCTTCAATCCTGCTGGACCACGCCGATCCTCTCACTGGCCGGGAGGGCCCTGGGCACTTTCGCGATCTATCAGCCGCAGCCCGGCAGCCCGGCGCCGCACGAGCAGCGTCTGATCGAGCAGCTCACCCACATTGCCAGCATCGCGATCGAGCGCGCGCAAAGTGAAGCCGCTCTGAAGCGGAGCGAGGCGTTTCTCGCCGAAGCCCAGCGTTTGAGCTCGACGGGCAGCTTTTCGTGGCGCGTGGCGACGGACGAGATCGTCTGGTCGGAGCAGACCTACAGGATCTATGACATCGATCCCGGTGCGCCCGTCACGTTCGAGCTCGTGGGCACTCGCATCCACCCTGAAGACGTTCTGTGGTTCCAGGAGCTGGTGGAGCGGGCTCGGCGCGAAGGCGAGGACCTGGAATTCGAGCACCGCCTCCTCATGCCGGACGGCGCCATCAAATACCTGCACGTCGTCGCCCACGGAACCCGGGACGATGCCGGTCAGCTGGAGTACATCGGCGCGGTGCAGGACGTAACGGAACGCCAGCTCTCGGACGACGCGCTCGGCAAGGCCCGGTTCGAGTTGGCGCGCGTGGCCCGGATCACGACTCTCGGGGCCTTGACGGCGTCGATCGCGCACGAGGTTAACCAGCCGCTTGCGGGCATCATCACGAACGCCAGTACCTGCCTGCGGATGCTGGCCGCCGATCCGCCGGACGTCTCAGGCGCGCGCGAAACCGCGCGGCGCACGATCCGCGATGGCAATCGGGCGTCGGACGTGATCGCGCGGCTGCGGGCTCTGTTCAAAAAAGAGGGCGCGACGGACGGCGCGGTGGATCTGAACGAGGCCACCCGGGAAGTCCTCGCGCTGTCCGCGAGTGAAATTCAGCGCAACCGGGTCGTCGTTCGCACGAGCCTGGCCGCCGATCTCCCGCGGATCGCGGGTGATCGCGTGCAGTTGCAGCAGGTGATTTTGAATCTGCTGCTGAACGCTTCCGAAGCGATGAGCGGTGTCGAGGACCGTCCGCGGCAACTGGTGATCCGGACGGAGCAGGATGAAGACGACCGGGTGCGCTTGACCGTCGAGGATTCGGGGACGGGCTTCGACCCGCAGGACCTGGAACGGCTCTTCGAAGCCTTCTACACGACGAAGCACGGCGGGATGGGGATTGGCTTGTTCATCAGCCGCTCCATCATCGAAAGTCATCAGGGCAGGCTCTGGGCCGAGCCCAACGAAGGGCCGGGAGCGACGTTTTACTTCTCCCTTCCTCCAAGGAGCTTGTGATGGGCCCGCGCTCTCTAGTGGCCGTGGTCGATGATGACGAGTCGGTGCGCGAGTCGCTCCCGGATCTGCTCCGGGCCCTGGGCTTTTCGGCCGCGGCCTTCTCCTCCGCCGAAGAGTTTCTCGCCTCGGATCTCGTCTCCCAGATCGATTGCCTGGTCCTGGACGTCGCCATGCCGGGAATGAGTGGACCCGCCCTGCAGCAGGAATTGACGCTCCGCCGTCAGGAGATCCCGATCGTCTTCATCACCGCCCATGGAAACGAGAACGTCCGTTCGCGTCTGCTCGAAGGGGGCGCCGTCGAATGCCTGTTCAAGCCGTTCAGCGAGGCGTCTCTGCTCGCGGCCGTCCAGACGGCCCTGCGGACGGTCGAGCCATGACCCAGGCCGGGCCGATCGTTTTCGTGGTCGACGACGACGTCTCGGTGCGCGAATCGCTGGAGTTGCTGATCCGCTGGGCCGGCTGGGAGGTGGAGACGTTCGCCTCCGCCCGGGAGTTTCTCGCCCGCTCTGCCGTCGACGCACCGAGCTGCCTGGTGCTCGACGTGAAGCTGCCCGACCTCGACGGCCTCGATCTCCAGAAGCGCATCGCCGCCGAGCGGAGTGAGATGCCGATCATTTTCATCACCGGCTACGGCGATGTGCCGATGACGGTCAAGGCCATGAAGGCGGGAGCGGTGGAGTTTTTGACCAAGCCTTTTTCGGATGACGCGCTGCTGGACGCGATCGGTCAAGCGATCGAGCGCAGCCGCGTTGCGCTCGAGGTGGCGGCGGATTTGAAGGATCTCCAGGACCGGTACGCATCCCTCACCCGCCGCGAGCGGGAGGTCATGGCCTGGGTCGTCGCCGGTCTGTTGAACAAGCAGATCGGCGCCGAGATGGGCACCAGCGAGATCACGGTCAAGGCCCATCGCGGCAAGATGATGCGGAAGATGAAGGCGGGCTCGCTGGCCGACCTGGTGAGGACCGCCGCGAGGCTCAATCTCCCGCTTCCATCCAGGCCGTAGACTCCGGCAATCAATACCTTCGTCTAATGGATTTCCCCTTGCGCGCATGGTGCAATGCGCGCAAGGAGGAGGCTGCTATGAAAGAGGAAAATATCGACGGGGGTGCCGGCCTCAAGATCTTCGTCCGGTCGTGGCGTCCGGAAGGAGAGGCCCGCGGCGTGGTTGCGATCGTCCACGGCGTCAACTCCCACAGCGGGTATTACCTGTGGACGGCCGAACAGCTCGTGGCGAGCGGCCTCGCGGTGTACGCGCTCGATCTGCATGGCCGCGGCAAGTCGGAAGGCGAGCGTTTCTATTTGGAGAAGATCGGGGATTATCTGGACGACGTGAACGCCCTCGTGACGCTCGCGAAGTCGCGGGAGCCGGGCCTCCCCGTGTTCCTGCTCGGCCACAGCGCGGGCGGCGTCATCTCCTGTGTCTACACGCTGGAGCATCAGGCGGAGCTCGCCGGGTTGATCTGCGAGAGCTTCGCCTTCCGGGTCGCGGCGCCGGATTTCGCCGTCACCGTGGTCAAGGGGCTCTCCCACCTGGCACCCCATGCCCATGTGCTGAATCTCAAGAAAGAAGACTTCTCGCGCGATCCCCAGGTGGTGGAATTCATGAACAGCGATCCGCTCACCGCTCACGAGGTCCAGCCGACGAAGACCGTGGCCGAGCTGGCG
>DATEIO010000359.1:0-2281 GCA_035278895.1 Thermoanaerobaculia bacterium | reverse complement strand
CCGCGGAGCCGCCCGACTACGACGCCTGGCTCCGGAACGCGGAGGCCTTCGGCCATCACTTCGCGGATCTCCCCGCGCCCGTTTCGCCACCCGTGCAGCGCAAGCCCGACGAGAGCGCCAGCCCCTACGCCCTTTCGCCTGGCATCCCCATGAACGCCCTGCGGACCTCCTTCGGGCCGGAGCCCATTCAGAGGGTCCCCGAATGGCTGAAAAAGATCGGGCGGGGGATCGGGTGGGCTGCAGGAGGCGTCGGGCGCGGAATCGGGGGCTTGGCGAGAGGAGCGTGGAACCTCGTCAGCAGTCCGTTCCGGCGTGGGGGCAACAACAATCCTCCTGCCGCGGCTGTCGAAGACCAGCAGCCCCTGCTCGCTCCGCCTCCCGCAGCCGCCGTAGACGATGTCGCTGCCCCAGCCGACGACGGCAGCGGTCTCGGTTTGGCGCTGCCCCCCGCAGCCGCTGCAGCCGACGAAGCCGACGAAGCCATCGAAGTCGGCGGCGACAGCGACCCCGACCCGGATCCGGAACCGCTTCCCGAGGCCGCCTCGAGCTCGGCGGTCCCCTCCCCGCCGACCTTTGAGGAGTTGCAACGGCAGCGCGAAGCCGCGGAGAGAGCGCTCCGGAGACACGGGAGGGCTTCTGCCGCGAGCTCGCCGAGCGCCGCCGCCTCCTCCGCCTTGTCGCCGGCCGCGGCGGCGACGATCCGGGCGAAGGCCCGGGGTAACAGCGACAGGCTCTCGGGCCACGGCCGTGAAGCTCATGGCGCCAAAGGCCGCTCGCGGCCCGATGCCCAGGTGGCGAGCAACACCGCGAAGAGCCGCCGCAAGGCCGTGGAACGGACCGTCGCGGCGGCCACCAGCCGGGAGACGAAGAAAGCGGAGAGAGAGAAGAAGAAAAAAACTGAGTGAGCTGACACACCGGGTCCCAGCCCGCCCCACCGGGACCCGGTTCGCCAACCGCCGTCCCGAAGCTGTCTACGAATCTCCCCGGCCTCGCGTCGGCCCTCGAAGCGGTCTCGCCTGCGAATCAGAAGAAAAGGGCGGCTCGCCGAATCTTCCGGAAGATCCCGGAAAAATTCGGCGAGCCGCCCTGCGCTTCGGAAAGCCGCGAAAAGCTTCGGAGACGCGTTCCGGAATTCCGCGAGCTCCGCGAGCCTTCCGGAGCGCCTTGCCGGATTCCGGGAGACGCTGAAAGATTCGGAAGCGCGCTCCCAGAATCTGAAAGCCGCGCGAAGATTCCACGCCTCGCCCCAGCCTTCGGAGAGACGATCCCGGGCTCCGGGAAGCGCCGGAGCCTTCCGCGAGCCGTTCCCTTTTTCTAAGGAGCCAGGCAGGCTTCAGCGAGCTGCTAGAAGATTCGGAAACGCGCCGGAATCTTCGGAGAGCCGCTCCAAGGTTCTACGGCACGCCCCAGGATTCGGAGCGCCGCCCAAGGCTTCTGCAAGAGGCCGAAGACCTTCTCAGGGGGTTTCCGAGTCTTCCGATTCGTCGACCGGAATGAGGAACGTGGAGAAGCGTTGCGCCACCTTCTGCCGATCCTCCTCGCTCGCCGTGGCGATGAAGATCGTGTTCTCGCCGGAGAGGACCCCTCCCACCTCCTCCCACTTCGCGTTCTGAATGGCGCGCCCCACGGCATGGCCTGCCCCCTCGACCGTCTCCACCACGTACAGGTAGGGGCCCACCGAACGGCCCTCTTCGATGAGGTCCATGATGCGTTGAAACTCCGGGTCCGTCTTGGGGGACCAGTCGCAGACCTGATAGCGCCCATTGATGCGCTGCACCCTGAGCGCCTGCAGATCCCGGCTGACGTTCGACTGCGTGGCGTTGATCCCCCGCCGCGCCAGCAGCGTGACCAACTGCAACTGGCTCCCGATCCGGCTTTCGGGCTCGGCCAGGATCTCCAGGATCACCCCCCGGCGGTAGTCGCGTGTCGTTTGCGAAGAGCTCATGGTCCGGTGTCTCCTCCAGGAACATAGGGAGCAAGGTTACCTGCATAGTAGATCTCCCCCGAGGACATTCTGTCAAGGCGCTCCATGTTCATGAAAATGCGTAGTGTGCGCATAGACGTCCTGATTTTCCCATGAGTATGCTTGACATAGCAAAGAGGTCCATGCATCATACGCCAAGCTTCACCTCTCACCGCCGAGACGCATAAGGCGGTACAGTATGAACCCTGACCCTTCCTCCTGGGACGAGCCTGCTTCCGGGTCCAGGGACCGACGCGATGGAGTTTCCGGGGCCATTTCCGGCCCTGGATGAAACGGGCCCGGGATGGCCCGAGAAAA
>DATEIO010000358.1:0-4463 GCA_035278895.1 Thermoanaerobaculia bacterium | reverse complement strand
CTTGCGCGTCAGCCGCTGCGGGTCGGTGAACATCTGCTTGCACTTGGCGAGGATGACGTCGGGCGGATCCGAGAGGTTGATCGCGTTGCCGTAGGACTTGGACATCTTGCGGCCGTCGATGCCCGGCACCTTGGGCGTGGGCGTGAACAGGGCCTTGGGTTCCGGGAAGACTCCCTCGCCGTAGAAGTGGTGGAACCGGCGCACGATCTCGCGGCTGATCTCCAGGTGGCTCGCCTGGTCCTCCCCGACCGGCACGTAGTGGGCGCGGTAGATGATGATGTCGACCGTCTGGAGCACCGGGTAGCCGAGGAAGCCGTAGGTCTGGAGATCCTTGTTGTCGATCTGCTGGATCTGCTCCTTGTAGGTCGGCACGCGCTCGAGCCAGCCGAGCGGCGTGAGCATGGAGAGCAGCAGGTGGAGCTCCGCGTGCTCGGGCACCATGGACTGGACGAAGATCACCGATCTTTCCGGATCGAGTCCGGCGGAGATCCAGTCGATCACGATATCGATCGTGTTCTGAGCTACCTGCGACGGGTCGGCGTAGTCGCTCGTCAGAGCGTGCCAGTCGGCCGCCATGTAGTAGCAGCGGTAGCGGTCCTGGAGGTCCACCCAGTTTTTGAGGGCGCCAAAGTAGTTGCCCAGGTGGAGCTTTCCCGTGGACCGCATGCCCGAGAGCACGATGTTCTGTTCGTTCACGACCTCTCCCAATTCCTTCCTCAAATGAGATTGATGACCAGCCCCAGGACCCCGTAGAAGGGGATCAGCAGGAGCGGCAGCGCGGCGAACGCCAGAGCGACCCCGATGATAAATCCGTAGGGGCGAAGAGCGGAAAGCTTGGCCGACCAGTCGGGTGGCAGCAGGTGGAGCGCGATCTGCCCGCCGTCCAAAGGCGGCAGCGGGATCAGGTTGAAGGCGGCGAGGAAGGCGTTGATGGTCGCCAGGCGCACCAGGGTGAACATGATGGGAAAGCCGGGGAGCACCTCGGCCTGCTTGGTCTGGTGAAGCAGCGTGAAGAACGCGGCCTGCCGCGCCTCGGGCCCCAGGATCGGGATGGCGATCATGATCCCGAGGATGGCGGCCGCCACGAGCAGGAGATTGGCGAACGATCCGGCGGCCACGATCAGCACGTCGTCCCGGCCGGGCCGGCCCAGGTTCTTGTCGACGACGGGCGTGGGCCGGCCCCAGCCGAAGAGCGGAGCGTTCAACCCCAGGAGCAGCGCCGGGAAGAGGAGCGAGCCGATGGGGTCGAAGTGCCGCCCGGGGTTCAGGCTGGTGCGCCCGAGCGAGCGGGCGGTCGGGTCGCCGCAGAGGTCCGCCACCCAGGCGTGGGCCGCCTCGTGGAGCGAGATCGAGAGGAGCAGCAGGAGGTACTGGACTCCCGTCGTGAAGAGGAGGTTGGTGTCCATGGCGCCGCTCAAGCCTCGGCTCTGCGCCCCCGCGGCGGCCCTGAGAGACGGCCGTTGATGTCAGCCATCAGCCGCTCGTTGTCGGCGAGGACGCGGTTCTCGATCCACAGGGCCCGCGCCTGCACCACGACCGTGGCGTAGAAGAGCGCGTGATGCACCCACGAGGGCATGGCCCCGGTCGCCACTCCGCCGCCCAGGACGAAGGTGGCGATGGCGAGTGTCATGGCGAGCATGAGCGAGGGGTAGGAGGCGTTCTTGAACCGCTTCGTCTCCTCGATGAGCGCGGGTTCCAGGCCGTTTTCGTTCACGGCCTCCTTGATCGCCTTCCCGGTGCCGATCAGGTAGAACATGATCCAGCAGTGGGAGAACAGGAGGAGGAGGGAGGAGGCGAGCCCCACGAGCACGTGGAGCGGCATGTCCGCATCCGTGGGGGCCGTGAGCGTATAGCCCAGCACGGCCGAGGCGATGAACCCCAGTGTGGCCATGGCGCCGACGATCAGCAGGGCGCGTCCCATCATGAGCCGAATCTCCTCCCAGTCATTCCAAATCCTCGTAGCAGCCGCCCTTGCGGACCGCCTCATGCCACATTCCGGCCGCCACCGCGGGCCGGAACCGTTCGTCCACCCGTTGCCGGCCTTCGCCACCCCGGCGCCGGGCCTCTTCGGGATTCCCCAGCGCCGCGGCCAGCGCGGCGGCCAGGGCGTCCGGATCTTCGGGCGGCACCAGCCACCCGGTCTTCCCGTCCTCCACCACCTCCGGGATGCCGCTCACCCGGCTCGCCACGACCGGCAGCCCGGCCTCCATGGCTTCCAGCACCACGAGCGGCATCCCCTCGTAGGTCGAGGGCACGACCAGCGCCGCGGCGCCCGCAAGCAGCCCGCGCACCCGGGAGGCGTCGCACCGGCCGAGAAAGGCCACCGATGGTCCCAGGCCGAGCTCCGCCGCCTTCGTCTCCAGCGCCGCCCGGTGCTCGCCGTCTCCGGCAATCAGCAGGCGCGCCCCGGAATTCCGGCGCACCGCCTCCAGCAGCACCTCGACGCCCTTGCGAATGCGCAGGCGACCGACGAAGAGGAGGTACCCCGGGGGCTCCTCACGCGGCGCGGCCGGCGGCACTTCGAGCCCGCCGGTCACGTTGGGGAGCACACCGACCTCGCCCACGTCGTAGTCCCGCCGGATCTCGGCCGCCGTGGCCGCCGACGGCGCCAGCACCAGGTCCGCCACAAAGGCGGTCAACCGGCCCAGCGCGATCTGCAGCGGCGCCTTGGCCCAGCGGAAACGGCGCTCGACGCTCCCGGGCCTCCCCAGCACGCGTCCGTCCGGCGTCCGCAGCGGGCGCACGGCCCGCAGCTCCTCGACGTAGCTCACCTGGAGCAGAGCAACCAGGAGCGGCCGCGGAGCGAGGAGCGGCGCCAACACCGCGACCAGGAGCGCCGCGAGCGCGCCATCCGACTCGTGAACCTGCACCACGTGGGGGCGGAACCGCCGGAGGGCTTTCCAGACCGCTGGGACCACGAGCAGCGGGAACAACACCTTGGGCCCCGAGGCGCCACCCGGGCCCCGGCCCAGGACCTCGACCTCGTCCCCTGTTTCCCGCAGGCCGGCCGCCAACTGTAGCACCTGTTCGCCGACGCCGGAAACGTCCGCCGGGGGGAGAGTGTTCGCGATCAGGAGGACGCGCATGCCCCTAACCTCCCCCGAGCCTCGCGTCGTCCACGGCTTCGGCCACGAACGGGAGTACCCGGTCACGCAGCGCCTCCATCCCCAGCTCGGGAAGGCGCGGCAGGAGATCCCGGGCGTCGTCCCGCGCCTTTTCGAGCAGATCCCAGTCTTCCGGAAGGCGGGCCAGGCGGAGCGCGGGGAGGCCGGCCTGGCGGGTGCCCAGCACGTCTCCGGGGCCGCGGATCGCCAGGTCCGCCTCGGCGATGGCGAAGCCGTCGGTCGTGGCCGCGAAGACCTCCAGGCGCCGCTTGGCCGCCTCGGTCAGGCGGCCGTGGAGCGCCACGCAACGGGACGGCTCCACGCCCCGCCCCACCCTTCCGCGGAGCTGGTGGAGCTGGGCGAGGCCGAAACGCTCGGCGCTCTCGATGACCATCCACGTGGCCTCGGGCACGTCCACCCCGACTTCGATCACGGTCGTCGCGATCAGCAATCGAACCTCCCCGGCGGCGAACGCCCGCATGACCCGGTCGCGCTCCTCGGTGTCCATCCGGCCGTGGAGCACGGCGCTGGGGACTTCGGAGAAAAGCTCCCGCACCTTCTCCCCGGCCGCGGCCACGGACGCCGCGGCGACCCGGTCGCTCTCCTCGATGAGCGGGAAGACCACGTAGGCCCGTCCCCCCCGCGCGAGCTCTCCGCGGAGCCGGCGGTAGACCTCGCGGCTCTTGCCCGTGGGCACCACCTCGGTCGCCACGGGCGAGCGGCCGGGCGGCAGCTCGTCGAGCGTCGAGACCGGCAGGTCGCCGTACGCCGCGAGCGCCAGAGACCGGGGGATGGGCGTCGCCGTCATCACCAGCATATCCGGCCGCTCGCCCTTCTGCCGCAGGAGAGCCCGCTGGGTCACGCCGAAGCGGTGCTGCTCGTCCACCACGGCGAGCCCGAGGTTGCGGAAGGCCACCCCTTCCTGGAGCAGGGCGTGGGTGCCCACGGCGAGCCGGATCTCCCCGGCGGCGAGCGCCTGGCGGAGCTTCCGGGGCTCGGGCGACGACTTGGTGAACAGGGCGAGCGGATAGCGCTCCCCCAGGAGCCGCCGGAGGTTTCCGTAGTGCTGCTCGGCCAGGATCTCGGTCGGCGCCATGAACGCGCCCTGGTACCCGTTCTCCAGGGCGATCACCAGCGCCAGGGCGGCCACGATCGTCTTGCCGCTCCCCACGTCCCCCTGGAGGAGGCGGAGCATGGGGAGGGTGCCCGAGAGGTCGCCCGCGATCTCCCGCAGCGCCCGCTTCTGCGCCTTGGTCAGGGGGAACGGGAGGACGCTCCGGGCCACGCCGCGCAGTGGATCGTCGATTTTGTAGGACCGGGCGCGCGGCTCCCCCGCCTCCAGGGTGCGCAGGAACGCCA
>DATEIO010000357.1:0-2664 GCA_035278895.1 Thermoanaerobaculia bacterium | reverse complement strand
TCCGCGAGCTTGCCCGGGGTGAGGATCAGCTCTTCCCCGAAGGCCCCGAAGGTGAGCAGGCTGTTGCTGACGGTCAGGATCACGATCAGCACGCCGAACAGGTAGAGCCCGGGGGAGGCGAGCAGGTTCTTGAGCTCGGTGACCGCCACGGTCGCAGCGCCGCGGAAGAGGCCCACGGGCCGGCCGGCCATCTGAAGGGCCTCCAGGGGACGCGGAAAGGGCGCCACGGCGGCGTCCGCCTGCGGAGGGGCCGATGGCCGGCTGCGGAGGAGCCGGGAGACGCTACCGGACTTTTCACGAAAATGCGCTGCCAGGTGCCGCTCGGCCAGGCGGACTCCCAAGAGGCCGATCCCCAGGAAGGCCAGGCGCGAGATCACGAACGGAGCGTCCAGCCCGATGCGGGTGGTGTTGTAGACCTCCACGCCTCGGTCCAGCTCGAGCCAGGTCTCGTTGAGCCACCGGTAGCCGGACGGATCGACGAGCATCAGCAGCTGGTTGACCCGCGAATCCAGCCACGTGGGGCCCCAACTGCGGAGGAAGAAGACGTCGAGCATCATCACGGCGGTGGGAAAGAGAAAGACCGTGATCGGCCGCCGCCAGCGCTCCCCCAGGAAGAAGGCCACGCCCAGGTAGAAGACGAGCGTCGGCAGGGCAAAGACCAGGGCCGGCCGGAGATAGTTGAGCAGGTCGAACGGGCCGTGGATCTCCGCCGCGGTGGGGTCCGGCACCGCGTGGTAGAAGAAGAAGGTCGCGAGCAGGTGAACGCCCAGGGCGCTTGAGGAAGCGCCGAAGATCCCCAGGAACTTGCCCCACACGTATTCCGAAGGCGTCAGCGGCGTCGAGAGCAGCATGTCGCTGATCCGGGCCTCGTCGTCCGAGAGGATCGCCACGCCCGAGGCGATCGAGCCGAAGAAGCCGTAGAGCATCGGCACCAGGAACGTGAGGAGCAGGGCGAAGCTGAACTCCGAGGTCACCCAGGCCCGGGCCCCTCCTCCGACGGTCGTATCGCCCGACTGGATCTGCATGCCCCCGCTGGAGAAGCCCCAGGACGTCAGGACCAGCAGGAAGACCAGAACCCGGAAGAGCGGCTTCTTCCACGTCTCGACAAACTCGTGGCGCAAAACGATGCGGGTGCGGGTCGTCAGCATGGGCGGCCTTTCTCCAGGGCTCGGTTCAGAACGACTACGATGAAGGAAGGAGAAGGTTACGGGCCATTTCCATGCAGATTAACGAAATGGTCAGATCGAAGGTTCGAAATCCAGCAGCCTCCGCCCGGACCTCACCCCCGGCCCCTGTTCGCGTTAACTTGGGTATTCCTGGGGGGCGGGCGGTGGAGGCGCCTCCCCGAGGCGCAGGCACGTAGCCCCGGGGTTTCAACCCGGGGCGGCGGAGGGGGCCGGCCTTTCCGCCACGGGTTAAAACCCGCGGCTACGTGCCTGCACCCTCTGAAGAGGGTGCTCGCCGCGTCAAAAATCCTTGAAACCTACCGCGGTCGTTGTGCGTACTCTTCTACATTGTAGAACTGGCGCTCTGCCGACGAGGACCTGCTGACATGCCAACCGCCGCCCCGACCCCGCCGCTCCGTTTCGCCGCCACGGTGCTCTGCGCTCTCCTGCCCGCTGCCGAGCGGGAGGAGGTGCTCTGCGACCTGCGGGAGGAGTACGCCCACCGGCGAGACGCGGAGGGGAGGGCGGCGGCCTTTGTCTGGCTCTGGCGGCAGGTGCTGGGCTCCGCTCCCGCGCTTTTGCGGCGGAGCTGGTGGCGCGGCTGGACCGGCTTCGAGCCGGCGGCGAATCGATTTCTTCCGGGAGGACCTGGGATGGAAAGCTGGATCATGGATTTGCGATATACCGTCCGGCGCCTCATCGCGCGCCCGACGTACGCGCTTCTCGCGGTGTTGACCCTGGCGCTCGGCGTGGGCGGGACCGCCGCCATCCTGAGCATCGTGCGCGGGCTGCTGTTCGAGCCGCTCCCCTATGCACAGGAAGAGAGGATCGCCGTCTTCTGGAACATCTTCGACTGGTCCGAGGCGGAGCTCCTCCACCTGCGGCCCAACTGGCCCGGGTTCGAGCGCGTGGCCGCGTACCGGAATGCCGACGTGACGCTCGAGTCCGGCGACGGGCCGGCGCAGGTGATTCCGGGGATCTCCGCGTCCGCGGAGCTGTTCGAGGTGCTGGGAGTCCACCCGGCGCTCGGCCGCGTCTTCAGGCCCGGGGACGACGGACAAGGCGTCGAGCCGGTCGCCGTGCTCAGCCACGAGCTGTGGCAGGAGATGGGCGGCGATCCGTCCATTCTCGGCCGGCGCATCCAGCTCGACGGCATCGCGCGGACGGTGGTCGGCGTGGCGCCGCGCGGCTTCTGGTTCCCCAACCCCACCGTGCGCGTCTGGCTTCCCGAGCCGCTCGATCCGACGAACCAGAGCGGAAACTACGCCCTTGTCGGGCGCCTGGCCCCGGGGCAGGACATGGCGGCGATGGCCCCCGCGCTCGACCAGATCACCGGAGCGCTCCGCGAGCGGTTCACCTATCCCGCGCAGTGGGACAAGACGAAGAACGCCGCGCTCACCCCCATCCGCGAGTTCCTCGTCGGCTCGCTCCGGCCGGCGCTTCTGGCGACGCTCGCGGCCATGGCCGTCATCCTGCTGATCGCCTGCGCCAACGTCGC
>DATEIO010000356.1:0-4701 GCA_035278895.1 Thermoanaerobaculia bacterium | reverse complement strand
CTCCTCGAGAGCTTCCGCGTGAAGTTCGACTTCCCGGCGAGCGACGCGCCCGATCCGCTCCCCCTGGTCTTCCAGCGCCCTCTGCGCCCCGGCGAGTACACGCTCGTCGTGAAGATCGAGGACGACAATTCGGGCAAGGTCTTTCGGGACGAGCGGCGGATCTCCGTGCCGGCGGTCGAAAATGTCCTCCCCGCGGCCGTGCCCCCCGCGGACGTGGACGCCGAGACCGCCCGGCTGCTCGCCGAGGCGAACGCCGCCCTGCTCACGGGGGAGACCACGGTCAAGCTCGTCCCCCCGGCCGGCCACCTGCAGACCGGGATGGTGCGCTTCGACACCCTGACGACGGGCGACGTCGCGAAGGTGACCTTCACCCTGGACGGCAAGCCCGTGCTCACCAAGACGGCCCCGCCCTGGAGCGTGGAGCTCGACCTGGGCGCCGCCCCGCGGACGCGGACGCTCGCCGTGATCGCCTACGACGCCTCCGGGCTCGCCGTGGCGACCGACGACCTGGTGGTCAACGCGGCCGGGCACCGCTTCCGGTTGCGGATCCTGGAGCCCATCAAGGGGAAGCGCTATACCGGGAGCCTCCTCGCCCGGGTGGAGGCCGAGGCCCCCGAGGGGCAGACGATCGAGCGGCTGGAGCTCTATCTCAACGAAACCCGGGTGGCGACCCTCTACCAGCCGCCGTACGTCCACCCCGTGTTCCTCCCCAAGGGGGAGGAGATCTCCTACGTGCGCGCGGTGGCCTATCTCGCCGACGGCAACTCGACCGAGAGCCTGGTCTTCGTCAACGCCGACATCGACGCGATCGACGTCGACTTCGTGGAGCTGTACACCACGGCGCTCGACCGGAGCCGGCGGCCAGTCTCCGGGCTCGCGAAGAAGGACTTCGCGGTGAAGGAGGACGGGGTCCCGCAGGAGATCGTGCGCTTCGAGCGGGTGACGGACCTCCCGGCCCACGTAGCCTTGATGGTGGACGTCTCGGCGTCCATGGAGCCGGCGCTCGCCAAGGCGCAGGAGGCGGCGCTCCGCTTCCTCGAAGGGAGCATCCATCCCAAGGACCGGGCGGCCGTCGTCACCTTCAACGACCACCCGTTCCTCGCGGTCAAGTTCACGAACGACGTCCCGACCCTGGCCGGGGGTCTCGCGGGGGTCAAGGCCGAGCGGGGGACGGCGTTCTACGACAGCCTGATCTTCACTCTCTACTACTTCAACGGCATCAAGGGGCAGCGGGCGATCCTGCTGCTTTCGGACGGCAAGGACGAGGGGAGCCGCTTCACCTGGGAAGATTCGCTCGAAACCGCCCGCCGCGCCGGGGTGACGATCTACACGATCGGCCTGGGCGAGAAGATCGACAAGAAGAAGCTCGAAAAGCTCGCCGAGGAGACCGGCGGCCGGGCTTTCTTCCTCAAAAGCGCGGACGAGCTCGCCGGCATCTATGCCGCGGTCGAGGAAGAGCTGCGCTCGAAGTATCTGATCGCTTACCAGTCCACCAACACGACCGGCAGCACCGGGTTCCGCACGGTGGACCTGACGGTGCTGCGGCCGGGGGTCGAAGTGAAGACGATGCGGGGGTACTACCCGTGAAGGTTGCCGCAACCCGGATCCGAGGCTAGGATCGCGCGATGCCGCACCCGTTTCACCGCACGCTGCTGATCGCCCTGGCCGCCGGGTCCCTGCTCGCGGCCGCGCCGCCCCAGGATCCGCCGCCGGTCCCCGACGATCTCCCGGCCCGGTACCGCACGTGGCTGGAGGACGTGGCGCCGCTCCTTTCCGCCAAGGAGCGCGAGGCGTTCCTCGCGGTCCGCCAGGACTACCAGCGGCAGGCGTTCATCCGCCGCTTCTGGCAGGTGCGGGACCCGTTCCCGCAGACGGCGAGAAACGAGCTCCAGGAGCGGTGGGAGGAGCGGGTGCGCGTGGCCCGGGAGAAGTTCGGGGGATTGACCGAGGACCGGGCGCGGATGCTCCTGATCAATGGCGAGCCCAAGGAGGTGTTCCAGGTCCGCTGCGAGCTGCTCCTCCCCATGGAGATCTGGAGCTACCCCGGCACCGACCGCATCAAGACCCAGTTCTCCCTCGCCTTCGTCTCCGCGCAAGGGGGGCTCAAAGGCCCCTACCGCCTCTGGGGCCCCACGCAGGGGATCAACACGCTCCTCTCCCAGGCCCTGCGGGTGCAGACCCAGGACGTGGCCGCGATCTCCGCGGCGATCTCGGAGGTCTGCCCCCGGGGGGACGACATCGCGGCACGCCTGGGCGAGGCGATCGACTGGCACTACGTCGAGGAGAGGATCGACGTCGTCCCCCGGCCCGGGGACGAGTGGGTCTCCGGATTCGCCTCGGCGTCGACCGACGTGCCGGAGGGCGCCCAGACCTTCCCGGCCGAGCTCGACCTGTCGTTCCCCGGCCGCTTCGGCAGCCGCACGGTCGTCCAGGGGCTCGCGAGCGTGCCCAGAGAGGAGGTCCGGCCCGGCAAGGTCGAGGGGACCTCGACGTCCACCTACAACTTCCTGATCGACGGCGAGATCCTCTACAAGGACGAGCTGTTCGACCACTTCCGCTACCGGTTCACCCTGCCGGAGGCCGACGCCCAGGCGGACACCAAGATCCCCCTCGTCTTCCAGCGCTACCTGCGCCCCGGCAGCTACAAGCTGGTGGTGAAGATCGAGGATCTGACCGGCAAGCGCTACTTCCGCGACGAGCGCGAGCTCCAGGTGCCCTTCGTGGAAGGGACGGCGACGGCCCAGACGCCGGCCGCTCCCGCGGCTCCGGCCGCCCAGCCGGCCCAGGCGGCTTTGGCCGAGGCCAACGCGCCCGCGGCGATCGGGTCGGACGAGCAGACGATCCGCCTCCTCCCGCCGCCCCCGGGGCTCGCCACGGGCAAGGCCCGCGTGGAGGCGGCCGTGACCGGGGACAAGATCGTCCGGGTGAGCTTCGAGCTCGACGGCAAGCCGGTGCTCACCAAGGGCCGCCCGCCGTTCAGCGTGGAGCTCAACCTGGGCCTCCAGCCGCGCACCCACGTGGTGCGGGCGATCGCCCAGAGCGCCTCCGGCGAAAAGCTCGCCGAGGACGAGATCCTGCTGAACGCGGGCCCCCACCGCTTCTCGGTGCGCCTGGTCGAGCCCCAGGCGGGACGGACCTACAAGACGAGCCTCCGCGCCCAGGCCGTGGTCGACGTGCCCGAGGGGGACTCGCTCGAGCGGGTCGAGCTCTACCTCGGCGAATCGCTCGTCGCGACCCTCTACCAGCCGCCGTTCACCCAGCCGCTCCTGCTGCCGTCCGATACCGTCCAGTACGTCCGCGCCGTGGCGTTCCTCACGGACGGCAACTCGACCGAGGACACGGTGCTGATCAACACGCCCGACACGGGCGAGCGGGTGGACGTGGATTTCGTCGAGCTCTACACCACGGTGGCCGACAACAAGGGCCGGCCGGTCGAGGGGCTCAATAAAGAGGACTTCCGGGTCTTCGAGGACGGCACCGAGCAGGAGGTCCGCCGCTTCGAGCTGGTGCGCGACGTGCCGATCTACGCGGGCATCCTCCTGGACACCTCCTCCTCCATGGGCGAGGGGGACAAGCTCGACTCGGCCGTGCGCGGGGCGTTGCGCTTCTTCCAGACCGTGCTCACCCCCAAGGACCGGGCCTCCGTGATCACCTTCGCGGACCAGCCGACGCTCGCCGTCCGCTTCACCAACCAGGAGCCGGTGCTCGCGGGGGGACTCGCGGGCCTGACCGCGGACGGCAATACCGCCCTCTACGACAGCCTGATCTACGCCCTCTACTACTTCGGCGGCGTGCGCGGGAAAAGGGCGATCATCATCCTCTCGGACGGCAAGGACGAGGGGAGCCGCTACCCCTACAACGAAGCCCTGGAGTACGCGAAGCGGAGCGGCGTGGCCCTCTACACCGTAGGGATCGGCCTCTCCTCGCGCGACGCGGACGTGCGCCTGAAGCTCAACCGGCTGTCCGAGGAGACCGGCGGGCGCTCCTTCTTCGTGGACCGCGCGAGCGAGCTCGACCGGGTCTACGAGTCGATCGAGGGAGAGCTGCGTTCGCAGTACCTGCTCGCCTACCAGTCCACCAACCTGAAGCGGGACGAGAAGTTCCGCACGATCGAGGTCAAGCTCGCGAAGCCCGGCCTCGAGGCCAAGACCCTCAAGGGCTACTACCCCTGAGCGCCGCCCGGCCCGACCTCGTCCTCGCCTCGGCCTCCCCCCGGCGCCGCGAGCTGCTGGGGGGGCTCGGTCTCCGCTTTGCCGTGCGCTCGGCCGACGTGGACGAGACCCCGCGGGACGGCGAGCTCCCCCGGGACTACGTGCTGCGCCTGGCGATCGAAAAAGCGCGTGCGCAGGGCCATCCCGGAGAGATCGTGCTCGCGGCGGACACGACGGTAGTTCTGGACGGGGAGATCCTGGGCAAGCCGGTCGACCCCGAGGACGCCTGCCGGATGCTCGCCCGGATCGCCGGCCGCGAGCACACGGTCTTGACCGGCGTCGCGCTGTCCGAGCCCGGCCGGGAGCGCCTCGTGGCGGACGTCACTGCCTCGCGGGTCCGCATGGCCCCGCTCACCCGCGAGCGGATCGCCTGGTACGTGGACACGGGCGAGCCCCTGGACAAGGCCGGCTCCTACGCCGTCCAGGGGCTGGGCGCCCTCTTTGTGGAAGCGATCGACGGCAACTACACCAACGTGGTCGGGCTGCCGCT
>DATEIO010000355.1:0-8952 GCA_035278895.1 Thermoanaerobaculia bacterium | reverse complement strand
GAGCATGGCGAGGAACTCGTCCTTCCGGCGGTCGGTCTCGGCCAGGGCCTCGGCCCGGGCGCGCAGCTCGGCCGCAAGCCGCTCGCTCTCCCGCGTGCGGGCCGCCAGCCGGTCGCGCATCTCCCGGAAGGCGGTCGACAGGCGAGACACCTCGGTGATGTTGCTCGCCTCCACGGGAACCCCGAGATTGCCCATCCCGATCTCCCCCACGGCGCTCGCGAGAGCACCCAGGGGGCGCGCGATCCGCCGCGCCGCGTAGATCCCGCCCAGGACCGCAAGGGGGATCACCAGGAGGAGAAGGAGGAACGCCGAGTCGCGCCCGCGGCGGACCCCGGCGAGCGCGGCCGCCCGCGGGCGCTCCACCGCCACGACCCAGCTCAGGCCGGGAACGTCCGCCGTCGCGATCAGCCCGCGCTGGCGCGTGAGCCTCTGGCCGGCTCGGACCCGCTCGTCCCATCCGGCGGGGAGCTTCGGAAGGGCGCCCTGCGAAGTGTCCCGGTACGCGATCAGGACCCCATGCCCGTCCGCCAGATGGACGGAAGACCCCGTCCGGGAGATCCGCCGGCCCAGCGCCTCCGAATCGAACACCGCCACCAGCACGCCGCTCACCTCTCCCGGCCGCTCGCGGATGGGAGCCGAAAGCAGGAGCAGCGGGCGCCCTCCCAGGGTCACCAGATCGAGCTGAATGCGGGGCTGAGCCTGCATTTCGGCCGCAATCCCGCGCAGCAGATCGACCGGCAGCGCGACCGATCCCGTGCCCGCCACGGGCCGCCCCAAAGCGTCCAGGGTGCGGAATCCCGCCACGTCGGGATAGGCCCTCTGGGAGGCTTCGAGAAGCCGGAGCTGCGCCGCGGGCGTCCTCGGCGTCTGGCCCGCCAGGGCGGCCACCGCAAAGGCGCGCGAGCCGTTCATCGACAGGTAGTCGGAGACGTTCTGGGCGATCGCGTCCGCTTCGATCTGCTGCGTCCCCCGCACCTGCCTTTCCGCGAGCCGCTCCTCCTGGGTCGTGACCACGGCGGTCGCCAGGATCAGGGCGAGCGAGGTGGCGGTCGCGAGCGTCAGGGCGAGCCGGGTGCGCAGGGCCGAGAGATCGATCTTCCCCAGCCTCCGGCGCAGCCAGGGCTGGAACGCGAGGGCGGCTCCACCCCCGAGGTAGAGGGCCACGCCGGTCCAGGCGTAGAGCGGCAGCGAGGCGAGGCATCCGAAAGAGAAGAACGCCAGCCCGGCCACGAGATGGGCCCCCCGGACCTGCCACTCGGGCATCTCCGGCTGGCGGAGCTGAGCCCAGACAAGCAGCGGTCCGGAGAACAGGAGGACGAGGCCCAGCGTGAGGATGTAATCCCAGGAGAACTCGGCGAAGGACGCCCGCATCCAGACCGGAGCTCCGGCCATGAGAGCCCCCACGACCGTGGCGATCGACCCCATCAGAAAAGCGAACAGGTCGCCGAAACGGCCCAGGGGGGAGCGCACCCCGCGGAGAAAGGCGGCGGCGACCGTCCCGGTGCCGAGCACGGCGTAGGAGATCATCCCCGACCACGCGCCGGAGCTCCCGAAGCTCGCGGCCAGGGCGAAAAGGGCGGCCGCCACCAGGGCGTGCACGGTCACCACCACCCCCCGCCGGGGCTTCAGGATCGACACCGAGAGGAGGAAGACCCCGGCCAGCAGCGACCAGGTTCCCCAGGCCGCGGCATAAGGACGGAGAGAGGCATAGGGCCGGCCGACGAAGTGATGGGGCGCGACGAGGACGAAGGCGCCGACGAAGGCGCAGAAAAAGCCCATCGTCCAGCGCAGGCCTTCGGGGGAGAGCCGGGCCAGGCGGGCGCCGAGCCCCCCGGAATCGCTGCTCTGGGCAGGGAAATGCTCCATCGGTTTTACCGGAAACCTCACGTCACGTTTCGCGTACGTCTCGCCTGAACCCGCCCGCTGGCGAGCGTAGAATGCCTCAAACCCGGCCGCGGAGCCAAATGAGACCGCCGCCCGAACAGGAGCTCTCGATGTCCGAACGATCCCGACGTGCCTTGCCGATCCTCGCTCTCGCCTTCGCCCTGGCCGCGCCGGCGGTCTCCGCTCCGCCCAAGGCAGACGAAGGCCCTCTCTACGGCTTCAGCAATGAGCGCGCCAGGGAGCAGCGGGCCCTGGAAGCCCGCTTCGACTCGCAGCTCCGGCCGGAGAACCTCCGCGAGTGGATGAAGCGCATGGCCGCCCGCCCGCACCACGTGGGCTCCCCCTACGGCAAGGAGAACGCCGAATTCATGGTGGGCCTCTTCCGCTCCTGGGGCTACGACGCCAAGCTGGAGGAGTTCCAGGTGCTCCTGCCGGTGCCCAAGGTGCGGATCGTCGAGCTGGTGGCTCCCACCCGCTTCACGGCGAAGCTCGCCGAGCCCGCGATCCCCGAGGATTCGACTTCCGGCCAGACCTCCGAGCAGCTCCCCACCTACAACGCCTACTCGATCGACGGCGACGTCACGGGTGACCTCGTCTTCGTCAACTACGGCGTGCCCCGGGACTACGAGGAGCTCGAGCGGCGCGGCGTGGACGTCAAGGGCAAGATCGTCATCGCCCGTTACGGCGGCTCCTGGCGCGGCATCAAGCCCAAGGTGGCGGCCGAGCACGGCGCGATCGGCTGCCTCATCTACTCCGACCCCCGGGAAGACGGCTACACGCAGGGCGACGTCTACCCCAAGGGCGGCTTCCGTCCCGAGGACGGCGCCCAGCGCGGCTCCGTGGCCGACATGCCGATCCACCCGGGCGATCCGCTCACCCCGTTCGTGGGCTCCACCCAGGGCGCCAAGCGCCTGAAGCTGGAAGAGGCGGCCACACTCACCAAGATCCCCGTGCTCCCCATCTCCTACGCGGACGCCCTGCCGCTGCTCCGCGCCCTGGGCGGCCCCATGGCCCCCAACGACTGGCGCGGCGCCCTGCCCATCCCCTACCGGCTGGGCCCCGGGCCGGCCAAGGTCCATCTGAAGCTCGAATTCGACTGGAAGACCGTCCCCGCCTACGACGTCATCGCCATGCTCCGCGGCTCCGAGCGGCCGGACGAGTGGATCGTCCGCGGCAACCACCATGACGCCTGGGTCAACGGCGCCACCGACCCGGTCTCCGGCATGGTGGCCCTGATGGAAGAGGCCCGCGCCGTGGGCGAGCTCGCCAAGACCGGCTGGAAGCCGAAGCGCACGATCGTCTACGCCGGCTGGGACGGCGAAGAGCAGGGGCTCCTGGGCTCGACCGAATGGGCCGAGACCCACGCCGACCTCCTCCGGAAGAACGCCGTCGCCTACATCAACTCCGACAGCAACGAGCGAGGCTTCTTCGGCGCGGGCGGCTCCCACACCCTGGAGCAGATGGTCAACGAGGCCGCCCGCGACGTGACCGATCCCGAAAAGGGGATCTCCGTGGCCGACCGGTCGCTCGCGGCCGCCGTCATCTTCGGCGGACCCGAAGACCAGCAGGAGGCCCGGGGAGCCAAGGCCTTCCGCCTGGAGCCCCTGGGCTCCGGCTCGGATTTCACCCCCTTCCTCCAGCACCTGGGAATCGCCTCGCTGAACATCGGATTCGGCGGAGAAGGGGAGTACGGCCAATACCACTCGATCTACGACTCCTTCGACCACTACATCCGCTTCATGGACACGAAGTTCGAGTACGGCGTCGCGCTCGCCAAGACCGCCGGCCGCATCACCCTGCGCCTCGCCAACGCCGACCTCCTCCCCTTCGACTTCAACCGCTCGGCCACGACCATCGGCCGCTACGTGGACGAGGTCGTCAAGCTCGCGGACGACCTCAGGCGGCAGACCGAGGAGAGGAACCGCCGCGCTGACGACAAGACCTGGGAAGCGATCGACGATCCCACCCAGACCTGGATTGCGCCCAAGCCGCAGGACCCGGTCCCCTACCTGAATTTCGCTCCGCTCCAGAACGCCGCCGCCGCCTTGAAGAAGAGCGCCGCAGCCTACGACAAGGCAATCAACAACCTCTCCGCCGGGGGCAAGACCCTCTCCCCCGCGGACGCCCGGAAAGTCGACGCCATCCTCCGCGGAGCCGAGCGCGCGCTCACGAGGAAAGAAGGCCTCCCGCGCCGGCCCTGGTACACCCACTACATCTACGCCCCCGGCTTCTACACCGGCTACGGCGTGAAGACCCTCCCCGGCGTCCGCGAGGCGATCGAGGAACGGCATTGGAAAGAGGCCGAGGAGCAGATCGGCCTGACCGCCGGGGTGATCGAGGCCTATGCCCGGGAGATCGATCGGGCGGCGGGGATTCTCGCGGGGGCGAAGTAGCGGTCCCTTCTGAGCCCTGTGGAAACGGAGAGCCCTTCCTTGAGGCGCTCTCCGTTTCCGGGTAGGACGACGTTTCCCTTCATAACGCAACCCTCCCCTCTTGACAACCGGGTCTGGACATCGAAGAATGCTACCGTGCCGAGGTGGAGAACAAAGGTCGCATGACATCCTACCCTTTGCTATTCGGCGGTAGAGAGCTCGTGGAGGGGGACGGCTTCATCGCGAGAGTGAGCGTCTCCGGTCGCGCTCTGCTGACCGAGGGCAGCGGAGAAGTCTGGGTTGAGGGGATCAATCCGGGCGGATTCGCGGCCAAGGGAACAAGCCCGACCGAGGCTCTGTCGGAGTTCTACTCCGCTTTTCGCGAAGTCCTGCTCGATATCGCCTCTGGCGCCAGGAGCTTCCAGGACTTCTCCGACGAAGCTCAACGGTTCTTCCAGGAGACGAGCGTTCCCGCCTTGCGCGAATGGGAGGACGCCGTACAGCGCGTCAAGGCTGGGCAGCTCGATGCCGACTGGCTGAACAAGAGACCCGCGGAGACAAAGCTTGGGATCGAGGTGACGGAGGTCAGCCGGCCCGCGGCCACCAACCACCAAACAGGTAATGCAGCCTTGGCGGCCTGAGCCTGCATGCCCTCATCGGGTCAGGTCTCACTCAAGGAAATCGAAGGCATGCTCGATGACTGCGCACCTGGCGCGGTTATCGTGTCCAAGCCTCATCACAACTGGGTGATCTGGAAAGGCAAGACCTATCGAGGATTGCCTCGCGGAAAACACGGCGCTCGCCGGAACCCCGAAATCGAAGTCGGGCACGTCAAGAAAATGGCTCGCTTTCTTGAGATTCTGCCGTGTGCCCAAAGTAAGCTGCCGGCGCTGGTTTAGGGGGTTTTCCCCACCTCCGCATCAAACACCCCGGTCAGCACCTTCCCGCCGCTTTTGACCTGCACCCAGATCCGGTACCGCCCGGGCTGCGGAAACTCGTAGGGGAACGAAACCACGCTCGGGCCGTGGCCGGCGTGGTGCATGGCATGCGCCATCGCAGGCTTCGCTGCCTCGGGGGCGATCTTCGTTTCGAAGACCTGCTGGGCGGCCATGCTGACGCTGCCCATGGGGTGGAGGTGGACGAAAACCTTTCCATCGTCGCGAGTGACGGCCGCGTGGGAGAGCATCCCCATGTAGGGCTCCAGGGGGAGGGGATGGCCGTCTTTGGAACGGATTTCGAAGCGGAGGTCGGTCTCGCGGCCGGCTTCGAGCGGCGCCTGGTGCCAGAGCATCGTCGTGCCTTCCTCGTCCAGGAGGGAGAGCTTGGGGCCGGCGGCGAGCAGGCCGGTGATGGGCGGGCCGTAGCGCCAGGAGTCGTCCGGATCGGGCGCGGGAGCGCCGGAGCCCGAGGCGTCCCCGGCAACGGCCGGGACCTCGACCGTGTCCACCAGGGTCTGCGGAAAGCCGCTCTCGTGGACGACGTCCGCGTAGACCCGGTAGGTCCCGGCGGGGAGCGGCGGCAGGGTGACCGCGAACGAATCCTCGCCTTCCGGCACGGGGTGGAGGTGCGCAAAGGCATCGAGCGCCGGCTCGCGGATCAGGAAGGCGTGCATGAGCTTGCCGTGATCCGGCATCAGGGGTGACCAGTCCTTGCGGCTCGGATCGTCGATGGCGAGCCGGAGCACGGCCCGGCCGCCCTCGGCGTGGGCCGCGGTCTCCAGGTGGAACGGCTTGTAGATCCCCGCCCGGGCCCGGGTGTCCACGGAATCCCACCAGCGCTTGCCTCCGAAGAGGACCAAGGCGAGGAGAATGCCCGCCAGGGCGGCGACGATCCGGGCGAGCTTCGATCTCCGGGCGTCGGGCGCCTGGCCCGGCGGGAGCGTGCTCTCCCGCACGGCGGAGCCCACCAGGGTGACGGCGCCGAAAAAGAGGAACAGCCCCAGGCCCACGAGGAGCCAGCCCGTTCCCGGCGGCATGTCGAGAACCCGGCTGGGCTTGGCCGCGACCGGCACGAGGACGCGCCCTTCCCCGGCGTCTCCCGCGATCCGGACCTCGACGCTGTAGGAGGTCCCCAGCATGAGCAGGAGCTGGGCGCTCCACAGGTCCGGGCTGCCGGGAACCGGCGACGTCTCGTCCGCCGGCGGAGCACCCTTGGCGCCGGACCGCCAGTCGATCGGCTGCACAGTCACCCGTTGCGCCGTCCCTTCCTTGACACGCACGGTGACCTCGGCGAGCCCGGGGATCACCTCGGGCGGCCGGACGATGACGCGCACGGGATAGGGACCCGCGTTGCCGTCGAAAAAGACGTTCGGGCTCCCGACGTGGGCCCGCAAGGCCGCAGGAAGGAAGAGCCCCAGGAGCAGGGCGAGAGCGAGAAGCCGCTTCATCGCCGCACCCGCGCCATCCAGGCGCCCCACCAGAGGCCGATCCGGGCGGAGACGTAGGCGAGGACGAACGCCGTCCCCAGACCCTGGACGGTTACCGGATCGCCGTCCGAGAACTCGTAGCGCCTCTCGCTCAGGGTCTGGAAATAGGCCCAGGTCCGGCCCCCGACGAAAAACCAGTTGCGCCCCCCGGGAGACAGGAGGAACGCGGAGAAGTACCACTGGGTGACGAAAAAGAGGCCCAGGAACACGGCGGCGAGCCCGAGCGCCGTGCCCCAGCCGCCCCGCTTGCCCTCCTGGCGCCCGAGAAGCCAGTCGATGCCGGCCGCCGGGATGATGAGGAGGAGCGGGAAGGGATTCGGCACCATGTGGTCCACCGGGTTGTTGATCGGCCCCAGGAGCGGCCGGGCCGGGAAGAGCGGCAGGATCCAGGCCATGGCGCAGGCGATCAGCATGTAGAAAGCGGAAGCCCCCGTCGCCGCCCAGGGGAGGCGCGAGGACCGGGCCACCGCCACCAGCAGCAGGGGGAAGGCCACGCACGAAACCTTGTAGAAGATGGCCGTGTGCTGGTCGTTCGGGAAGTCGTACTCCAGAAGGAAGGTCGCCGTCACGGCGAGCACCACACCCGCGGCGTAGAGATAGGCCAACGAGAGAACCCGCCCGGAGCCCGCGGGCGCGCGGTTCTGCGCGGCGAGCACCAGGATCATCGCGCCGAGCTGGATGACGACCATGCCGGCGATGAGCACCGTGTGAGGCGGCGAGAGGATCTCCACGTCCAGCCCGTAAGCGTTGTGCCACCAGTCGTCGAACGGCGCCGAGGTGAGCATGGCAAATGCGCCCCAGATGGCGATCCACGCGCCCAGAGGCGCCCGGAAGCCCCAGAAGCGCACGGCGGTGTCGCGCTCCTCCGGCGTGCCGGCGAAGGTCGTCTTCAGCGCGAGCCACCCGCCGGAGATCCCGGCCAGCACCCCGCCCAGATAGGTGGCCATGTGCGCCGGCGTCCAGAACGTGTCCCGGCCGATCGTCATGTGCCAGGAGATGTCCCAGATCAGGCCCACCACGATGCTGGTCGAGCCGAAGAGCATGGCGGAGAGCGTCCAGGGCAGCGCGGCGGCGCGCTCCGCCCGGGGGGCGGTGACGGCTGCGGGAGCGATCATGAGGAGATTCTAAGCCGTAGAATGGGCGCGCCATGACTCCGACCTCCCGCCCCTTCCGCGTCCCCACCCGCGTCCTCCTTGCTCCGGGCTCCCTCGGCCGTCTCCCCGAGGTCGTGGCAGGCTATGCCCCGGACCGCGTCCTCCTGGTGACCGACCCGGGGATCGAAGAGACCGGCTGGCCCGAGCGGGTCTGGCAGGCGCTCGGGGAGATCGACGTCGAGGCAATCACCTTCGACGACATCGAGCCCAACCCCCGCGTCTCGACCGTGGACCGGCTCGCGGAGTGGGGCCGGGAAGAGGGGGTCTCGCTGGTGATCGGGCTCGGCGGCGGGAGCGTGCTCGACGCCGCCAAGGCCGCGGCCATGGTGATCCCGAACGGCGGCTCCGCGGCCGATTACGAGGGGCGCAACATCTACAAAGAGACGCCGCTCCCCTTCCTCGCCGTCCCCACCACCTGCGGCACGGGCTCCGAGGTGACCTGGGTCTCCGTCCTCTCCGTGCCGGAGCAGCAGGCCAAGATCAGCGTCAAGGGCGAGACCATGTTCCCCGCCTGGGCCTTCGTGGACGCCGACCTGGTGCGGACGCTGCCGCCCCGTCTCGTCGCCTGGACCGGGGTGGACGCCCTGACGCACGCGCTCGAGGCCTACACCTGCCGGGAGTCGAACCCGGTCTCCGACGCCCTGGCCGCGACCGCCGCCGCCCTCCTCCTGCGCTATCTCCCCCGCGCCGTGGCCGACGTTGGAGGGGACGACGAGGCCCGGGAGGCGGTGATGCGCGCCTCCACGATCGCTGGCCTCGCCTTCGGCAACGCGGATGTCGCCGCCGTTCACTGCCTCTCGGAGACCCTGGGCGGCCGCTGGGACGTTCCCCATGGTCTCGCCAACGCCGTGCTTCTGGCGCCGGTGCTGCGCTACAACCTCTCCGCCTGCGAGGCCAAGCTCGCCACCCTGGCCGAGCCGCTGGGAGTGACCGGGGGCGCCGACGGCGTGCTCCGCGCCGTGGACGACCTGGTGCGGGACCTCGCGATCCCCCCCTTCAAAGAGCTCGGAATTCCTCCGGAGGACTACCCCTGGGTGGCGGACCGGGCCACGCGGAACAACTCCAACCCCTCGAACGCGAGACCCATGGGACCGGGAAACTACCTGGAGATCCTGAA
>DATEIO010000354.1:0-23132 GCA_035278895.1 Thermoanaerobaculia bacterium | reverse complement strand
AGGATCACGCCTTCATACTTGCTCACCCGAGAGGTCCCCTCCTCCTCAATCGCCACGGCCACGGAGAACGCGTTTTGAGCGATCTGTTCGGCCTGAACCGTGAATCGGTAGCCGGCGCCGCTCCTCTGGGCAATCGTGCCGGTGTGCTCTCCGGTAAGCAGGTAGCGCTTCACCACAAGTCCCGAGCGGGAGAGCTCCTCCGTGATCGCCCCCGACAAGGCGGCGGCGAGGAGGGGGTCTGCGGCGTCGATCTCGGACAGGAATTTTGCCGAAATCTCCTCTCCGGGAGAGGCGTTCACCCAAGGTTCGTTCTCGTCACAGCTATTGACCTGGTTCGGGTCGCAGACGCCGCTGGGCGTGCAAATGACCAAGCCGCCCCGTGTCTTGATGATACAGGCGCAGTTGCCGGAGAAACCTTCCGAGACGTCGAAGCATTCGCCATCGGTACCGCAGGAGACACACCCTGCATGAGCTGGGGAACTGGAGAGAACAAAGAAGAATCCTGCGACGGCCACTGCCACACGAAGCGCTCGCATATTCTCCTCCCAGGGGGCGTCAGGTACCCCACCCCATTATTTTATCAAACGACTTTTCGGGGTCAAGAGGGACTCCTCCCTACCCGCTCCCCGTCTCGCTGTGCGGGGCATCGACCGGCTTGGACTCCGGGGAGCTGCGCTGGCGCAGCCAGATCGAGAAGACCACCATCGCCCAGATGGCCAGAAACTCGCTCTGCCAGTTCTGCAGGGACTCGAACCAGAACTGCGAGCTCACCATGTATTCCGGCACGGTGACCGGATTGCCACCGTGGAGCACCTGCTCCTCGTTGTACTCTCCCGCCCCGCTGACCGCGTGGCCGATCCAGGACGCGAGGAAGAGCAGGAGGAAGGCGAGGCAGAGCGAGCTCTCGTAGAGCTTGAGGATGAACCCGCCTTTGCGCACCGGCCAGGGCGCGTCCGGGTTGTCGCGCGACTGGCGCGGATCCCGGTCCACCTCGTTCGGCTTGTCGGGGTCCTTCGATTCGGACGAGCCCCGCTGGTAGAGGTAGGCGGTCAGCAGCACGTAGACGAACATCTGCAGGAACTCGGACTCCCAGTTCTCCGTCGTCGCTTCCCAGAAGGAACTGCTCATCAGATACTCGGCCATGGATTGATGGGACTGGCCATGCTCCTCCCTCTCCTCGTTTTCGTGGAAGTAGCCGGCGAGGCTCTGGCCGACGAGGAAGGTGAGGAAGAAGAGGTTGAAGACGACCAGAGAGAGGCCATTATCGCGAAGGAATCGTTTCATCGGTCTCCTCGCACCTGAAGGTACCAACAGCTTCCTCGATCCCACGTAGCAAGAAAGTTGCCATTTCCGGGCTCACGTGGCACAGGGCTTGCGGCACGGAGGGTTTTGTCCGTCTTTGGAGGGGTTTTCATCTTTGAGCACAGATCCCATGAAGCGGCAGGAATGGCTGGAGGTCATCCTTAAAAGCATCGGCGACGCGGTTCTGGTAACGGACGCGGAGCGGCGCGTGATCTTCATGAATCCCGCGGCGATCAAGGTCACGGGCTGGAGCCCGGAGGAGGCCCATGGCCGTCCTATCGAGGAGGTCTTCCAACTCCGCGAGGAGGGCACGGGCAAGGCGATCCGGAGCCCGGTCGACCGGGTTCTCGAGAAGGGGACCGTGGTCCGGCTGGGCAGCCGGGTCCTCCTGACCACCCGGCAGGGCACCGAGGTGCCGATCGACGACAGCGGAGCGCCGATCCGCAATCCGGAGGGCGAGATCACGGGCGTGGTGCTCGTCTTCCGGGACATCACCCAGCGGCGCAAGGCGGAGCGCGCCCTGGAGAAGATGGAGGAGGGACAGCGCTTCCTGGCCGAAGCGGCCCGGGTCCTCGCCTCCTCGCTCGACGAGAGCGAGATCCTGACCAGCGTGGCCCGCCTGGCGGTCCCCCGGATCGCCGACTGGTGCGGGGTCTACCTGCTGGAGGAAGACGGCGCGATCCGCCGCGTCGCCCTGGTCCACCACGACCCTTCGCGGGTGGAGATCCTCTCCGAGGGCATTCCGGTCCGCGCGGATCTCTCCCACATGGCGCCCTGGGTGATCCGCACCGGCACGCCCGAGCTGGTCACCGAGGTCGACGAGGCGTTCCTCCGGGAGATCGCGATCGACGGGGAGAGCTTCGAGCGGTGCCGCCAGATGGGGCTGACGTCCACGATGTCCGTGCCGCTCGTGGCGCGGGGGCGGATACTCGGCGCCATCACTCTGTCGACCGACCGGTCGGAGCGGTGCTTCGGGTCCGAGGACCTGGAGATCGCTCTGGACTTCGCGAGGAACGTCGCCCTGGTGCTGGACAACTCCCGGCTCTATCACGAGATCCTGGAGACGGACCGGCGCAAGGACGAGTTCCTGGCCATGCTGGCCCACGAGCTCCGAAACCCGCTGTCGCCCATCCTGAACGCCCTGGAGATCCTGCGCCTGCGGGGAGAGGAGCCCGCGGCGCGGGAGCGGGCGCTCCTGCTCGCCCGCCGGCAGGCCCGCCACATGGCCCGCCTGGTGGACGACCTGCTGGACGTCTCCCGCATCACGCGCGGCAAGATCGAGCTGCGCAAGGAGCGCGTGGAGCTCGGGGCCCTGGTCGCCCATGCGATCGAGAGCAGCCGGTCGCTGCTCGAAGCCCGCGGGCACGAGATCTCCGTCTCCCTGCCGGGCGAGCCGGTCTGGATGGAGGCGGACCCGGCGCGGATGGAGCAGGTGCTCGCGAACCTCCTGAACAACGCCGCCAAGTACACCGATCCCGGCGGGAAGGTGTGGGTCTTCGTGGAGCGGCCGAAGGACTGTGAAGCCGTGATCCGGGTGAAGGACACCGGCGCCGGCATTCCGCAGGACATGCTGAACAAGGTCTTCGACCTGTTCAGCCAGGTGGACCGCTCTCTCGACCGCTCGCAGGGCGGGCTCGGCATCGGCCTCACCCTGGTGCGCAGCCTCGTCAGCCTGCACGGCGGGAGCGTGCGAGCGCTGAGCGAGGGGCCGGGGAAGGGGAGCGAGCTCCTGGTGCGGCTGCCCGTTCTAGCCCCCGGCTCCGAGGAGCTGGCCGAGACGCCGGCCAAAACGAACGGCGACCGGCGGCGCCGGATTCTCGTGGTGGAGGACAACGTCGACTCCGCGGCCGCCCTCTTCGAGCTCCTCCGCCTCTGGGGCCACGAGGTGCGCGTGGCCTTGGACGGCCCCGCCGCCGTGGAGGTCACCGCGCGAGATCCCCAGGAGATCGTGCTGCTCGACATCGGCCTCCCCGGCATGGACGGCTACCGCGTCGCCGAGATCATGCGCGCGCAAAAGGGTATGGAAACCGCCCGCATTGCCGCCCTGACCGGCTACGGCCAGGAAACCGACCAGCAGCGCTCCAAGACCGCGGGCATCGACCGCCACTTCACGAAACCGCTCGACGTGGCGGTGCTCAAGGAGTTTTTGGCGGAGGGGTAGAAAACCAGGGCGCAATTCATTGCGCCCTTTCCCGGAACCGCAGCTCCGGATTCGTCCGCACCTTTTCGAGGTACGAAGAGAGCTCCTTGACCAGCCCGGCCGTGATCTGTTCCCGTTCCGCGGCCTTCTGGAAGGTGATCCAGGCGGCGAGGGCTTCCCGGTGCACCTCGCGGGAGCGGAAGATGGGGAGGATCTCGGCGGCCAGGCGCTTGACCTCGGCGGTCCGGCCCTGCTCGGTGTAGAGGGCGGAGAGGTCCAGGGAGATCAGGGCGGCGTCGTAGGTCAGGTCGTCCTCGAGGAAGGCGTCGCGGATCTCGAGGAAGAAGTGCTCGGCTTCCTTCTCCCGTCCGGTCGCCACGGCGACCCGGGCCGCGATCCAGTCGAGCCGCAGCCGGTCCGAGCGTTTGCCGAGCTCGGCGACGAGCTGGCGGGCTTCCGGAACGAGGGCGGCGGCCTCGGCGGAACGGCCGGTCTCGTGGAGACAGAAGATCAGGTTGCACTGGCCCACGACCACGAGGCGGGGCTCCCGCGCGGCGTCGAGGAGGAAGAGGCTCTCCCGGTAGCACTCCGCCGCGGCCTGGGGGTCGTTCAGATACTGGAACAGCGTCACCCCTTTGCCCAGCAGGGCGCGGCCCTGAACGTGCGGCTCGTTGATCTCGCGGTAGATCGCGATCGCCGTGTCGAGCATCTCCAGGGCCTCGCCGGACCGGCCCTGGATTCTGCGCAGAATGGCTTTGGCCTCGAGGAGCAGGCCCTCGTCCAGCGGGTCGAGCCAGCTCCGCGAGAAGTGGAGCTCGGCGGTTTGAAAAGCCTGTTCGGCCTGGCGGAATTCGGAGAGGACGCGGAAGGTATTTCCCAGGTGGATCCACGCCCGGGCCTTGGCGGCCTCCACGGAGGGGTCTCCGTAGCGCGAAGCCTCCAGGCGCTCGGCAACGTCGAGGGCCAGGCGGGCGAGATCCTCGGCTGCCCGTGGCTCTTCAGACACGGTCTGATAGGACCGGTCGATCAGCAGCTCGAAAAGCCCCCAGGTCTGATACCGGAGATCGTTCCAGACCCGGGTCCGGCGCTCCTCCGGGCTCCGCGGCGCGAGCTCCGCCCAGAGCTCCGCAGCCTCCTGCCGCTCCCGGGCCAGCGCGAACCGGCTCGACGTGGCCTTCGGCCGCGTCTCTTCCACCACCCGCTGGATCAGCTCCCGGTGAGGGAGCTCCCCGGCGGCGCGCCGCCGTCCCTTCCGGGCTCGCGGCGCGGGCAGGGCGGCGATCAGGCGCTCCTCGCACAGGGCGCAGGTGAACACGTGACGCTGGAGAGCGCGGTTGTCCTCTTCGCTCAGCTCGTCGGCGAGAAACTTCTCCAGAGCTTCACGGTCGACATGCAGCTGGTCCATCGCCTCTCCTCTCCATCGGTCGGCCCCGCCCGGAGCCCGGGCGGGACCTCATTCGCGCAAACCTGAAGGCCGGAGCCCCAATTCCCTCCTAGTGACCGGGCTGTCCCTGAACCCCGGTCCTCCCGGGTTTGCCCAGCGGGCACAGGCTCGGTCCTTCGGGTTGCGGCGGGTTGGGGCCCGGGGCGATGTGGTTCTTCCCGAACAGACCCTGAATCAGATTCCAGGCGCTTCCGAAGACAGTACGTACCGAGGACTCCTGCCGGATCGCCGGCTCACGGTCAACCTGGCGGGCCGCGTGGGCATTCGAAGCCGAAACGAACCCCGCGGACAGCGCCAGGGCAAGGACAATGGTACGGTGGAAAGTACGACCGGACATACGTTCTCCCTCTTTTTCCCTCGAGGCAGGACAAAGCACGGCCACCACGGCGGCACCGCCTGCCATCGAAAACACCAAAGCCTGCGAAGGCCGTGGCCTGAAGCTGATTGAAGTTGCTAAAGGGTACACGACCGGATGGATAAATGGAAGGGGGTCCTTGGCCTCGCCTCCCTAGTGATAGGATCGATCACAAATCGGGCGGGTGCCTGAGACGGGGCGAAAAAGGAGGGAGACCGTGAGCGAGATCGAGAGCCGTGGTTACGTTCATTCCGAGGCGCTGGTGTCGACGGACTGGGTGGCGGAGCACCTGAACGATCCCGGGGTGCGCCTCGTAGAGTCCAACGAAGATCCCCTCCTCTACGCGAGCGGGCACATTCCCGGCGCGGTCGAGGTGGACTGGACGCGGGACCTGAACGACCCGGTGCGGCGCGACTACCTGGGCCGGGAAGGCTTCGAGGCGCTGATGCGCCGGATCGGGGCGACCGGGGATACGACGGTCGTCTTCTACGGCGACCGCAACAACTGGTGGGCCACCTACGCCCTCTGGGTCTTCCAGCTCTTCGGACACCAGAACGCGAAGATCATGGACGGCGGCCGGATCAAGTGGACGAAGGAAAACCGTCCGCTCGCGACGGACGTCCCCACCTACCCCGCGAGCAACTACCAGGCCCCGGAGCGCGACGACAAGAAGATCCGCGCCTTCCGGGACGAGGTGCTGCGCCACGTCCAGACCGAAAAGCCGCTCATCGACGTGCGCACCCCCGACGAGTACACGGGCAAGAAGCTCCACATGCCGGAGTACCCGAATGAAGGGGCTCTGCGCGGCGGGCACATCCCGGGAGCGGCCAACATCCCCTGGGCCCGCGCCGTCAACCCGGAGGACGGCACCTTCAAGTCCGCCGAAGAGCTGCGCGCCCTCTACGAGCAGGAGGCGGGCTTGAAGCCGCAGGACGACGTCGTCGTCTACTGCCGCATCGGCGAGCGCAGCAGCCACACCTGGTTCGTCCTGACCCGCCTGCTGGGCTACGAAAAGGTGAGGAACTATGATGGCAGCTGGACCGAGTGGGGCAACCTCGTCGGCGTCCCCATCGAGCGCTGAAACGCCATGGCCGTTCCCGACAAGCTCGCCAACACGCTCGACGCGCTCGACCTGATCGAAGACCGGAACGAGCGCATCCAGATGCTCATCGACGTCGCCAACCGCTTCCGGGAAGTGCCGCCCGAGATCGCGCACCGGCCCTTCCCCAAGGAAGCCCAGGTCCCCGCCTGCGAGTCCGAAGCCTACGTCTTCACCGCCGAGCGGCCGGACGGCACCTTGGACTACCACTTCGCCGTCGAAAACCCCCAGGGGATCTCGGCCAAGGCCATGGCCGTCCTCCTCAAGGACACCCTCTCCGGAGTCCCCCTCGAAGAAGTCGCCCAGGTCCCCCAGGACGTCGTCTACCGCGTCTTCGGCCGCGAGCTGTCGATGGGGAAATCGATGGGGTTGATGTCGATGGTGGGGATGGTGTCGGCGTTGGCGAAGCGGGCGGGGGGGTAAAACCTCACCCGCCCCCGCCCGGGCCCTCACCCCAACCCTCTCCCAGCCCCCTCCCATCCTTCCGGGAGAGGGAGCCCTTGCGAAGAGGTGTTTGAAGCTCCCTCCTCTCCCGGCGGCAGGGAGGGGGCTGGGAGAGGAGGGCCGGGGAGGTGAGGGCCCCGAAGGGGGTGTCCCTGTCCAACTTTGCGCCAAAAAGTACTTGACGCCTCCCGCCCCTCGGCGTACATTGGTTCCCGTGAGCGAACCGCAGCCCCAAGAGACTCCACGCCCCCGGCTCGTCCCTCCTCCGGCTCTTCACCTGCGGGCCATGGACAATCTGCGGTTCATCCGCGAAACCATGGAGGGGGCGGCCTACTTCACCGCGGTTTCGGGGATCGGCGAGGTGGCGGTGGGGGTGACGGCCCTGGGTGCGGCGTGGATCGCGTCGCGGCAGGAGAATCCCCTGGCGTGGCTCTCGGTCTGGCTGATCGACGCGGTGATCGCCACCCTGATTACCCTGGGCGCGATCGCGTGGAAGGCCCGGCGGGTGGAGATCACCCTGCTCTCGCGGACGACGCGGCGCTTCGCCCTGGGCCTCTTCCCTCCGTTCATCGCTGGCGCGCTCTTGACGCCGGTGCTCGTCCGGGCCGGCAACTTCGACGTGCTGCCGGGGCTGTGGCTCCTGCTCTACGGCACGGGCGTCACCACCGGCGGCTCCTACTCGGTGCGGACCGTGCCCGTCATGGGGCTCGCGTTCATGGCCGTGGGCACGCTCGCCCTGGTCGCGCCTCCCGCGTGGGGAGACGTGCTTCTGGCGGCCGGCTTCGGGGGCTTGCACATCGTGTTCGGCATCGTCATCGCCTGGAGGCACGGTGGCTAAGGGAAGCCCGCTCACCCGCCAGGACGACGGCGCCGCCGGCCCGGAGGATCCCATGGAGCCTTCCCGGACGGCGCAGCAGTCGGCCCTCGATCTCGACCGCGTCATCCACGAGCGGATGCGGCTGGGGATCGTGTGCGCGCTCGCCGTCAACGATCACCTGAGCTTCAACGATCTGAAGAAGCTTTTGAAGACGACGGACGGCAACCTGAGCGTCCACGCCCGCAAGCTCGAAGAGGCGGGCTACATCACCTGCGCGAAGTACTTCGAAGGGCGCGTGCCCAAGACCGAGTACCGCCTGACCCCGCCCGGCCGGAGCGCCCTGGAGCGCTACCTGGACCACATGGAGGCGATCATTCACGCCACGCGGGAAGGGTGAGAGAGGGCCGTTTTACGTCCGTCTGCTTTGTGAAGCAAAGTTATTTGTCCACGGAGGGGATCGCAGTGAGATACCGGTATTGGGTTTCCCTGGCGCTCGCTACAGTCCAGGAGGCTTCGAAATGAGCATGCCGCTGCTGCGGGCCGTTCCCTCGCCCGCTTCCTCACCCGCGCCGGGGCTCCACGTCGCCATCATCATGGACGGCAACGGCCGCTGGGCCGTCTCCCGGGGCCGCCCGCGCACCGCCGGCCACATCGCCGGAGTCGAGGCCGTCCGCCGGGTCGTCGAAGGCGCGGCCGACCTGGGGGTGGGGACTCTGACGCTCTTCGCCTTCTCCTCCGACAACTGGCGCCGGCCGGACATGGAGGTGCGCGCGTTGATGCGCCTCTTCCGGAGCTATCTGGACGCCGAGGCGGAGAAGTGCGCGAACAACGGCATCCGCATCACCGTGATCGGAAGGCGGGACCGTCTCTCTCCGGGGCTCGTCGCGGCGATCGAGCGCGCCGAGGCGAAAACCGCGCGGGCCGGCCGCTTCCTCCTCCGCATCGCCGTCGACTACTCGGCGCGCGACGCCATCCTCCGCGCCGCCTCCCGGCTGCAACAGAAAGGTTTTGACGCTCACCCTTCCCGCGAGACCTTCTCCCGCCTGCTCGCCGATCCCCCGCACGACGAGCTCCCCGTGCCGGACGTGGATCTCCTCATCCGCACCGGCGGCGAAAAGCGCCTTTCGGACTTCCTCCTCTGGGAGTGCGCCTACGCCGAGCTCGTCTTCACCGACCGCATGTGGCCCGACTTCTCGGCCGCCGATTTAGCCGAAGCCGTGCGCGAGTTCCACCGGAGAGAGCGGCGGTTCGGAACCGTGCCGGTTCCCCACGAGCCGGCCCGGGCGGTGGCGGGCGGCTCGGCTTGAGGCTTTGCTGGGAGCGCCGGCATCCTTGCCGGCCCTCTAACCAAAAACGAAGTAAGAAGCCGGCAGGATGCCGGCGCTCCCAGCGGCCTGACCCCTGGCGGAGGGATCAGGCTCCTACTGGCACTTCAGATTCGCGCTGAGCCCGGAGACCTTGCACTTTCCGGACTTGCAGCGGTGGCCGACGTCGATATCGCCGACCTTGCCGCAGATCTCGCCCTTATCGAGCTTGCGCTTGCAGGAGTTGAGCTTGGTGTCCAGGCCCGCGTCGCACCAGAATCCGGAGCCGCAGTCCGCGTCGTTTTTGCACACGCACTGACCCTTGGTGCCGTCGACACTGCTGCACTTGCCTTTCGCGCAGGCGTCGTCCACGTAACAGGTGTCTCCCTGGGCCGCGCCTCCCGGCGTGTAGCACCGGCCCCAGGCGCAGCGCCCGCCCCGGCAGGTGCGTCCGCCGTCGATCGCGGGGCAGCTCTCGCCGTCCGCCCGGAGCGGCTGGCAGGCGTTGACCTGGATGTCGACGCCCATGTTGCAGAAGTTTCCGGGGCCGCAGTCCCCGTCTTCGTTGCACACGCAGACGCCGCGGGCCCCGTCGATGCTGCTGCACCGTCCGGACTGGCACTGGTCGTCGTTGGTGCAGGCGAGGCCCAGAACCAGGGAGCCGGGCTCCACCTCGTCGAGCTCCTTCGGGGGAGAGGCCGGCTTCTCGTCGTAGGCCCGTTCCCACATCGCGAGGTAGGCCTCGGCGGAGCGGGTGAGCTTGCGGGCCCCGGGGGTGCCGAGCTCGATCAGGTCCCGCGTGAGCTCGGGCAGCCAGCCGTAGGTCGCGAGGCCGTCCGTGTAGTAGTTGGTGCCGTCGATCTCTTCGACCCGGCCGGCGCGCGCGGGGAGCGCCCCTTCCGGTCCGACCGGCCTCGGCGTGCCGCACTTGCCCGCGTCGTGAACGAGGCTCGCCCAGCACCGGCCCGGGCCGAAGCGGGGGCCGAGCTGCGAGACGCCGGTGTTGAAATCCGTTCCATAGGCGAAATCGAGCCCCGAGTCGTGGGCGTACTGCACGAGCTGGGCAAACGATTTCGCCGAGCCCGGGCAGTCGTTCGCCACCTGGGAGCCCGGCGCGTTGTAGACGTCGACCGAAGCGGTCCTCAGGCCGATGAGGACCTTGTGCTCGACGTAGTCGGGCAGCAGGGTCTCCATGATCAGGAACTCCTGCTCGCGGTCGAGCACGCAGGTACCGAAATCCCTCCCTCCGGGCGCGGGCTCGAGCAGGCGCTTGAATTTGGTATGCGAGTCATACAGGCCATAGTTGTCCGGCACACGCTCCAGGATCGCCTTGCGGCAGCGCTGGCTGCCGTGCGCGAGATCGATCGGCATGCTCCGGGTCACGAGCGCGTCGATCAGCTCCTCGCCTTCCTTCGTCAGCCCCAACCCGTTGTAGCGGTTCCCGTCCAGGTTGAACGTGGAGCCGGAGCGGACGGCGTTCGCGAGCGATTTGAGCGGCCAGTGGATGAGCTGGAGGGCCTCCAGCATGTTCCTGTGCGGAGCGGCGCCGCAGAACCGGCTGTTCGATTCGTGGACCACCTGCATCGTGGTCAGGCCCATGGCGCGGTAGAGGTCCAGTTGATCGATCCATTTTCCGTAGTTGCCCCCGTCGCCGGACAGCGGCTTGTCCGTCTCCAGGGAGAGGACCACGGCGAGGTCGCCGTCCGCAATGATCTGCCGCGCGTGCCACGGGTTCATCGCCACGCGGTACCAGGGATACTCCTCCTCGAGCTTGTGCACGGCCTTCAACTGGCGCAGCACGTTCTCGTGGTCCGGGCATCCCCAGGGTGCGGACTCCCAGCCCGTGATCTTGCCCTGGGAGTCCCGGATGGGAAGGTTGCCGAAGGGGTCCGCCAGCTTGAACGCCGAGCAGAGGACGTCGTTGTTGACGAGCGACACGACCATCAGGTTGACGTTCAGGCCGTCGTCCCGGCCGCGCTTGTGCGCCTCCTCGATCCACGAGATGTGGGCCTGCTGGTGCGAGCGGTCCGCGTGATGGGGCCACTGGGCGAACCCGGGAAAGCCGTGGCCTCCGAGCTGGAAGAATCCCTCGTCGTCCCGGTTCGGCTTGCCGATCCAGAGCAGGATGTTGGCGTCGATGCCGAGCTCGGTGACGCGGGTGAGCGCCTCCACCGGAGTGAGGCTCTGGATGAACGGCGCGAGCGGTCCCGTGATCTCCTCCTCCGCCAGGGCCGTGGCCTTGTCTCCGGCGTGCGAGCCCCAGACCATGCGGCCGCCCATGGCGAGGTCCATGAGCTGGTGGACGTGCAGGTCGGCGACCCCCTGGACCGGCTCCAGGTCGTTGCGGAGGGGCTCCTGGGTCACGCGCACCCGGTACTCGAAGCGGTTGGCGGACACGGGGGTGTCGACGACCACGCCCAGGATGCGATTGTCCTTGTTTTCGAGCGCGATCTTGCGCGGCTCGTTTTCGCCACCCTGGCCGTTGGGGAAGCTCTTGCGTTCTGCGCTCACTACGTTGCCGTCGTAGTCGAGCGCGCACACGGTGACGAACGCCTCCGCCCGGCCGCCCTCCTTGACGGCCTCCACGGTCGAGCGGTGATAGGCGAGCCCCGGGCCGAAGAAGACCCGGCGGAACCCGCCGCGGATGGTACCTTCCTCCCAATCCTCGCCAATGCCGCGCGCCCCCCAGGTGGCCCATTCGGCTCCCGCCTGGTCGAAGAAGCGGTTCCAGACGTTCTTCACCCGGTTGCCGTACCTGTTGGCGAGGCTCGTGGCCCCGCAGGCCGCGAGCTCGTCCAGATCCCGGCTCACCCACGGCTTGCGGCAGAACAGCTCGTCGCCCGCCTCCCGCATGCCGTCCCACAGCGTCCGTCCCGCCTTGCGGGACACCTCCCGGCAGACCTCCTGCGGCGACTCCACGGCGCGCGCGGACGCCGGGAATACGAGGAGCGCCAACGCAAGCAAGGCCCGCTTCAACCGTTTCGTTGAATCAGAAGAAATTGCGCACACACCCACTCTCCTTTCCGAGGACAAAAGTCGGAAAGTCAGGCGACGGAGAAAGGGAGATGTTACGGATCTGCCGGTGTTCCGGCATTCGCCAAAAACCGATGGGAGCCGAGCGCCGCTAGGCAGAGGGCTCTGCGAAGTACCGCACCCAATCGATCCCGAGTTGCGCGACCCGATCCTTCAGCCGTCCGTCGCCGGTCCAGAGAGTGGCTTCTTCTCTTTCAGCGAGGGCGAGATAGAAGGCGTCATAGGCTCGAATCTGTCCGAGGCGCCCCGCCCAGGAGAGGGCCGAGCGCGCGAGGGGAAGGTCCGAGGGGATCACCTGGACGCCCAGGGAGGGAAGCCCTGAAAGGAGGAGATCCGCTTCCTCCGGAGCAAGACTCTGAGTATGGACCATCTTGCGAAGGACCGAGGTGACTTCGGAGACCCAGAGATCTGGAGCCAGGAGGGCGGTGCCCTCCTGGTGAGCAGCGGCAATCAGCTCGAGGGCGCGATCCTGGGGGGATGTCGGAACCAGCGCGCGGATCGCGAGGCTTGCGTCAAGGACAAGGTGGGAAGGCCGCGGCAAGGATTTCCTCGTCTCGTTCGTCCCGCGTCTGCCGGATCATCTCCGCCACGTTCACGTTGAGTGGCTCTCCTCCATGGCGCGCCAGGATCTCCTCCCGGGTGCGCCTCACGCTCTCGATTCCCGCCAGGAGCCGGCGCTGGCGTTCCCTCTCATCGTTTTCGCGCCGCTGAAGCTCGGTCTGTACGATCTCCCGAATGACCTCGGAGAGGCTCCGGTGCTCCTGACCCGCGATCCGAACCAGCTTCTCGTGCTGCTCGGGCTCGAGAAGGATTTGTGCCCGATAGAGTCGCTCAGCCATCGTGGAACCTCCTCGGTGAGTATACACCTACCTATACACACGCGATGAGCGTTCCGCTCCAGCTGGCGGCGGACTTGGGGTAGGTACCCTCAAGGCCGCGGGCTTGGCGTCTCGAGTTCTCACGAAGAATCCGCGGATGCCGGGCCGCGATCCGCAGCAAGACGATCGCAGGACCTTCAGGATGCCGCCGGGACGGCCAGAACGATCTCCACGGGCACCCACATGTGCGCAAGCTGGAAATCCCGCACGGCGAATCCCGCGGCTTCGAGGGACCGGCGGGCGTAGATCGGCCGGCAGTCGAGCAGGTTCGGGAAGTGGCGGTGCGTCCATTCATAAACCTGCGAGGCGAGCCCGGGCTCTTCGCGGGAGACCGCGACGATGGCGATCCGGCCTCCCGTCTTGAGGACCCGCCGGCATTCGGAGAGCACCCGCGGGATCTCCGGGGTGTCGAAAAGCTCTAGCGTGAAGCTCAGGAACACGGCGTCGTGCGTGTCCGCAGAGTACGGCAGGTGCCCGGCGTCGCCTCGCGTGACCTCGACCCGGCCGGAGAGCCCCTCCTGCCGGATCCGCTCGTTCGCGATCTCGACCATCGCGTCGGACAGATCGAGCCCGTGCACGCGTCCTCCGGGACCCACCGCCCGTGCCAGCGCGAGCAGGCAGTGCCCGGTCCCGGAGCCGATCTCGAGCACGGTCTCGCCCGGCGCGGCGGCCAGCATCGCGAGCCCGGCCTCGCGCATCGGACCTTCGCTGTGCTCCGCGAGCAGGTCGTAAACCCGGGCGATCTTGTTGTAGTAGGAACGCGTCTCGTCCCGGGATTGCAGGACGCGCTGGATGACGGGCCGGTCCTCCAGGCTCTCCGAGATCGACATCAGCGGTTCCTCCATCCGCACAGGCCTTGCATGTTCCGAGCCTGGGGAGGTGAGAGATGCAGTTCGATCCGACCGGTGTCCTTCGACAGATTCAGCAGATGGGGAACGCTTTCCTCGAAAGGCTTCCCTACATCGTCGTGGCCTTGATCGTATTCACGGCCTTCTACATGGCGGCAAAGGTGCTGCGCAACGTCACCCGGAGAATTTTTCTGAAGCGCACGCGGCACCGGAACGTGGGTTTCGTCCTGGGCCGGCTGGCGCAAGGCACTCTGATCATCCTGGGGCTTCTCGTGGCTCTGGTCATCGCCCTTCCGACGTTCCGGCCGGGCCAGCTCGTGCAACTGCTGGGCATCGGCAGCGTGGCCATCGGCTTCGCGTTCCGCGACATCCTGCAGAACTTTCTCGCCGGCATCCTGCTGCTCCTGACCGAGCCGTTCAAGATCGGCGATCAGATCCGCTTCGGGGAGTATGAGGGGATCGTCGAGGACGTCCAGACCCGGGCCACCATGATCCGCACGTACGACAGCCGGAGGATCGTCATCCCCAACGCGGAGCTCTTCACCCACTCCGTGACCGTCAACACGGCGTTCCCGCACCGCCGGCTGGAGTACGACGTGGGCATCGGCTACGGCGACGACGTCGAGCGGGCCAAGGAGTTGATGCTCGAAGCCGTGAGGGGAGTATCCGGGGTGCTGGCCGATCCCGCCCCCGACGTCCTGCTCGTCGGTTTCGGGTCGAGCAGCGTCAACCTCCGGGCGCGCTGGTGGATCGAGCCGCCGCGCCGTTCCGATGCCCTGGATTCGCAGGACGGGGTCCTCCGGGCCATCAAGAAGACTCTCTCTGAGCACGGAATCGATCTGCCGTTCGAGACCCAGGTGCTGCTGTTCCACGATCAGACCGAGGACACCGACGGCAACCGGAAACACCAGCGGGAAGGCTGGCCCGCGGGGCAGGGCGAGGTGCCGCATCCGCGCAGCATCGCGGAGGTCCTGCGCGAGAGCTCAGGGCAGGGCGCTCCACGAGGTGATAAGCTCGGCTCAAGTGGCTCCTCGAGCCGGCTTGAATCTCCGAAATGATCTCGCGTTCCCCTCTCCGTCCGGCCGTTCCCCCGACCTATCGAGTTCTCGGTGCCTGCCTGGCAGTGGGCCTTCTGGGGGCCGTTGCGGCGCTCGCCTTCGAGGCCGCCGTCACGCTTGCCCAGCGATTGCTGCTTCAGGGGATCACGGGATACGTGCCGCCCCGGGTCGGAGTCCTCGATCCGGTGGTCGCGCTGCCCGAGTGGAGCCAGCGCTGGTGGCTTCCGGTCGCCCTGGGGCTGGGCGGCCTGCTCAGCGGATGGCTCGTCTTCACCCTGGCGCCGGAGGCCGAAGGGCATGGGACGGACGCGGCGGTCGGCGCCTATCACCGGCACGCCGGAGAGGTGCGCACGCGCATTCCGTTCATCAAAGGGCTCGCCTCGGCGATCACCATCGGCTCAGGCGGCGTCGCCGGCCGCGAAGGGCCCACGGCGCAGATCTCGGTGGGCCTGGGGGCGATCCTCGCCCGGATGCTCAGGCTGCGGGGCGGGGAGCGGCGCATTCTGCTGCTCGCCGGCATGTCGGCGGGCCTGGCCGCCATCTTCCGGGCCCCGCTCGGCATGGCCATCTTCGCCGTCGAGATCCTCTACTCGGGCATGGTGTTCGAATCCGAGGCGCTCCTCTACACGGTGATCTCGGCGGTGACGGCGTATGCGATCCACGGCTTTTTCGCCGGCTGGTCGCCGATCTTCGCCATTCCGCGGGGGCTCGCGTTCGATCATCCGGCCACGCTCCTGGGGTTCGCGGCGCTGGGTCTCCTCGCCGGGGTGTTCGGCGCCGTGCTGCCGACGCTCTTCTATCGCGTGCGCGACTTTTTTCTGCGCCTGCCCGGCCCGCGCCACGTCAAGCCGGCTCTGGGCGGCGTGCTCGCCGGGCTGATCGGCATGGCGGCGCCGCAGATCCTGGGTACCGGCTATGGCTGGGTGGAGCTCGCCATGGCAGGGAAGCTCTCGATGGCCGTGCTCCTCACGATCCTCCTGCTCAAGGCTCCGGCCATGTCGCTCACGATCGGCTCGGGCGGCTCGGGCGGCGTCTTCGCCCCCACCGTCACGCTCGGGGCCATGCTCGGCGGCGTCGTGGGCCTGCTGCTGCAGGGGGCTCTGCCCCAACTCGGCGTTGTGCCCGCCGCCTTCGTGGTGGTCGGCATGGCGGCGATCTTTTCAGGCGCGGCCCGCACGCCGCTCTCGACGCTCATCATGGTGGCCGAGATGACCGGCGGCTATCGCCTGATCGTTCCGGCGATGCTGGCCAACATCCTGGCCTTCCTCGTCCAGAGCCGGCTGACGGCGGGCTGGCGCTATCCCACGCTCTACGAGTCGCAGGTGCCGACCCGCGAGGATTCCCCGGTGCACCGCGGCCTCTTCGTGCGGCGCGCTCTGGAGCTCCTCGAGGGGGGAGAGCTCGACCGCTCGGAGGTGACGCTGCCGCGCCTCGTCTCGCTGCTCCGTTTCGGGCACCCCATCCCGATCACCCACCGCGGAGGGATGCTGGTCACCGTGGAGATCGCCCCCGGTTCCGCCCTGGACGGCCAGACGGTCGCCGGCGGATTGGGCCGGATGGACGGAGCGACGGCGGTCGCCGTGCTCCGGGGAGAGGAGATGCTGGTGCCGCGGGGTCCCACGCAGCTGGCCCGCGGCGATCAGCTCATCGCGGTGGCTACGGCCGAAGGGCATGAGCATCTGCGCGAGCTGGCGTCCGCGGGACCGGAATCCATCCCCGGCTCGTGAGCCAGTCCAGAGCCTCGGAGCGGCCCTCTCGCGAGATGGCCATGAAGACCAGGTCCCCCTTCTGGAAATCCAGCTTCTCGTCGACCGGCAGGACCGACCGGCCGCGGCCGACGGCCAGGGGAAGCAGGCTGAGGCCGGGGCGGCCCTCGATCGTTGCAGCCGAGGGCTTTTCTCCGTCATAGAGCCACTTTTCGACTGTGGCCTCCCCCTCCTCGAAGCGGGCTCTCCAGCGTTCGATCGCCTGGGATCCGCCAAACAGGACTTGTCCGCCAAAGCGGTGGACGGCTTCCTCGTTGACGCCGAGATGGCCGCGGCGCAGCGCCACCCAGACCCGGGGCACCTTGAAGTCGGTCTTGGCCTGGCGGGCGAAGAGGAGATTGACCTCTTCGTTGGTGGTGACGCCCAGGCATCCGGCGCGGGTGTCGAGCTCCGCCTGCTCCTGAACACCGCGATCGAGGCCGCTGCCGTGAAGGGCGCGCAGGCCTTCGGCCGCCGCCTCCTGGCAGGCCTGCGGGTTGGAGTCGATCACCACGACTTCCTCGCCGCTCTCCCCGAACGCGCGGGCGAGAGCGAGGCTCAGGGGATTAGCGCCCAGGATTACGTAGCCCCGGTTCGAAGGCCGCTGCAGTCCCAGGAGATCGGCCACGAGCCCGCCCGAAAGGCCCTGGACGAGCACCGTGGCGGCGATCACGAGAAAGGTCATGGCTTGCAGCTCCGAGCCCCCGGCGATGCCCTCGGCCTCCAGCGTCTGGGCGAACAGGGACGAGACGGCGGCGGCGACGATCCCGCGCGGCGCGAGCCACGCGAGGAACGCCTTCTCTCGCACCGTGAGGTCGGTCCCCCAGGTACCGGCGAGCACGTTGAGCGGGCGCACCACGAGCATCAGGGCGGCGACCAGCCCGATTCCCGCCCAGCCGAGCCCGAAGACGTTGGCCACCCTGACGTTCGCCGCGAGCAGGATGAAGAGCAGGCCGATCAGCATCACCGAGAGCCTCTCCTTGAACTCCCGCAGCTCGGCGACCACGTGCGCCCGGGTGTTGCCGACCACGAGGCCGGCCGCGACCGCGGTCACGATCCCGGTTTCGGGAACGATTGCGTTGCTCCCCTGATAGAGCAGAAGGACGAGAGACAGTGTGAAGACGCTCTCCAGCCCCTCGGGAACGGCCTTCTCGAAGCGCAGAAGGGCCGCGATGACGAAGCCGCCGACCGCGCCGAGCAGGGAGCCGAAAAGGAGCCGCGAGGCCACGTGCCACGCGCCGAAGGCCACGGAGCGGCCGGGCGGCCCGATGGCGATCTCCAGAGCGACCACGGCCACGATGGCGCCGATCGCATCGACCAGGACCCCTTCCGCCTCCAGCACGGTCGCCACCCGCGGCTCGACCTTGATGCGCCGTAGCAGCGGCGTGATCACCGTCGGGCCGGTCACCATGACCAGCGTGCCGAAGAGGATCGCCAGGGTCCAGTCCCACCCGAGAATCCAGTGCGACGCCAGAGCCGCTCCCACCGCGGTGACCAGCGCCCCCAAGGTCACGAGCTGGCGGATGCTTCGCGCCTCCTGCCGGAGCCGCTCGAGGTTCAGATTCATCCCGCCGTCGAACAGGATCACGGCCACCGCGAAACCCACCAGATCGTGGAGAGACGTTCCGAGAGCTCTGGGCCGCACGACGTTCAGGACATCCGGTCCCAGCAGCACGCCCGTAGCCAGCAGCAGCACGATTCCGGGCACTCTCAAGTGCCGGGCCAGGGTATGGGCGATCATCCCCGCTGCCAGAGCGAGCGCGATACACAGAGCGGGGTCGTTCCACGATCCGGAATGCACGTTCCTCCCTCCCCAGCGCCACGGCCGGAAGCCGATCCTACTATTCCGGGATGCGGGATGGTCCTACAAATCAATTTTCCACAATTCCCAGCCCACGTCCGGCTCGGTCGCGGCGAGCCAGAGGGCGTCTTCGGTGACCGCCAGGATTTCGGGACGACTGCTCTGCGGCCCGGGCCAGAGGTCCTGGACGAGGCGGGTGTCTTCGCCGAGGCGGTCCGTGGACCAGAGCTCGCAGCCGTGCTCGGGATCGCAGGCGGAGAACCAGTGGCGATTGCCGGCGGTGAAAATCTTTTTATTGTACAAGTCGTCGCTCGCCAGAGGCTCCGGCACCGTCCGTGTGCTCTGCGGCGTCCCTTCGGTGACCCACCGGCGCGTGACAGAGTTTTCGTCCATTGCCCGGAAAAGAAGCGCATTTCCTAGAACGTTGCCGAGAGGGAAGCCAGAGCCTCCGGCGATCCAGCGGAAGGTCGCGAGCCGGGTCGCTTGGAGCGTTTCGGGATCGAGGGCCCACAGAGTCTGGGAGTCGCCGGGAGCGTCGGCCGCGGCATAGAGGGTCGCCGTGCCGGCCGCCAGGGCGAAGGTGCCGCCCGGGAGCTGATTCGCGAGGGGCTTCGTCCCGCCGGCCGATCCGTCGCTCACCCAGAGCACGCCCTGGAAGCGGAAGAAGAGACGCCCACCCACGATCGCCGGGTAGGGATGGGGCGTCAAATCCTCGTCGAACGGGTCCGAAGAAGCGAGCCTCAGGGTGCCTGCGGCCGTTCCGTCGGTCCGCCAGAGCTCCTCCGCCACGAGCCCGTCGCCCACCGTGACCACGCGGAACAGGAACGCCAGGGGGCCGAGCGCCAAAGGCGGTCCGACCGGAGATTCTTCCCCGTACCGGCCGCGATTCGGAAACTGTGCGAAGAATTGGGCCGACGATCCGTCGCTCGTCCACAGTCCTCCCTGGTTGTCGACGATCAGGGCGCGGTCTCCCCAGCGCCCCTGGGCGGCAACCTCCATCGTCTCGCCGTCGCGCTCCAGGGGAACGGCCGCGGTGCCGGCGGCGGTGCCGTCCGTGGCCCAGAGCTTGAAGCCCTGGTTGAACAGAAGACGGCGGCCCAGAAGGATTTTCGGGTGGGAACAGAGATCACGATCGAAAGAACAGTCCAAGGGGGACAACCCGGGGAGCTTCTCGGTCGAGCCATCCTCCGCGAGGCTCACCCAGCCTCCCGTTCGGCTGCCGCTGAGCAGGACGCGGTCTCCGACAGGAACGGCGTCACGGGGCCCGATGCCGGAGGCCAGGTGCCGCAGGCCGGTGATCGGCGTGGCCCGGCCGTCCGCCAGCCGCCAGAGCTGCTGCCCGAACGGTTGGCGCACGGCGAGCGTGTAGAGCGCTCCGGCAAACGGGACCGGCGGACCCTGCCCGCGCAAGGGCCCGCCTGCGGGGTCGGACAGGGAGCGCGTCCCTGCGGCCGTGCCGTCGGTCTCCCAGATCTGCTGCTCGCCCTGCTGGCTGGTGGCGCTCAGAACGAGGCGGCCGCCCAGGAGGCGGAAAGTGCCGGGGTCCGTCTTGCCGAAGACTTCGTTGGGCTTCGTCCCTTCCGGGGTTCCGTCCGATTGCCAGAGATCACCGTCGATCTCCAGGAGAGCCCGATTTCCGACCGTCAGGACCGACGACATGCTGCTTGCCCAGCAAGCGTATTTTCCACTGCACAGGTGATAGATCTCGCGCACCTCGCGCTGGTTTTCGTCGGCCGCGTAGAGCCCTCCCGAGTCGTATCCGGGAACCGGAAAGAAAGTGATCGGTCCGAGCGTGCCCAGCCGGTCGGCGTACGAAGTGTAGGGCTCGAGCCGCCCGGTCGAGTAGCGCCGGGTGCCCCCGGGGCGTCCATCCGTCGACCAGAGCCGCCCGCTGCTGTCGAGGAAGTAGAGCCGGTCGTCGCGCCGTCCGATGATTTCCAAACCCTCACTCTCGAAGACCTGCGACGCCCGCGGCGTGGAAAGCTGGCTGACCCAGAGCCGGTCGCTGCCACTCCCGCGCTGGACGAGGAGGAAGAGCGAGTCCTCGACGGGGTAGATCAGGGCTGAGTCCTCCCGGTCTCGCGCATCCGTCGAGAGGAGAAACTGCACCCGGTCCCGCGGCGCGTCGTAGGCATAGATCGCTCTCCGGGAGCGGAATACCAGCCAGCGGTCGGCGAAGGTGCCGAGGATCTGCTGATTGCTCTTCGTGAAGGAGGCCAGGGCGGCAACGGGCCGGGTCCCCGCGGCAGTGCCGTCCGTCGACCAGAACGTGCACTCCCGGGCCGTGCAGCTCTGAAAGAAGAAGCGCTGTCCGACCTTCACGGGATGATCGCGGTAGCCGTGGTAGTGGTCGACGAAAGGAGTGAAGGTCGCCAGAACGCTCCCGTCGCCATGCCGGCCTGCGGAGACGAGCAGCCAGGCATCCGGAGCGCTCGCTGCGTTCGTCATCCAGAGCATGCGCGGCCCCAGGGGGCCCAGGATCGTGGGGGCGACGTCGCCTTCCGGAGCGCCGGAGACGGGAACGCGCCCGGTCCCGACGGGAGTGCCATCCGTCCGCCAGACGCTCTGGCCGAGGTCCAGATCTTCGGCGACGAAGAACAGAGCGTTGCCGGCCTTCGTGAATTGCGGCCGCGCCCGGACGTCTTCGAATTCGTCGGGGAAGAAGTCGTGGAAGAGCCGGAACGGGCCTTCGGGAGGCGGATCGGCTTCCGCCGTGGCGGCGAGCGCGAGCACGAGCCCGAGGGCGATCAAAAGGCGGCGGGAGATTCGGATCATGGTGTCTCCTGGGACAAGTCGATCTTCCACAATTCGCGGCCCGCGTCCGGCTCGGTCGCAGCGAGCCAGAGGGCGTCTTCGGTGACCGCCAGGAATTCGGGACGACTGCTCTGCGGTCCGGGCCAGAGGTCCTGGACGATCCGGGTGTCTTCGCCGCGGCGGTCCGTGGACCAGAGCTCGCAGCCATGCTCGGAGTCACAGGCGGTGAACCAGTGGCGATCGCCGGCGGTGAAAAACTTTTCTGTTTCGAGGCTCGCCAGGGGCTCCGGCACCTCCCGTGTGCTCCGCGGCGTCCCGTCGGTAACCCTCCAGCGCGTGACACCGTTTTCGTCCGTCGCCCGGAAAAGAAGGGTATTCCCCAGAACGTTTCCGAGAGGCCAGCCGGCGCCTCTGCCGATCCCTCGGTAGGTCGCGAGCCGGGTCGCTTGGAGCGTTTGAGGATCGAGGGCCCACAGCGCCAGGGAATCGCCAGGAGCGTAGGCCGCGGCGTAGAGGGTCGTCGTGCCGGCTGCCAGGGCGAAGGTGCCGCCCGGGAGCTGATTCGCGAGGGGCTTCGTCCCGGCGACCGATCCGTCGCTCACCCAGAGCACGCCCTGGAAGAGGAAGAAGAGACGCCCGCCCACGAGCGCCGGGTAGGTATCGGACGGGAGATCCTCGTCGAACGGGTCCGAAGAAGCGAGCCGCAGGGTGCCCGCGGCCGTTCCGTCGGTCCGCCAGAGCTCCTCCGCCACAAGCCCGTCGTCCACCGAGACCAGGCGGAACAGGAACGCAAGGGGGCCGAGCGCCAAAGGCGGCCCGATCTGAGATTCATCCCCGTACAGGCCGGAATTCGGAAGCTGTGTGAAGAATTGGGCCGACGATCCGTCGCTCGTCCACAATCCGCCCTTTCCGTCGACGACCAGGGCGCGGTCTCCCCAGGCCCCGATGGCGGTGGCGTCCTGATTCTCGCCGTCGCGCTCCAGGGGAACGGCCGCAGTGCCGGCGGCGGTGCCGTCCGTGGCCCGGAGCCCGAAGCCTTGGCCGAACAGAAGACGGCGTCCCACAAGGATTCTCGGAAGGGGACAGAGGCGATCGAAATAACAGTTGAAGGGGGACAACCCGGGGACCTCCTCGATCGAGCCATCCTCCGCGACGCTCAGCCATTCTCGCGTTCCACTGCCCGTGAACAAGACGCGGTCTCCCACAGGAACGGCGTCATAGGGCCCGATGCCGGAGGCCAGGTGCCGCAGGTCGGTGATCGGCGTGGCCCGGCCGTCCGCCAGCCGCCAGATCTGCTGACCGACCGGTTTGCGGACGGCGGACGTGTAGAGCGCTCCGGCAAACGGGATCGGCCGATCCTGCCCGCGCAGGGGCCCGCCTGCGGGGTCGGACAGGGCGCGCGTGCCCGCGGCCGTGCCGTCGGTCTCCCAGATCTGCTGCTCGCCTTCCCGGCTGGTGGCGCTCAGCACGAGACGGCCGCCCAGGACGCGGAAAGTGCCGGGGTCCGTCCTGCCGAAGACTTCGTTCGGCTTCGTCCCCTCCGGGGTTCCGTCCGATTGCCAGAGAGCGCCGTTGATCTCCAGGAACGCCCGATCTCCGGCCGTCGTGACAGGCGACATGCTGCTGGACAGGCAGGACCATCTTCCACCGCACAGGTAATAGATCTCGCGCACCTCGCGCCGGTTTTCGTCGGCCGCGTAGAGCCCTCCCGAGTCGTAGCCGAGAATCGGAAAGAAAGTGATCGGTCCGAGCGTGCCCAGCCGGTCGGCGTACGAGGTGTAGGGCATGGGCCGCTCTTGCGAGTAGCGCCGGGTGCCCCCGGGGCGTCCATCCGTCGACCAGAGCTGCCCGTCCTCGTAACCCGCGAGGAAGTAGAGCCGGTCGTCGCGCCATCCGGCGACCTCCAGACCCTCGCTCTCGAAGATCTGCGACGCCCGCGGCGCGGAAAGGCGGCTGACCCAGAGCCCGCTGCGGTAAGGCCCGTGCAGGATGAGGAGGAAGAGCGAATCCCCGACGGGGTACATCCGGGATCTGTACTCGCTGTGCTCACCCGCCGGGACCGTCGGGAGAAGAAGCAGCACCCGGTCCCGCAGCGTGTCGTAGGCATAGA
>DATEIO010000353.1:0-4186 GCA_035278895.1 Thermoanaerobaculia bacterium | reverse complement strand
CGCTGGTTCGTGCTGCCGAACCCGATGTACGGGTCGTGGGAGAAGAATCCGGCGAAGTAAGAAGCCGGCAGGGATGCCGGCGCTCCCAGCCTGAAACCGCGGCCTTGTTGCGATATAAGATGAACGCCGAGGAGCAGCCAGAACATGGCCGAAACCGACGAGCTGCCGCCCGATCCTGTCATCGAAGCCTACAAGAAGGATGTAGACCGCACCCTCATCCGGGAGAACCTGCGGCGGACTCCTGAGGAGAGGTTGCGGAACTTGTTCGCCCTCCAGCGAGCCGCGGAAGAGCTGCGCAGGGCCGGGCGTGAGGCCAGGGAGCTCGCAAAACGGCAACCTCGCTAGGAGCTGCGCGGCAGAAGGTGTGGGTGCCCTGCCAAACGAAACAATAAGGACCCAAAGGACTGCAAGGACACCAAGGACATCAGGGACGGAAAGGACATCAAAGCTGTGTCCTTGGTGTCCTTGCAGTCCTTGGTGCCCTTTCTGCCGCGCAGGCTCCTAATCCCCCCGCCCCAGAACCTCCCCCGCCATCTGCTCCACCACCTCGTCAATCGACAGATCCGACGTATCGACAAACGTATAGCTCTCGTCCCGCGTCAGCGGCGAGTCGGCGCGGGTGCTGTCTCTGTGGTCGCGGCTGTTGATCTCGGCTACGACCTGGTCGTAGGTGACGGCGCGGCCGGCGGCGGTGAGCTCTTCGAAGCGGCGCTGGAAGCGGATGTCGGAGCGGGCGTCCAGGAAGAATTTGTGGGGGGTGTCGGGGAAGACGCGGGTGCCGATGTCCCGCCCTTCCAGAACGGCTCCGAAGTGGGTGGCGGCGTCTCTCTGGAGGGCGACCATGCGGCGGCGGACTTCGGGGTAGGCGGAGATGGCGGAGGTCGCCTCCCCCACCTCGGGCGTGCGGATGCGGGACTCGACGGGCTCGCCGTCCAGGAGGACCTCGTAGGTGCCGTCCACGCGGCGGCCGAGGCTCACGTGGGCTTCATCTGAAATCGCGAGGACGCGGTCCCGGTCGTGCGGATCTACGCCTCTCTCCAGGACTTTCAGGCCGATGGCCCGGTACATGGCTCCGGTGTCCAGGAAGGGGACTCCGAGCTTTTGGGCAAGCCGGCGCGCCGCGGTGCTCTTGCCGACGCCGGACGGGCCGTCGATGGCCACGATGAGAGGACCGGAGGCTGCCATGGCTCAGCTCCGCCCGCGCGCCGGCTTTTTGGGGGCCGGTTTTTTCGCCGCCGGTTTCCTGGCTGCCGGTTTCTTCGCTGCCGGTTTGGGTTTGGGAGCCGGCTTCTTCTCCTGCGGTCCGCGGGCGGATTTGAGGAGCTTTTCGACCTCTTTCTCGGAGAGCTCGCGGAGGGCGCCGGGCTCCAGCTCCGGGGCTTTCAGGGGGCCGATCGCCACGCGGCGCAGCTTCTGAACCGGGTGGCCGATCTGGAAGAACATCTCGCGGATCTGCCGGGTGCGCCCCTCGGAGAGCTTGACGATCCACCAGGAGTTTTCGCTCTCGGGCTCGCCCCGGCGGCGGGCTCCCGTGGGCCGGTGCGGATTGCGCGGCGTGATCTCGGCCGGGGCCGTGCGGCGGCCTTCGAGAAAGACGCCGGCGCGCAGGCGGTCGAGGTCCGATTCCCTGGGGGTTCCCCTCACCTTGACCTCGTAGGTCTTGGTGCTGCCGTAGCGGGGGTGGGCGATGCGCTGCGCGAAGTCGCCGTCGTCGGTCAGGAGGATCAGCCCCTCGGTGTGGAAGTCGAGGCGCCCCACGGGCACGAGGGCCTTCCGGAGCACGGGAGGCACGAAGTCCATCACCGTGGGCCGACCCTCGGGATCGGAGACGGTGGACATGACCGCCTTGGGTTTGTTCAAGACCAGGTACTTGTGCCCTTCGGAGGGCTGGACCCGCTTGCCGTGGACCTTGATCGCGTCCCGCGCGGGGTCGGCCTTCTCGCCCAGCTCGGCGACCTTGCCGTTGACGGTGACGGCCCCCTCCTGGATCAGCTCCTCGGCCTTGCGCCGCGAGGCGATGCCGGCCCGCGCCAGGATCTTCTGCAGCCTCTCCTCACCCATGGTGGTGCCTCAGCTCTCTCCCTCTTCGACGGACACCGCGTCCTGCCGGTCCTCCAGATCCGCCACCTCCCGCAAGAAGTGTTCCTCCCGGTCCTCTCCCTCGGCCGCGGGCGTGCCTTCGAGGGCCTTCTCGATCTCCTCGGGCGTCGCCACCATCTCGGAGAGCCCCACGAGGGCCTCTCCGCCCGCGCCGAAGCTCTCCTCGAACTCTTCGAGCGGCGGCAGGTCGCGCAAGGTGTTCAGCCCGAAGTGGACCAGGAACTCCCGCGTGGTGCCGTAGAGGAAGGGCTTGCCCACCACCTCCTTGCGGCCGACGATCCGCACGAGGCGGCGCTCGAGGAGCGTCTTGATCACGCCCGAGGGGTTGACGCTTCGGAGCTCCTGGACCTCGGGGCCCGTGATCGGCTGCCGGTAGGCGATGATGGCCAGGGTTTCGAGCGCGGCCATGGAGAGCTTGTTGCCGCCGGAGACGTCGAAGAAGCGGCGCAGCCACGAGACCATCTCCGGCCGGGTCACGAGGCGCACGCCGCCCGCGACGTCCTCCACCATGACGCCCCGGCCGTCGCCCTGGGCGTAGCGGGCGAGCACCGCTTCCAGGGCCTCGCCCGCCTGCTCGCGCTCTTCGGCGTCGAACAGCTCCAGGAGCCGGGTCCTGGGGACCGGCTCGGAGGAGACGAAGAGGATCGCCTCGATCGCCGCCTCCATGTCGTACCTTTCCGTCATAGACCGATCGCCTCCCGCTCGTGATCGGCGAGCTCACGGGTGGTGCGGTAGAGGAGGACGTCGCCCGACTCCGTCTGGTGGACCCGCACGAGGTTCAGCCGCGCGAGCTCGAGCACGGCCAGGAAGGCCGCGATGGCCTCGGCCCGGCAGGAGCGGCTCCTCAAGTCCGCGATCAGGTCGAACGGATGGCCGGCGTCGAGATGCGACAGCAGCCGGTCGAACTGCCCGCGGACGGAGTAGACCTCGAGCGTGAGCTGGAGCGGCGGCGGGTGCTCCTTGTCGTAGCGCACGAGCGCCGTCTTCAAGGCGCCCAGAAGGTCGAACAGGGAGACCTCGCCCAGGTCGATCTCCTCCTCTTCGCCTTCGGGGACCGCGGGCAGGGGTTGGGGCTTCCTCGTCCAGATCCCGGCGCGCACGCGGTCGAGCTCGGCGAACGACTGGGCCACCTCTTTCAGGCGCCGGTATTCGAGCAGGCGGTCGACCAGCTCCTGGCGCGGGTCCTCTTCGGGCTGGCCCTCGACCTTGGGCGGCCGGGGCAGGAGCATCTTGGATTTCAGGTGGATCAGGACCGCCGCCTCGTAGATGTACTCGCCGGCGATGTCCAGGTTCAGGTCTTCCATCAGCTCCAGGTAGGCGTGGAACTGGTCGCAGATGGTGGCCACCGGGATGTCCGTGATCTCGACCCGGTTGAGCTTGATGAGATGAAGCAGAAGGTCGAGCGGCCCCTCGAAGACAGGCAGGTGGACGCGCCACGATTCGGGCAGGCCCGAGCCGGACGCGCCCTCCCCGGCCGCGGCGGTCTCCCCCTCTTCGGGCTCGGCCGCGCCCTTCTTGCGCTTGCGCGAGCGGATCGCCACGGGCTCGGGCGGCGGTGCGTCCACGGGCTCGGCGGAGACCTCCTCCACCTCGGGGGGAGTCTCAGGCGTCTCGTCGCTCATCCGGGAACTTTCTCCAGGAGCTTCCTGTAGTCGAGCGTCATGGCACCGCGCACCAGCTCCAGCGTCTCGGCCGCCCGCTCCCGCGCCTTTCTGGAGCCCTCGACGAGGATGTCGTAGACCATGTCCCGGTCGCGCTCCAGCTCGGCCCGCTTGCGGCGCATGGGCTCCAGATAGTCGGCGATGATCTGGGCGAGGAGCTTCTTGTCGTCCACGCAGCCGATCAGGGCGGCCCGGCACTTGTGGGCGACGTCCTCCTGGACCTCGACGGGCGACATCAGCTTGTGGAACTCGTAGAGGTTGCAGACCTCGGGCCGGCCCGGGTCCTTGCGCGTCAGCCGCTGCGGGTCGGTGAACATCTGCTTGCACTTGGCGAGGATGACGTCGGGCGGATCCGAGAGGTTGATCGCGTTGCCGTAGGACTTGGACATCTTGCGGCCGTCGATGCCCGGCACCTTGGGCGTGGG
>DATEIO010000352.1:0-2124 GCA_035278895.1 Thermoanaerobaculia bacterium | reverse complement strand
AAAAACCTTCGGTCCCGCCCACCCGGAGCTGGCCCGAGCCCTCCTGAATCTGGGCCTCGTCTACGCAAACCTGGAACGGGAAGCGGAAGCCCGGCGCCTCTTCGAGCGCTCCCTCGCCATCGACGAAAAAACCCTGGAGCCCGGCCATCCCCAACTCCTGCGGGCCCAGGACCTCCTCGCCACCCATTGCAGCGAAGATCACGGCCTGGACGACGCCGAATCCCGCGAGCTGTGCCGCCGGCATGGGATGTGAGCCTCCTGGAGCTTGCGCCCCTCAGGCCTTTCGACAGGGTGTGCTAGCATCTGATGCATGCGCACCACCCTGGACATCGCGGACGACGTACTGATGGCGGTCAAGGAGAAGGCAAGGCGGCAGAAGCGTAGTGCCGGAGACCTACTGTCCGAGCTCGCCCGAGAGGCGCTGACCCATCGGTACCGGGAGGACTCCGAAGCCAAAAAGCCGAAGAGCTTCTATGGCTTTGACCCGCTGCCTCCCCGCGGGGGAGCCGTCTCCAACGAGCTGATTGACAAGCTCCGGGAAGACGACCTGGGATGATGCGAGCGCTTCTCGACATCAACGTGCTCCTTGCGCTCCTTGACGCAGACCACGTCGATCATCGGCGAGCCCAAGAGTGGATCTCCGGTGAGATTCAGCATGGCTGGGCATCCTGCGCCTTGACGCAGAACGGATTCGTCCGCATCCTCAGCCAGCCCAGATACCCGAGCCCGGTTTCGCCTTCCGAGGCTGTCGAGCGGCTGCGCCGAGCGACCAGCACCGAATACCACGAGTACTGGCCCTGCTCCATCAGCTTCCTCGAAGATCGCCGTATAAATTCCAGCCATGTTCACGGTTCGCGTCAGGTGACCGATGTCTATCTTCTCGCGCTCGCCGTAGAGCAGGGAGGAAGGTTTGTCACCTTCGATCGCTCCATCCCGCTGTCAGCGGTTCCAGGTGCCACGCCAGAGCATCTCATAGTCGTCTGAACAGCCTTCCTGCGGTCTCGGACACGCGAGGACGCCGCGTCCGTCTTCCCCCGCGAGAGCCTTCTCACCCTCCTCACCGATCCGGCCGGATATCATCCCGGAACCGCGGCTGCAGCTCGACCTCGTCCGCAAATCGGCTGCTGAAGCCGGTCACCTGGACCCTCACTCCCAAGGCGATGAACGGGATCTCGAACGGGTCGATCCCGGTGGAGCGATGGACGAACACGGCGACCGGGCCGGAGCCGTCGTCGACCGAGAGCTGCACGCCGAAAGACCCGTCGTCGAAGAGGTCGGTGATCACACCCGCGACGGTGATGATGAGGCCCTCGGTGGCGTTGCCCACCTCGCCCGTGGCGATCCGCAGTGGCGAGCCCGGCAGGAGCTCGACGCCGGAGGGCTCCGCGTCGACGAAAAGAATATTGAAAGATTGACCGAGGGTTCCCGTCACCCGCACCTGCTGATTGCGGTGGAGGCCGAGATTTTCGTCCATGCGGACCCAGATGCCGCTGGTGACATCCTGGATGGCGAAGCCCTGATCTTCCAGGCTCGCCGACGAGAAAAGCCCGGACGGAACGGTCACCCGGCCTTCAATCGTGACCGTGGTTCCGAGCGGCAGGTCGCGGGCTCCCGCGATGGGCACGGCCGCGGCGGCAACGGCCGGCAGAGCCAGGAGGATCAGCAGGGTCAGAGCGATTGTTTTCGATGGGCGCAGCATGTCTCAATCCTTTCTCCGTCAGAGGAATTGACGGTTCGCCCCAAAACAGGCTTCCATAAATCATAGAACATATCGCTAATGATCTCCATGCTCTTTGGGGCGGGGCCCGCCTACAACAAACGTTGAGGCCAAAATCATACATTTGTATGACGACAGGCGAGTCACGAACCTGCCAGAATCTTTTTTGACACATTCGACGTGGATGCGCAGGAGGCCTGGAGTCATGCCGGAACGACGTATCACCATCCTTCTCGCCGATGGCTATCCGATGATGCTCGCAGGTTTGAGGAAGCTCCTCGAGAGGGATTTCCAGGTGGTCGGGGCGGTGACCGACGGCCGCGCGCTCCTCGAAGTGGCCGAAGCCGAGAGGCCCGATCTGGTCATCGCCGAAATCTCGATGCCCGGCTTCGACGGCATCGAGATCC
>DATEIO010000351.1:0-2449 GCA_035278895.1 Thermoanaerobaculia bacterium | reverse complement strand
CAGGGTGCGGCGGTCGAGGCGATCCTCTATGCCCTCCTCTCGCGCGGCCACTGTCTGCTCGTGGGCGGGTCTCGCGGCGGCGCTCCCCACGCGGGGACGGCTTCTGCGGGCGCCGTTCTGGCTGCCCGCGGAGTGGGGCGAGGCGCTCCACGCCCGGCGGTCGCCGCTCTTCCTGAACGAGGGGTATCCTCTGACCCTCGACCAGGAGGTGGAGATCGCGGTGGCGCCGGGGCGAGGTCTCGCGGCGCTCCCCGCGGCGCGGGAAGGGGGCGGCTCCGGGCCGCTCGCTTGGAAGGTCTCTTGGGTGAAGTCGGGGCCGCGGACGGCCGTGGCCCGGCTCCGGGTGGAGCTCCGGTCGGGAGAGCTCGATTCCGGGCAGACGGTTCAATTCCAGCGCGAGCTCCGGGCCCTCCTGGGTGCGCTGGGCGAAGGAGGCATCGATGATCTGGAACACTCCACCCCCGGGGCCGCCGCCGGCTCCCCCTCCGCTTCCTCCCCGGGCCGCTGACGGCGAGGCTCCGCCCCCCGATCCGGCCGCGGCGCTCGACAAGCTGCCGCAGACGGTGGGGGAGATCCAGCGCGCCCTCTCCCAGGTGATCGTGGGGCAGGGTGCGGCGGTCGAGGCGATCCTCTATGCCCTCCTCTCGCGCGGCCACTGTCTGCTCGTGGGCGTGCCGGGGCTGGGCAAGACGCTCCTCGTGAACGCCATGGCGCGGGTGCTGGGGCTCCCCTTCGCGCGCATCCAGTTCACGCCGGACTTGATGCCGTCGGACATCACGGGCACGGAGATCCTGGAGGAGGACACGGCGACCCGGCACCGGCGGTTCGTGTTCGCGCCCGGGCCGGTGTTCACGAGCGTGCTCCTGGCGGACGAGATCAACCGCACGCCGCCCAAGACGCAGGCGGCGCTCCTCGAAGCCATGCAGGAGAAGACGGTGACCGTGGCGGGCAAGATCCGCCGGCTCGAGGAGCCGTTCCTCGTGCTCGCCACGCAGAACCCGATCGAGCAGGAGGGCACGTATCCGCTCCCCGAGGCCCAGCTCGACCGCTTCCTCTTCGAGCTGCGGCTGGGCTATCCCACACTCGAAGAGGAGCGCCAGGTGGTGGCCCTCCACTCGTTTTCTCCCACCGAGAGCCTCTCGCCGCATCTCGACCGCGAAAAGATCCTCGCCCTGCGCGAAGCCGTGGCCCGCATCCCCGCGCCGCCCAACGTGGTGGACTACGCGGTGCGCCTGATCCGGGCCACCCGGCCGGAGGACGCGTCGTCCTCGACCGACGTGAAGCGCTGGGTCCGCTGGGGCGCCTCCCCGCGGGCTTCCCAGAACCTGATCCTCGCCGGCCGCGCACGCGCCGCCTGCCAGGGCCGCTTCAACGTGGCCTGCGAAGACGTGGCCGCCGTGGCCCCCCTGGTGCTGCGCCACCGCCTCATCCGCAGCTTCCAGGCCGAGGCGGACGGGGTGGGGAGCGACGACGTGGTTTCGCGGATTTTGAAGGACGTGGCGGAGTAGGGATGTCCTCCACCCCCCTGCCCCCCCGCTTCGACGCCGCCCTGCTCGGAAACCTTTCGAGCCTGGAATGGCGCGCGCGGTACGTGATGGAGGGCTTCCTCTCCGGCCGTCACGCCTCGCCGTTTCACGGGCTGTCCGTCGAGTTCCGCGAGTACCGCGAATACCAGCCGGGGGACGATCTGCGGCGGGTGGACTGGCGCCTGTTTGCGCGCACGGACCGCCTGCAGGTGAAGCGCTATGAGCAGGAGACGAACGCGCGCTGCTATCTGCTGGTGGATGGCTCGGCCTCCATGGGCTATCGCGGGAAGGCGGCGTGGGGAGAGAAGCTCGAAGCGGCGCGCACGTTGGCCGCGGCCCTGGGGTGGCTGCTGTTGAAGCAGGGGGATGCGGTGGGGCTGATCTCGCTCGATGCGGGCGCGGGGCCGCGCTATCTGGCGCCGTCCCGCACGCCGAGCCAGCTCGGCAACCTGCTGCGGGAGCTCGAAGGGGTCAAGCCGCGGGGGGCTCCGGCGCTCTCGGACCTCCTCTCCCACACGGTGCGGATCGCTCATCGGCGGAGCCTGATCCTGCTGCTGACGGACCTTCTGGAGCCTTCGGAGGGGGTGGAGGAGGGCTTGAAGCGGCTGCGTTTCGACGGCCACGAGGTCGTCTGCTTCCAGGTGCTGGACGGCGACGAGATCGACTTCCCCTTCACGGGCACGGCCGTGTTCCAGGACCTGGAGAGCGGCGACCGCCGGCAGGTGGATGCGGAAGCGGCGCGGGAGCGCTATCTCTCCCGCTTCCGGGCGTTCATGGAGGGTTGGGACGACCTCTTCCGGGCGTTGGAGATGCCCTGGGGCGTGATCCGCACGGACGAGGACCCCGGGCCGGCCCTGGCGCGGATGGTGGCGGCGCGGAGGGTGCGGGTGTGAATTTCCTCTATCCGCTGCTCGGTCTCGCGG
>DATEIO010000350.1:0-2849 GCA_035278895.1 Thermoanaerobaculia bacterium | reverse complement strand
GAAAGCCTGCTCGACTGGGGAGAGCGGGTGCTCACGGCGGAGCGGCTGGAAGATGTCTTCGGGAGCTGACGTCCCTCGGTTCTACCGCTCCCCGGCCTTCACCAACTCCTCCACCTCCCCGCGCACGGTCTTGACCATGTCCGCAATCCGGCTCGCGTGATACCGGGCGAGCCTGCCGTCCTTGCCGATGATGACGAGGCTCGGGAGACCCGGCTCGTGGAAGGCGGAGAAGGCGTTGTGGACCGAGTCCAGCAGAACGGGAAGGTCCAGCTTCTTCGCGCGGAGGAACTCGGCCACCTGGCGGCGCAGCTCCTCGTCCTTGGAGCTCTCCATGGTGTTCAGAGCGAAGACCTTCACCGGAAGGCCCGACGACTTCGCCCAGGCTGCCAACTCCTCCGTGTGCTCCAGCGCCTCCCAGCACGGCACGCACCACGTCGCCCAGAAGTCGATCACCACCACGGAGCCGCGGAGGTCGGCCAGCCGCACGATGCCGCCGTCAAGCGAGCGCAGCGTCACGTCCGGCGCCGGCTGGCCCAGGGGATAGCCGCTCGATCCCATCTCGGAGAACGTCGCCACCGCCGTCCGCCCCGTCAGATCCGGCGGGAGGAGAGCCTTGCCCGGGTCCCCGGCAGTGAAGCGGAAGGAGCCGGAGGCCCGGACCTGCTCTTTCCCTTCTCCGACCTTCATCCGGAGCTCCCGTAGACGGTGCGACGTAGCGTCGATCCCGATGGTGGCGCTTCCGTTGGGTGCCGAGAGGTCTACCTCTACGATCCCCTGAGCCGTCCGGAAGCCGGAAATCGTCAGAGGTCCGAGAAGGCCAAACCGGAACGCCCCGAGGAACGCGTCGAAGTCTCCCCCTTGCGCAGCGACCACCGGCGGCGGAGGCGTCACTCCGGACTGCACGGAGCCGCTCCTCTCCAGGGCCGCCGCGAGGTTCCGGTCATACAGGACCTCGGTGTAGCGCCCCGCCACGTTGAACTGGGTAGCCACCAGCCGCCCATCCCGCCCGACGATGTGGAAGACCTCCTGTCCGTCCGAGGAAAGAAAAAGGAAGGCTCCGCCCGATCCGACGCCATAATCCAGTCCCTGGATCTTCGAGCGGCCGTCCGGAAACTCCACCTTGAGCTCCAGGCTCTCCCGGAACGGCCCCGCCTTCCGGTACGCCTCGCGCGCGGCTTCCAGGACGGCCTTCCCTTCTGAAGCAGCGGCTTCCGCGAGGCCGGGGACGAGGAAGGCCAGGGCGAGGAGGGCGAAGCGGGACGGCACGGTCATGGGCGGCTCCTTTCGAGAGGCTCGGTGTCGGCCCTCAATACGAGGATCTTGGGAGTACGGTTAACAGGAGCCGTACTCTTCTGCGTTACCATAGTGGACGTGGAAGCGCGGAGCTGGTCTCCGGTTCCGGTGCCGTGGTATCCTTGAGGAGGTATCCAATTATGGCCGTCGCAATCGACGACACGCATCGCTGGACTCGGGAAGAGTACGAGCGGAAGGCCGAGGAAGGTTTCTTCCCTCCGGACGCCAGGGTCGAGCTCATCGAGGGGATCGTCTACGACATGGCGCCTCAGAGCAGCTTCCACAGCGCAGGGATCGGTGCGCTCACGCAGGCCCTGCGGACTGCTTTTCCGGAGGGACATGAATTTCGGATTCAGATGCCGCTCGCCTTGGGGGAATACTCGGAGCCCGAGCCCGATCTCGCCGTGGTCCCTGGCAGCTTCATCGACTACATCTACGCCCATCCCACCACGGCCTTGCTGGTCTGCGAAGTCGCTGACAGCTCCCTCCTTCACGACCGTCGACGGAAAGTCCCACTCTACGCTCGCTGCGGTATCCCGGAAGTCTGGCTCCACAATCTGAAAGAGAAGACCCTCGAGGTCTACCGCGACCCGGTTGCCGGACAGTACAGGTCCAAGACTGTTCTTCGGAAGGGTGAAACGGTCTCTCCCCTGACCCGCCCGGACATCCAAATCGCTATCGCAGACCTCTTCCCCTGGTAGCAGCTCTCTCAGCTCCCCCTCAACCAGGGGTTCGGTGCCCCCCCGCTTGTCTCCGGCCCGAGCTTGTGACATCCTTCACGAGCACGGACCGCGTCCCGGGCACGGGGTTTGCTCCCCTCGTAACGGGATGCCGCAGCAGACCTTAATTCCCGAAGGAGAGTCCCTGTGCCGGAGCGGTACTATCCAGTCCTGCTGGCGTTGGGGGTTGCGACCGCGATGGGGGTCGTCATCCTCCTCCTTTCCTGGTTCCTCGGCAAGCTCGGGGGCAACCAGCGCGGCGGCCTGATCAAGGGCACGCCGATCGAGTCGGGCATGCCCATGCTCGACCGCTCGCACAAGCGGCTCTCGATCGCCTTCTTCCTGATCGCCATCGACTTCATCGTCTTCGACCTGGAGGCGGCCTTCCTCTATCCCTGGGCGCTCATCCTGCGCGAAGGGGGCTGGGAGCTGTTCTGGGCGGTGATGGTGTTCATCTTCCTGATCCTGGTCGGGTACGCCTACGTGTGGCTCAAGGGCGGGCTCGACAACCTCGGGCCGCAGCGCGAGCGCCGGCCCCTGAGGCTGCACCTATGAGCGTCCACGAACCGGCATCCATGAAGCCCTCGGGCGAGCAGCGCCGCGGCGGGGGCTTCCCCGCGGAGGCGCGGGCGGAGCTCGACGAGATCCGCAAGCGCTACCCCACGACCGAGGCGGCCCTGCTCCCCGCGCTCCACATCGCTCAGCGCGAGTGGGGCGGCTGGCTTCCGGACGAGGCGATCGAAGCGGTCGCCCAGGAGCTCGACCTGCCGGCGGCAAAGGTCTACGGCGTCGTCACCTTCTACGACCTCTACCACCAGAAGCCGGTCGGGCGTCATC
>DATEIO010000349.1:0-3055 GCA_035278895.1 Thermoanaerobaculia bacterium | reverse complement strand
GGTTAGTTGCCGGCAGGGATGCCGGCGCTCCCAGCGGCCTTTCGGTGAACCTTGGTGACAACCTGACAAAGTAGAACCGGAAATCCTTTTCCCCGCGGCGACACTCTCTCGTTGACGCCGGGCTTCCCGGCACATACGCTTGTCGCCATCCAATCGGGGCTCTAGATCCTTGTCCGACCTGCAACGCGAGAGCATCCTGGGGCTGGACAACATCCGGCTCGACCTGCCCGTCGCCGGGGTGGGGAGCCGTGTGCTGGCCGCCCTTCTGGACTACCTGGTGATGGCGTGCCTCGCCGTCGCCTGGTTCTTCGTCTGGGCGATGCTCTTCGCCCGGCAGGGGCCCTGGACGTTCGCCCTCCTCTTCATCGTGTTCTTCCTCCTCGAGTGGGGCTACTTCGCGGGCCAGGAGATCGGCTTGGGCGGACGCACCCTGGGCAAGATGGCGTTGAAGCTCCGGGTGCTGACGGCCAAGGGGGGCACCCCGGGGGCGGGGGCGCTCCTCGCCCGCAACCTCGTGCGCAGCCTGGACATCTTTTTCGGCATCCCGCTCCTCGCGCTCGACCCGCTCTCGCGGCGCCTGGGAGACCGCCTGGCGGGCACGATCGTGGTTCACGACCGGGAGCGCGAGGCCGTCCCGATCCTCGGCCGGGTCCCGCCGGGCTGGGGCGCCCGCGAGCTGGCGCTGGTCGAGGCGCTCCTCGCCCGGGCCCAGGTCCTGGACGATCCGGCGCTCGTCTGGCAGATGGCCGACCGCGTGCTCGAGCGCATAAGGCACGACGCGCCCGAGATGCTCGCCGGCGTCGATACCCGGAGGGACCCTGTGGCCGCACTTCGCCAGGCGCTCCAGGTGGAGGAGGGGTGATGGACTACGCGCGCTTCATCCGTCTGCGCCGCCCGGTGTGGGACGATTTCGAGCGGCAGATCGCCGCCTCCCGGAAAGACGCGGGGCTCTCCCACGCGGACCTGGAAGAGATGGCCCTGCGCTACCGGCAGGTGCTCCACGACCACGCGCTGGCCGACGCCCGCTACCCCGGCACGGCCGCGGCAGCGCGGCTGCGGGTCCTGGCGCTCCAGGGCACGCACCGGCTGATCCGCGACCGGGGGGAGAGGGGAGGGCTCGTCTCCTTCTTCACCCGGACCTTCCCCAAGGCCTTCCGGGCCCAGTTGGGGCTTCTCGGCGTCACGACCGCGCTCTTCCTCTTCGCGACCTTCTGGGGTTTGGCCATCGCGGCGAACCGGCCGGCCCTGGGGCTCGCGTTCCTGGGGCCGGAAGCCATCCGCGGGCTCGAGGAGGGGAGGATGTGGACCGAGTCCCTGGTGAGCACGGTGCCCCCCTCCATCTCGTCCTCGCGGATCGCCACCAACAACATCTCGGTGGCGCTCTCGGACTGGAGCGGCGGCCTTCTGGCCGGTATCGTCCCCCTCTACGTCGTCCTCCTCAATGGGATGATGCTCGGCTCGATCGTCGGCATCACGATGCGCTACTCCATGGCGGGCGAGCTTCTGGAGTTCGTCTCGGCCCACGGGCCGCTCGAGATCACGCTGATCCTGGTCTCGGCGGCCGCGGGGCTCGGTATTGGCCGCGCGCTGGTCGCGGCCGGCGACCGGCCGCGCTCGCTCGCCCTGCGCGACGCCGGCCGCGATGCGTTGACCGTCCTCCTGGGATGCGTCCCCTGGTTCGTGGTCCTGGCCCTGGTCGAGGTGTTCATCTCCCCCTCGCCGGACCTGCCGGCCGCGCTCAAGGCCGTGCTGGGACTGTCCCTGGAGATCCTCTTCCTCCTTCTGGCCCTGAATCCCTTTTCCCGGAAAGCCCAGGAAATCCCATGATCCAGAATCCGTACGCGCAGCCCGCACCCATGCCCTTCCGCTTCCTGATCGACGAGGCGGTGCGGTACGCCCGCCGGCACTTCCGCAGCATCTACCCCGTGGTGGCGGTCCCGGTCGCCCTCCTCGCAGCCGTCGTCGCGGCCCTCCAGGCCCTCTGGTTCAGCCGCCTGACGGGATCGGTGGAGAGCGCGAACCCCTTCGACCTGGCCGGAGGGTGCGCGACCATCGCCGTCGCCATGGTCCTGGGCGTCGTGATGGGCTTCGGGTACGCGGCCCTGCACGTGGCCGCGGTCGACGTCGTGTCCGGGCGCCCGGTGGACATGCGGCGCGCCTGGACCTATCCGTTCCGGCCCGCGGTGCTGGGGACCAACATCCTCGCCGGGCTCGCCATCATGGCCGGGTTCATCCTCTGCATCCTGCCGGGCTTCTATGTCCTGCCGCTCCTCTCCTTCGTGCTGCCGGTGATGGTGACGGAGTCGCGGTTCGGGGGCGACGCGTTGTCGCGCAGCGCCGAGCTGACCAAGTGGAGCCCCACCGGCCGGATCATGGATTCCGCTCTGGTCAAGGCCCTCCTCCTGCTGGTCCTGCTGATGGCCCTCTCCTACGTCCTGGGAGCCATGATCGCGATCCCGTTCCAGATCCCGATGTACATCGACATGTTCCGCAACGCGGCGGCGGGGCAGGAGCCGTCGCTCGAAAGAATGGGGATGTGGATGTGGCTCCAGGTGCCCGCCCAGTTCCTGAGCGCCCTGGTCAGCGTGGCCCTCTACCTCTACATGAGCTTCTGCACCGCGCTCCTCTTCGCGGACACCCGCGGGCGCAAGGAGGGCACCGACCTGCGGACGGCCTTCGACCAGGTGTTCGCCCCGCCGCAGCCGCCGCCCACGCCGCCCATGCCGCCGGTCCCGCCCGTTTCGCCGGGAGCGCCGTTCTGACCGCGGAAGAGATCTCCCGGGCCGATCCGGCCCTGGTCGAGCGCGTGCTCGCGGAGAGCGGCGTCGAGCGGACGCCCGTGCCTCCGGAAGGCTCCTATTTCCAGGAGCTCGCGCTCGCTCTCCAGGACTGGTTTCTGAGGCTGCTTGAGCGCAGCCACCTGCCGAAGGTGTCCGGGCTCCTCCTCCTGGGATTCGTCGTGGCCGTCGCGGTCCTCGTCCTGGTGCTGATCGTGCGGGCGGTCCTGCGCGCCCGGGCCCGCCGTGCCGGGGCCCGGGAGGTGGGCGACGTCGTG
>DATEIO010000348.1:0-3398 GCA_035278895.1 Thermoanaerobaculia bacterium | reverse complement strand
GCCCTTGTAGAGGCCGGTCCGGAAATAGACGTCGATGAAGTTGAGCCCCGCCGCCTCGACGCGGACGACGGCCTCGCCGTCCTTGGGAGTGGGGTCGGGGATCTCGTCGAATTGGAGGGCTTCAGGGCCGCCGGGGGTGTGGACGCGGATGGCTTTCATGGGGGGATCTTACCGCTTGCCCCCGGTCCCGGAATCCCATAGAGTCTCCCCGTTCCTCACGGAATACAAAATCGCGGAGACGGACCCGGCGCACGGCGCCCTCGCGGGAGCGCTGTCTGGACAAGCCCTCTCCCCGGAAAGGCGGGGCATGAAGAACTTCCATTTCGACGCGATCCTGGAGGCGATGCTCAAGGCGTCGGACCGCGTGTCGGACTTGAACTTTTCCGTGGGCCGGCCGCCCCAGGTGGAGATCGACGGGCAACTCGTAGCGGTCAACGTGCCCGGCCTCCAGAAGCTCACCCCGTTCCAGACGGAGATCATCGCCCTCCACATGCTCCGGGGGGACCGCGAGCTCCTGCGCACGCTCCTCGTCAATGGCTCGGTCGACCTCTCCTACTCGATTCCCGGGAAGACTCGTTTCCGCGTCAACGTCTTCTCCCAGCGCGGCACCTTCGCGATCGTGCTCCGCGTCATCCCCGAGGGTGTGCCTACGTTGGAGCAGCTCAAGCTCCCGGCCGAGCTTTACAACGTGGGCAAGCTCAAGAACGGGATTGTCCTCGTCACCGGTCCCACCGGCTCCGGGAAATCGACCACGCTCGCCGCGATCATCAATCAGATCAATCACGAGCAGGCGTATCACATCATCACGATCGAAGATCCGATCGAATACATGCACAAGCATGTGAAATCGACGGTCAACCAGCGCGAGGTGGGAGCGGACACGCGCTCGTTCTCGCTCGCTCTGCGCGCGGCTTTGCGGCAAGCACCGAAAGTGATCCTGATCGGCGAGATGCGCGACGTGGAGACGATCGAGATCGCCATGGAGGCGGCCGAGACGGGCCATCTCGTGCTCTCGACCCTCCATACGATCGACGCCGCCAAAACGATCGACCGCATCGTCGGCGTATTCCCCAAGGACCAGGAGCCGCAGATCCGCTCCCGCTTCGCCCAGTCGTTCCGCTACGTCATCTCCCAGCGCCTCATCCCCAGGGAGGGCGGCGGCCGGATCGCGGTGCTCGAGATCCTGAAGTCGACGATGCGGACGCGCGACTACATCCTGAAAGGCGAAGCCGAAGGGCGCTCGTTGACCGATGCCATGCACGACGGGAGCATCGACGGCATGCAGACGTTCGACGACGAGCTCGAAAAGCTCTGGATGAAAAACGTTCTTTCCAGGGAGACGGCGCTCGCCTACGCGAGCAATCCCACGAACCTTGCTCTGCGCCTGACCGACGGAGCCGCGGACGTCGCGGCGCCGCTCGAGCTTCAGCAGCCAGCCGAAGACGAAATGATCATTACGAGGGAATAGAGCGCCATGGTGACGATCTCCTGTGCCGCCTGCCAGAAGCCCATCACCTTCGACGAGAACCGCCTTCCCCTGAAGGAGGTGAGCTTCCCCTGCCCGTCGTGCAAGGCCAAGGTCACCGTGGACCGCCGCACCCTGGGCTCCGCCGCCCCGCCCGCTTCCGAGCTGCCCATCGTGGAAGACGACCACCTCGGCCCCAAGGCGTTGATCGTGGGCGTGGACGATCCCATGGTCCGCGAAGCCGCGCGCCTCCTCGGCTATCAGCCGGTGCATTTCCCCACGATCGAAGCCTGCCGCGACTTCTATCTCCAGGAGCATCCGCCCATCGTCTTTCTGAACCCCGCCCAGGTCACCCGCCCGCCGCTCGTGGAAATGAGCCCCATGACCTCGATCGGCCCGGCTGACCGCCGGAAAGGTTTTTTCATTCTCCTCGCCGACGGCGTCAAATCCCTGGACGGCACGGTGGCTTTTCTCTACAGCGTGAACCTGGTGGTGGCCTACAAGGATCTGCCTAGATTTCAGCGGATCTACCGCGAGGCGGAAGAGGCGCACCAGAAGCTTTACGCGGGGTTCAGGGCGGTTGAGGTGGCGGTGGGGTAGGCTTCCACCGCATCACCCCGCCCGAGCCCGTGCCCACATACAGAGCCCGGCCCCGCGGATCGATCACCAGGCGCTCTACGCTCACGTCCGGGGGAGCGGGCGCGTGGAGCTTCCAGGTGACTCCGGCGTCCGTGCTCCTGAAAATCCCCTGGTACCGGGTGGCCGCGTAGAGCGTCGAAGGGCTTTTGGGATCGAAAACGATTCCGACCACCGGATCGTCCGCGGGGAGCCCCGGCCCGGAACGGAGCCAGGATTTCCCGCCGTCCAGGCTGCGGACAACACCGTACCGCTTCCCGGCGTAGATTGCTCCCGACGGCGTGGGAGCGAAGGCGAGGGTGAACGCCTGGAGAGCCTTCGCCAGGAGATCCCAGGAAAAGCCGGCGTTTTCGCTGCGGTAGAGATCGCCGTCCTTCTGCACGTAGACCGTCAGAGGCCTGACGGGATCGGCGGTCAGGAGCTTGACGCGCTCCCTCTTGACGAGAAAGACGCAGGTCCAGGTCTTGCCGTCGTCCACGCTCTTGCTCACAGCGCAGGAAGACGAACAGGTGCCGAGCTCGGACGCGCCGTAGAGGCCCGTGGGCAGAGCGGGATCGGTCACGACCATCTGCGGGTCGTCGCAGGGGACGTCGTACACGGTCCAGCTTTTCCCTCCGTCCTCGCTCCTCGCCAGATGCCGGAAAGAGCCCAGATACACGGTGTCCGGCTTCTGCGGATGAATGGCGACCGAGCCCCAGGGCCCGCTCCCGGGAGAGGAAGAGACCGGCGCGGCTTTCCAACTCGCGCCGCCGTTCTCACTCTTGAAGAGGCCGACCCCCTCGACCGAGGCATAGATCCAGGGGCGGCCGGGATCGAGCGCAAGCCCCGAGATGGCGTTTCCGGAAAGGCCCCGGTTCGACGGCGTCCAGGACGCTCCCCGGTCGCGGCTCCGGAGCACGCCCCGGCGCGTCGCGGCGAGCAGGTCGCCGTTCGGAAGGGGGAGGAGCGACTCGACCCAGGAGGAGCCGGGCGGCCCGGGATCGATCTCCAGCCAGGAAACGCCCCCGTCGTCGCTCCGGTGGAGCCTCCGGTTCGGGTGCACCTGCCCGTAGAGGATCGTCCTCCCGTCTCTCGGCTCCGCCGCGAGGAGCGAAAACTGGGCCTTGCCGAGGGTGTGTTCGACCGGAGCCCAACTCGCCCCGGCATCCGTGCTCTTCCAGAGCCTTTTTTCGGGAGGGCCTGTTGTCGAGACGAGCCAGAGCGTGCGGGAAGACAGGGGATCGAGAAGGATCGTCTCCACGTTGCATCTGGGCTCCAGCCCCTGGATGATCTCCTGCCAGGTGTTGCCGCCGTCCGT
>DATEIO010000347.1:0-10350 GCA_035278895.1 Thermoanaerobaculia bacterium | reverse complement strand
TCCCGGGAGCCACGGGCCCCGCCCGCGGTCTTCCCTTTCGCGATGCGGAGCCGAACGGTTCACCTGCCTCCGGGGCCTTGCCCTCCGGACCTCCTCGCCACGGCCTCGGCGGAGGTAGGGCGGCAGCCTGATTTCGCGCTGGCGTTTCTCCCTCCGGATGAAAACCTGCGCGGGACCCTCCGCGCCATGACGGCGGCGTGGCCGGACGCTCTCCGCTTCGGGTGCGAGGCCGTTACCCAGTTCGCCGACGCGGCCATGACGACAGAAGGGAGCGTCCAGCTCTTCTGGTTCGACCGGCCCGGCCACTCGGTCCAGGTGGAGGTCATCCCCGGCACCCACGGCGAGCCTCCCTCACAGAAACGGGTGGACGCGGTAGCCCGGCGGATCGCGGCAGCGGACGGCGCCCTCCTGATTGCGGACGGCCTGCGCTTCCCGGCCGAGCGGTTCCTGGCGGAGATAAGGCGGAGCTTTCCCGGCGAGACGCCGCTCGTGGCGGGCGGGCTCGCCTCGCAGCTTCAGCCGGTGACGCGGGCCGGGGCGCGGGTGTTCGTGGGCGACCGGGTGCTCCCGGCGGCCTGCCTGGTGGCGACGCTCCACGGCGTGGACATGCGCGTGGAGGTGGTGCGCGGCTGGAGCCCGGCCTCGCCCGTCTATCAGGTCACCTGGGCGGAAGGGTGCGTGGTCTACGAGATCGACGGCGAGCCGGCCACGGACTGGTATCGCCGCTTCTTCACGGTGGACGGCCAGCTCGCCCCCATGCCCGAGACCGCCTACCGCTTCCCCCTCATCCTCGAAGGGCTCCGCCCGGACCGCCAGGGGCTCTACCGCACCATGCGCTTCTTCGACGAGCCGGAAGGCGCCGTCACCTTCTGGGGATCGGTCGAGACCGGAGACTTCGTCCGCCTGGGGATGGGCAACGACGTTTCGCTCGTGAGCACCGCGGGTGAGCTCCCGGCCGGGAAGCCGCCGGAGGCCGCCATCCTCTACTCCTGCGTGGGGCGTGAGGCGGTGCTCGGGGAAAAGGCCAGCCACGAGGTGGCGAAGATCCACCAGACCCTGGGCGAGGCCGCGCTCTCGGGGTTCTTCACCTTCGGCGAGATCGGCCCGACCCTCCTGGGCAGCCTCGCCTATTACAATCAGACGGCCATTCTCGTCCTTCTCCACGAGGTGGGAGCGTGAACGGAGCCACGGACTGGGACAATGCCATCCTGCGCAATCTGCTGACGCAGACGACGCGCGCCTACGACCGCCAGATGGCGGAGCTGTTCGCCGAGAAAGAGCTCGCCCAGGTCACCCTCGCCTCGATCGGCGACGGCGTGCTCGCGACGGACGGCGAGGCCCGGGTGAAATACCTGAACCCGGTGGCCGAGAAGCTCACCGGCTGGCCGCGCGGCGAGGCGATCGGCAGGCCGCTCGCCGAGATCTTCCGCCTGGTCGAGACGCACGACGGCCAGGACCTCCCCACCCTCGTGCGCCGCTGCCTGGATCAGGGGCAGAGCTTTCGCCTGGTGGACCGCGTGACGCTCGAACGCCGGGATGGAAGGCGCTACGCGATCGAGAGCACCTGCGCGCCCATCCGCGACCACGACGGCCACACGATCGGCACCGTGCTCGTGTTCCAGGACGTGTCGGACAAACGCCTGATGGCGCTCCAACTCGCCCACCAGGCCACCCACGACGAGCTGACCGGCCTTCTGAACCGCCAGGCGTTCGACGGCCACCTGACGCGGGCGCTCGAGGAGGCCAAGAGCCGGGGGACGACGCACGCCCTCTGCTATATGGACCTGGACCAGTTCAAGATCGTCAACGACACCTGCGGCCACCTCGCGGGCGACGAGCTCCTCTGCCGGGTGACCGCCCTCCTTCAGGACGCGATCCGCGACACCGACCTCGTGGCCCGGCTGGGCGGCGACGAGTTCGCCGTCCTCCTGCCCGGCTGCTCGCTGGCGGACGCCGAGCGGATCATCGCAGTGTTCCACCAGAGCCTCCAGCAGTTCCGTTTCACCTGGCGGGACAAGTCGTTCGCCATCGGCGCGAGCATCGGCCTCGTGGCGATCACGGGCCAGTGGCGCACGGTCGCCCACCTGCTCTCCGCCGCGGATCATGCGTGCTACGTGGCCAAGGAGAAGGGGCGCAACCGCATCCAGGTCTACCAGGAGGACGACGCCACCTTCATCCGCCGCCACGGCGAGATGAACTGGGTGGTGCGCATCCAGCAGACGCTCGAGCGGGACCGCTTCCGCCTGTTCGCGCAGCAGATCCAGCCGATTTCCTCCCAGGCCACGCGGGGCACCTACTTCGAGGTGCTGCTCCGCATGGTGGAGGATGACGGCCGCATCCACCTCCCTTCGGACTTCATCCGCGCGGCCGAGCGCTACGGCCTCATGCGGAGCATCGATCGCTGGGTGATCCGCAATTGCATCCAGACCCTGATCGAGCAGCCGCCGCCGTTTCTGGACCTCCTCTACGCCTGCTCGATCAACCTTTCGGCCGTCTCCCTGGGAGACCAGGAGTTCCTGGATTTCGTGGAGGAGGAGGTCGTCCGCTCCGGGCTCCCGCCCCAGAAGATCTGCTTCGAGATCACCGAGACCGCGGCGATCGACAACCTCGGCCAGACCTCCAAGCTCTTGACCCGCCTCGTCTCCCGGGGCATCCGCTTCGCCCTGGACGACTTCGGGACCGGGATGTCTTCCTACAGCTACCTGAAGGACCTCCCGGTGAGCTTCCTCAAGATTGACGGCAAGTTCATCAAGGACGTGGTGACCGACCAGCTCGACCGCGCCATGGTCGAGTCCATCAACCAGGTGGGCCACGTGATGGGGCTCCAGACCGTGGCCGAAGGGGTGGCGAGCGGCGCCATCATGCAGCACCTCAAAGATCTGGAAGTCGACTACGCCCAGGGGAACTGGATCAGCCCGCCGCGGCCGCTGGGGCATTGAAGGCTCTTGCGCAAAAACGCATCCCTGTGGCGCCCGGGTGACACTTTCCCGCTTCCCCTGTAGGATTGTGCGACTTCAGGGGGAAGACTATGTCGGAAAGCATCGCCGCGACAACGAGCCGCACGGAGAGAACCGCGACCGGGTTCGTCCGCGAGCTTGGCCTCCTCGACTCGACCATGATCGTGGCCGGTTCCATGATCGGCTCGGGCATCTTCATCGTCCCCGCTGACATCGCCCGCCAGGTGGGGTCCTCCGGATGGCTGCTCATGGTGTGGGTCGTGACCGGCCTGCTGACCATCGCCGCCGCCCTCTCCTACGGAGAGCTCGCGGCCATGATGCCGAAGGCGGGCGGGCAGTACGTCTACCTGCGGGAGGCGTTCTCGCCGCTCTGGGGCTTCCTCTACGGCTGGACGCTCTTCCTGGTCATCCAGACCGGGACGATCGCCGCCGTGGCCGTGGGCTTCGCCCGCTTCCTCGGGGTGCTGTTCGACCCGATCTCCCCCACGAACTGGATCATCCCGCCGATCGACATCTCGGACAACTACGCGATCTCGCTCTCCTGGCAGCAGGCGATCGCGATCCTGCTGATCGTCTTCCTGACCTGGCTGAACACCCGGGGCATCCGGCTGGGCAAGATGATCCAGAACACCTTCACGTCGGCCAAGACCCTGTCGCTCATCGCGCTCATCCTGCTGGGCATCTTCGTGGGCTACAACGCCGACGCGGTCTCCGCCAACTTCGGCGGCATGTGGACGCCGCGCGACACGGCCACGATCCGCCCGGACTTCGGGGGCCTCTCTGCGGTCACGGCCACGGCCGGGGCGTTCGGCCTCTTCGTCGCCTTCTGCGTGGCCCAGGTGGGGTCGCTCTTCTCGTCCGACGCCTGGAACAACATCACCTTCACGGCGGGCGAGGTCAAGGACCCGAAGCGCAATGTCCCCCTCTCGCTCGCCGCCGGCACGATCCTGGTGATCGGGCTCTACATTCTCGCGAACGTGGCCTACCTCTGCACCCTGCCGCTCACGGAGATCCAGAACGCCCCGGACGACCGGGTGGCGACCGCGGCCCTCGGGGTGATCTTCGGGCCGGCCGGCGCGACGATCATGGCGATCGCCATCATCATCTCGACCTTCGGCTGCAACAACGGGCTGATCCTGGCCGGGGCCCGCGTCTACTACGCGATGGCCCGGGACGGCCTGTTCTTCCGTGGCACCGGGCGCCTGAACGAAAAGCACGTGCCCGCCTTCGGCCTGATTCTCCAGTGCGTGTGGGCCTCCCTCCTGGTGCTCCCCCGCACGCGCCTGCGCGACGACGCGGGCGTGGTCATCCGGGACGCCTCGGGCACGGCCCAGTACGGCAACCTCTACGGCATGCTGCTCGACTACGTCGTCTTCGCGGTGCTGATCTTCTACGTGCTGACGATCGCCGGGATCTTCGTGCTGCGTAGAAAGCAGCCGAACGCCGAGCGGCCGTACCGCGCGTTCGGGTATCCCATCATTCCCGCCCTCTACATCGTGGCGGCGACCGTCATTCTTCTCGTTCTCCTGTTCTATCGGACGGCCACGAGCTGGCCCGGCCTGGTGATCGTGTTGACCGGAATTCCTGCTTACTTCCTCTGGCGCCGGATCGAGGGCGGAGCCCCCGTCCCGGAGGGAGACCCGAATCCGTGATCGGACCTGAAACTCTTCTGGAGGTTTAAAGACCTGATGGCCAACAACCTTTTTGCCAGAAAACCCCTGGAGCTGCTGCTCGAGGAGGCCGCGAGCGACAACCGGCTGCGCCGGGTCCTCGGCCCCGTCCAGCTCACGTCTCTGGGCGTAGGAGCGATCATCGGCGCCGGCATCTTCGTGGCGACCGGCGCCGCGGCGCACAACGTCGCCGGCCCCGCCCTGATGCTCTCCTACGTCGTAGCGGGCATCACCTGCATCTTCGCGGCGCTCTGCTACGCGGAGTTCGCCTCCATGGTGCCCGTCGCGGGATCGGCGTACACCTACGCCTATGCGACCCTGGGCGAGCTCTTCGCCTGGATCATCGGCTGGGACCTGGTCCTCGAATACGCCGTAGGAAGCGCCACAGTGGCCACAGGATGGTCCGGCTATTTCCAGAACGTGCTCGCCAAGCTGGGCATTGAATTTCCAGCGTACCTGCAGCAATCTCCCTGGCGCTACGACGCGGATACGGGCGGCCTCGTCTCCACCGGCTCCTTCATCAACCTGCCCGCCGTCCTGATCGTGGTCGTCGTCACCGCCGTGCTGGTCAAGGGCATTCAGGAGAGCGCGAGCTTCAATGCCGCCATGGTCATGATCAAGGTGGCCGCCGTGCTCTTCGTCATCGGCGTCGGCGCCTTCTACATCAACCCGGACAACTGGCACCCCTTCGCGCCCTACGGCTGGACCGGCCTCAACTTCTTCGGCCACCACGTCGCCGGGCAGACCGACCCCGGCGGCACCCCCGTGGGCATGCTCGCCGGAGCGGCCATCATCTTCTTCGCCTACATCGGCTTCGACTCGGTGTCCACCCACACCGAAGAGGCCAAGAACCCGCAGCGGGACGTGCCGATCGGCATCGTCTTCTCGCTGGTCGTCTGCACGATCCTCTACATCCTCGTCGTCGCGGTGCTCACCGGCATGGTGCCGTACAACGAGCTCGACGTGAACGCTCCAGTCTCCCGCGCCTTCCAACAGCAGGGGATCGGCTGGGCCGAAGGGCTCATCGCCACCGCCGGTGTCGCCGGCATCACGTCCGTGCTTCTCGTCATGATGCTCTCCGGTCCCCGCGTGTTCCTCGCCATGGCGCGCGACGGCCTGGTTCCCAAGGGCTTCTTCTCCGACGTCCACCCGAAGTTCCGGACTCCCTGGAAGTCGACGATCCTGATCGGCCTTTTCGTGATCATGCTCTCGGGCTTCCTGCCGCTCGACGCGCTGCTCCACCTGACGAACATCGGCACGCTGTTCGCCTTCGTGATCGTCTGTGCGGCCGTGCTCATCATGCGCAAGAAGTACCCCAACGTGCACCGGCCCTTCCGTTGCCCGTGGGTTCCGGTCGTCCCGGTCCTGGGCGTTCTGACCTGCCTGATGCTGATGTTCTCGCTGCCGTCGGACAACTGGTGGCGGCTCCTCATCTGGCTGGGGATCGGCTTCGTCATCTACTTCAGCTACGGCCAGAAGCACAGCGTGATGCACAACTACACCGCCGAGGACCGGGCGCGGCACGAAGCCGCCCATCTTCCGACCGGCCCCAAGCGCAAGTAGCCCCCTCTCGCAAGCCCCGGCCGGCTCCGAGCCGGCCGGGGTCTTCACGCTTCATCCCCGGTGACACGACTGGCAGGCGGCCCGGCTCTCCATGGACATGAGAGAGGGCGGGTCATCCTTCGGATCGTCGTTCGCGTAGAGCTTCGCGTAGGCTTCGAGATTCTGCAGGCGATCCTCGACCCCTGAGCGGAAGCTCCAGCCCGGATAGGACGGCATCTGCCGGACGTGTTCGAGAATTTCCCGCGCCTTCTCCGGATGGCCGGCCTTGAGCTCGTAGTCGGCCCGGAAGGTCACGAAGGCCTCCCGGTTGTGCGGCCAGTGTGGAGTGTTCTGGCAGGACATGTCCGCCCCCTCCTCCTTCTGCTGGCAATCGCCTTCCGCCTGGCGCAGGGCTTCGAGCCCGCGGGCGAAGCCTTCAGAGCCCCGGGGCTCGCCGAAGCTCAGCAGGGCGACGGAGAAGGAGTGGAAGACCGGGTCCTCGGCATAGGCGGCGAGGAGCCCCTGGACCAGCTCCTCGCGCTTCTCCGGCTGGCGCTCCAACCCCGCGAGAGAGAGCCGCACGGGCACGAGCCAGCTCGGGATCCGGCGGTCCGCGGGGTTCAGCCGCTCCGCCCGGGCGAGGAAATGCTCGGAGAGGAGGAGATTCTCGATCACGCGCGGATCGTTCCGGTCCCCTTCCGCGGCCATCCACAGGTGGTTCAACCCCAGGAGCAGATTGGTCCGGGCATCGTTCGGATCGGTGGCCCAGGCCGCCATGAGGAGGCGGAGCGGCGCGCCGCGGTCGGCTGCGCCGCCGTTGAACGCTTCAAAGAACCCCTTTTCGGCCATCATCGCCACGGGAGCGCGGGAGGGGGCCGGAGCGGCGGGCTGGGCCAGCACGGGGATCAGGACCAGCAGGGCGACGGCGAGACAGGCAATCACGGTATATCGCATTTTCGGGCTCTCCTTGAGGACGTTTCCCTTCACGTCCCAAGGCTCGCATCCGGCGGGAGATTGCGCATGTGCCGGGGGTCAGGGACCGGAGAGCATGACTTTCGGCAGGGGCCGGGCGGGCCGGGCGGCCCCTATACTGGCGAAGCCATGAGAGACCGGGAAGGACTGCTGGTACGGATCGGAGGGCTCGTCGCCTGCGCGATGGTGGGCTTCCCCCTCTGGCCCGCCCTGGCCGAAGGGCAGCTCTCGGCCCGGGTGACGTTCCTCGGTCTCGGTGGGCTCGCGCTCTTCGCTCTCCTCTTCTGGTGGCTGACGGGAGGGCGGGAGCCCCGGCCGCGCGGCGTGCAGCTCGGGATCGTGACCGTACAGATCCTGCTCGCCCTCGGGTTGACCGTGCTCCTCGACTACACCCTGACCGGAATCCTGCTGGTGCTGACCGCCGCCGCGCTGGGATCGATCCTCCCCCTGCGCCCTGCTCTCCTCTGGGTGGCGGCGCAGACCGTGGGCTACGGCTGGATCGCCAGCCTCGTCTTCAACTCCGGAGTCCCCGTCGTCGTCACCCTCTCCTTCGCCGGGTTCCAGCTCTTCGCGCTCCACAGCGCGGCCACCGCCCGGCGGGAGCGCGAGGCCCGCGAGGAGCTGGCCCGGGCCCACGCCGAGGTTCTGGCGACCCGGCAGCTCCTGGAAGACAGCAGCCGCGCCGCCGAGCGGGTCCGCATCTCCCGCGAGCTCCACGACGTGATGGGCCACCACTTGGCCGCCCTCTCCCTGAGCCTGGAGGCGGCCCGCCACGCGCCGCCGGAGGAGACCTCGCGGCACGTGGAGACCGCCCAATCCCTCACCCGGCGGATGCTCCGGGAGGTGCGGCGAGTGGTGAGCCGGCTGCGCGAAGCGACCCCGGTAGACCTCGCCGGGGCCCTGGCGACGCTCGCCGCGGGCACCGGACGGCCCGAGGTCCACTTGACGATCCCCGAAGAGCTGCGGATCGACGATCCCGAGCGTGCCCACGCCCTCTTGCGCTGCGCCCAGGAGGCGCTCACCAACGCCATCCGCCACGCCGGAGCGAAAAACGTCTGGATCGAGCTCACCCAGGGACCCCAGGAGATCGAGCTCCGCGCCCGGGACGACGGCCGGGGCGCCGCCACGATCCAGGCAGGCAACGGCCTCCTCGGCATGCGGGAGCGGCTGGAGAAGCTGGGCGGGCAGCTCGCGGTCGATTCCGCGCCGGGCCACGGCTTCGCGGTGACGGCCCGGGTCCCCCTCTCGCCCCTGGGAGCGGCCGTGCCGTGATCCGGGTCTGCGTGGTGGACGACCAGACGCTGGTCCGCCAGGGGATTCGCACCCTCCTCGGCCTCGTCTCCGACCTCGAGGTCGTGGCCGAAGCCGACGGAGGCCACGCCGCTCTCGCCCTGATCCCGGACGTGAAGCCCGACGTCGTCCTGTTGGATCTCCGGATGCCGGACAAGGACGGCCTGGACGTCCTCCGGGAGCTGCGCCAGGCCGGCCTCCTCCCGCCCACGATCATTCTCACCACGTTCGACGAGGACGCCCTGTTCCTGGAGGCGATCCGCGCCGGAGCCAAGGGCTTCCTCCTGAAAGACGTCTCGCTCGAGCGGCTCACCGAGGCCATCCGCACCGTGGCCGCCGGAGGCACGCTCATCCAGCCGGCGGTGACCGAGCGCATCCTCCGCGCGGCCCTCGAAACCGGCTGCCAGTTCCCCAGCCTCGATCCGCCAGACCCGCTGACCGACCGCGAGGTCGAGATCCTCCGCCTGATGACCGGCGGCTACAACAACCGGGAGATCGCGGACGCTCTGGGGGTCGCCGAAGGGACGGTCAAGAACCACATCTCCAGCATCCTCTCGAAGCTCGGCGTGCGCGACCGCACCCGCGCCGTGCTCAAGGGGCTGGAGATGGGCCTCGGGCTCCGCCAGGGCTAGCCGCCGTCCTGGGCCAGCACCGCCTCGAGACGGTCCAGGTTCTGCTCGTTCGCGGTGGGGACGAAGGATTTCATCTTCTCGTACTCCTCGGCCGACGCGAAGAGCATGCTCCAGACGAGCCGGGTCCTGCCGCCCAGATCCTCGAAGAGAAACGTCGCCAGAAACTCGTGAACCGGCCCCAGGTGGTGAAGCACGAGCCTCTCGGGCTCCACGATCTCCACAAAGACGTTCTCGTTGGGATGCTCGACTCCGTTCGGCCCGCGCATCACGAAGCGCCAGGAGCCGCCCAGCCGCAGATCGAACTCCTGAAACGTATTGGTAAATCCCTTCGGCCCCCACCACTGCGCGAGCTGCTCCGGGTCGGTCCACGCCCGGAACAGGCGCTCGCGCGGAACGTTGAACACCCGCGTGGTGACGATCTCCCGGTCGGAAGACGCCTGAACGGGGTTGGCTGCATTTGTGGACATGATCCCTCCCTTGGAGTTGGAGCCAGGATTTCGACGGACCTGTCCCCTGGCTTCACCTTGTGGTCGAACGGGTGGCCGCAAAATCGACAGACCGGGCCGGGGGGACCCCTCCCCCGAGTTGGGGGACTCCTCCCCCAAGCTGGGATTGCGTGAGGACCTTGCATCTCCCCCGCCGTCCCGTATAAAAAGCGCCATATCGCTGGATAAGATGTCGCGAGGAGCGGATTTCCGATCCCAACGGCGAAACCCTCCCCGCCCAGCCCGCACCAGCCCCGAAGGGGCGGAAGCATACAGCCTGGGGCGTCAGCCCCAGGAAACGGAGCCCCACAAATCCTACAAAGCCCCGAAGGGGCGATAGGGGACCCTCGCCATGGCCACCAGCCTCACCAATCTCCTCTATCACATCGTCTTCTCTACCAAGGAACGCGTACCCCTGATCCACGACGGTGTCCGCGAACCCGTCTATGAATACATCGGAGGCATCCTCCGCGCCCAGCGGAGCATCCTCCTGGAGGCCGGAGGCATGCCGGACCACGTTCACCTGCTGGTGAAGCTGAAGGCGGACCTCGCCGTCGCTTCGGCAGTCCGCCTGATCAAGGCGAACTCCTCCGGCTGGATCAATGAGCATCAGAAGATCCAAGGGCGATTCGAATGGCAGGCGGGATACTTCGCCGTCTCTGTGAGTGAGTCCCGGGTCGCCGAGGTCCGCCGCTACATCCGGACCCAACAGGAACATCATGCCCGGTTCTCCTTCCAGGATGAGCTGAAGAAGCTCCTCAAGAAGCACCGCATCGCCTTTGACGAAAAGTATTTCCTGGGC
>DATEIO010000346.1:0-6768 GCA_035278895.1 Thermoanaerobaculia bacterium | reverse complement strand
GGTCCGGAGTGGAGGAGGGCTACGAGGCGCCGCGAAACGCCGTCCAGGAGATGCTCGCGGATATCTGGAGCGAGCTTCTGGGCGTCGAGCGCGTGGGCATTCGCGACGACTTCTTCCAGCTGGGCGGCCACTCGCTCCTGGTCGCGCGCCTGGCGGCCCGCGTGCGGCAGGCGTTTTCGGTCGAGCTGCCCATGGTCGAGATCTTCAAGAAGCCCACGATCGAAGAGCTGGCGCAGGCCGTCGAAAAGGCCGAGAGCGCCGCCGAGGTCCCGGAGCTTCCGCCCATCCGGCGCGCCCCGCGCGACCAGCCGATCCCGCTCTCCTTCCCCCAGGAGCGGGTGTGGTTTTTGGACCAGCTCTCGGCCGGCGGCAACATCGCCTACAACTTCCAGGTCACGATCTGGTTCCAGGGCCCGCTCGACGTGCCGGTGTTCCACGCGACCCTGAACGAGATCGTCCGCCGCCACGAGGTCTTCCGCACGAGCTTCCCCGCGGTGGACGGCCGGCCCGTGCAGGTCATCCACGAGCCGGAGCCGGTCGAGCTGCCCGTGATCGACCTGCGGGGCATTCCGGAAGAGGGCCGCGAGGCGCTCGCCGAGAAGCTCCTGGCCGAGACGGTCGCCGTGCCCTTCGACATCGCGAAGGCGCCGCTCATCCGCTGGCGCCTCCTGCGCCTGACCGACGACCTCTGGGAGCTGATCCAGGTCGAGCACCACTTCGTGCACGACGGCTGGTCGTTCTCCGTGCTCCTGAAAGAGCTGAAGGCGATCTACCCGGCGTTCCTGGCGGGCGAGCCCTCGCCACTCCCCGAGCTGCTCGTGCAGTACGCCGACTTCGCGGCCTGGCAGCGCGAGTGGATGGCCGGCCCGGTCATGGACCGCCTCCTCGACTTCTGGAAGAAGCGGCTCGCGGGCGCGCCGCACGGCCTCGAGATCCCGACCGACCGGCCGCGGCCGGCCCGCGCGTCGTTTTCGGGGAACGTCGAGATGTTCCGCCTCCCGCCGTCGCTCTACGACGCGCTCCGCAAGTTCAGCCGCAAGGAGGGGGTCACCCTCTACATGACCATGCTCTCCGGCTTCTTCACCCTGCTGGGACGCTACACCGGCGAGCGCCACATGGTGATCGGCACGAGCAACGCCAACCGGCGGGCGCGCGAGATCGAAGGCATGATCGGCATGGTCGTCAACAGCCTCCTGCTGCGCGGCGACCTCTCGGGCGAGCCCACGTTCCGGGAGCTCATGGCGCGCGTGCGCGAGCTCACCCTCGAGGTCTACGCCCACCAGGACATGCCGTTCGAGCGCCTCGTCCAGGAGCTGCGCCCGGAGCGCGTGCTGGGCAGAAACCCCTTGTTCCAGATCATGTACAACTTCCACGACGCCGCGGTGCCGGATCTGGAGTTCGGGGGCTTGAAGTCCACGTTCCTCGTGCGCGGCAACCGCTCGGCCAAGATGGACATGAACGTCATCGTGATCCCCCGGGCCGAGCAGAAGGCGGGACAGGGCGAGATCCAGGAAAAAGACCTCCGCGCCATCCTCCACTGGGAGTACAACACCGACCTCTTCGACCGCTCGACCATGCAGCGCATGGTGGACCACTACCTGACGCTGCTCGCCGGCGTGGTGGAAGACGCGGGCCGCAGCCTCGCCGACCTGCCGCTCCTGACGGCCGCCGAGCGCACGGAGCTGCTCGCGGACTGGAGCGTCGCCAAGGCCTTCCCCGTCGAGGAGACCCTCCACGGCCTCTTCGAGCAGCAGGCGCAGAAGCGGCCGGACGCCGTGGCCGTGACCATGGGGGAGGAGGCCCTGACCTACGCCGAGCTCGACCGCCGGGCGAACCGGCTCGCGCACCAGCTCCGCGCCCAGGGCGTGGGCCCCGAGCAGCCCGTGGGGCTCTGCGTCGAGCGCTCGCTGGAGATGGTGGTGGGCATCCTGGGGATCTTGAAGGCCGGCGGCGGCTATGTGCCGCTCGATCCGAGCTATCCGCAGGAGCGCCTGCAGTGGATTCTCGAGGATTCGCGGACGCCCGTCCTGGTGACGAAGTCGAATCTCCTCGAATCCCTCCCCGCGAGCGAGGCCCGGGTGATCTGCCTCGACCAGCTCCCCGAGGGCGGGTCCGACGAGAGCCTGGGGACGGCGGCGCTGCCGGAAAACCTGGCCTACGTCATCTACACCTCGGGCTCGACGGGCCGCCCCAAGGGCGTGCCGATCCGCCACGCGAACGCCGTCCGCCTGTTCACGGCCACGGACGATTGGTACGGCTTCGGCCCGGACGACGTCTGGACGCTCTTCCACTCCTTCGCCTTCGACTTCTCGGTGTGGGAGCTGTGGGGCGCGCTCCTCTATGGCGGCCGCCTCGTGGTCGTGCCGTATCTCACGAGCCGGTCGCCCGAGGCGTTCTACGCGGAGCTCGTTCGCGAGAAGGTCACGGTGCTGAACCAGACCCCCTCGGCCTTCCGCCAGCTCGTGGCCGCGGAAGAAGCAGCGCGCTCGCGCGGCGAGGTGGAAGGCGAGCTCGCCCTGCGCTACGTGATCTTCGGCGGCGAGGCCCTGGAGCTGGGGAGCCTCCGCCCCTGGTTCGCCCGCCACGGCTACGACCGTCCCAAGCTGGTCAACATGTACGGCATCACCGAGACGACCGTGCACGTGACGTATCGCCCGATCACCCCGGCGGACCTCGAAGCCGAGGTGGGGAGCCGGATCGGCAAGCCGATTCCGGACCTCTCCGTCCACCTGCTCGACTTCGATCTGAACCTCGTGCCGGTGGGCATTCCGGGCGAGATGCACGTGGGCGGCGCGGGGCTGTCGAGCGGGTATCTGAACCGGCCGGATCTGGCCGCCGAGCGGTTCATCCCCGATTCGTTCTCGAAGGTTCCGGGAGCCCGGCTCTACCGCTCGGGCGACCTCGCCCGCGTGCGGCCGGGCGGCGACCTCGAATACCTGGGCCGGCGCGACCACCAGGTGAAGGTGCGCGGCTTCCGCATCGAGCTGGGCGAGATCGAAGCCGCGCTCGCCAAGCATCCCGCGGTGCGCGAGGCGATCGTCCTGGCCCGAAACGACGGCGCGGACGGCGAGACCCGGCTCGTGGCCTATCTCGTGGCGCTGCCCGAAGAAGCGCCTTCGCACCAGGACCTGCGGCAGCTCCTGAAGGCGAGCCTCCCCGAGTACATGGTCCCCTCGGCTTTCCTGGTGATGGACGCCTTCCCGCTCACCTCGCACGGCAAGGTGGACCGCAAGGCCCTGCCCGCGCCCGAGGCGCAGCGCCGCGAGCCCGAGGAGACCTTCGTGGCCCCGCGCACCTCGGTCGAAGAGACGCTCGCCGGGATCTGGGCCGAGGTGCTGGGCGTCCCCCGCGTGGGCGTGACGGACGACTTCTTCGTGCTGGGCGGCCACTCGCTGTCCGCCGCGCGGATCCTGGCCCGCGTGCGCGACGTCCTGCGGGCCGACCTCACGCTCGCGGTGGTCTTCGAGGCTCCCACGATCGAGGGGATGGCCGCCGCCGTGGCCGCCTCCGGCGCCGCGGCTCCGGTCCTGAGGCTCGAAGAGGAGGCGCTCCTGTCCAAGGCCGCGGAGCTTTCGGACGAGGACCTGGACGCCCTCCTGGGGCAGATGATGACGGAAGGAGAGCGGGTTTGAGCGAGCAGTCGACGACGGATTTGACCGGGCTCTCCCGCGAAGAGAAGCTGGCCCTCCTGGCGCGCCTCGCGCAGGAGCGCTCCAAGGCCAAAGCGGCCGAGCCCGACACCGCTCCGCGGTCGTACCCGCTGTCTTTTGCGCAGCAGAGGTTCTGGTTCCTGGACCAGCTGGAGCCCGGGACCTTCGTGAACAACATCTTCCGCGGCCTCGTGCTCCAAGGGCCGCTCGACGTCTCCGCCTTCGAGCGGACGATCGAAGCGCTGGTCCGCCGGCACGCCGCGCTCCGCACCCGGTTCCCCGTGGAAGACGGCGAGCCGAAGCAGGTCGTCGAGCCCCACGGCCCCGGCCTCACCTTTCGCGATCTCTCGGGGGTGCCGGAAGCCAAGGTGAAGGAGCTCGCGGCCGAAGAGGCGCGCCGCCCCTTCGACCTCGCGAACGGACCGCTCTTCCGCGCCACGCTGCTCCGGCTGGGAGCCGAAGAGCACGTGCTCCTCCTCTCCCTCCACCACATCGTGGCGGACGGCTGGTCCCTGGGCCTCCTGTTCCGGGACCTCTCCGCCCTCTACGCGGCATCCCTCGAAGGGAAGGACGCGGCGCTTCCGGAGCTTCCCACCCGCTACGGCGACTTCGCCCGCTGGCAGCGCGAGAAGCTCCAGGGGGATGCGCTCGCGAAGGAGCTCGCGTTCTGGCGTGAGCGCCTCGAAGGGGCTCCGCCGGTCCTGGAGCTGCCGACCGACCACCCACGGCGGCTGGTGGCGTCTCCCCGGGGCGACGTCGTCCCGGCGTCGCTCGGCGAGGAGACTGCGGCGGGCCTGAAGGCGCTCGCGCAGAAGGAGGGGGCCACCCTCTTCATGACACTTCTGGCCCTCTTCGACGTCCTCCTCTACCGCTACACGGGCCAGGGGGACTTCGTGGTGGGCCTGCCCGTCGCGAACCGCAACCGGACCGAGCTCGAAGGCGTGATCGGCTGCTTTTCGAGCACGCTCCTCCTGCGCGCCCGGCTGGCGCGGGAGCTGACCTTCCGGGAGCTTCTCGCGACCGTCCGCTCCGAGGCGCTCGCCGTGTTCGCCCACTCGGACCTGCCGTTCGAGAAGCTCGTCGAAGAGCTGCAGCCGGAGCGCAACCTGTCGCACAACCCGCTCTTCCAGGTCATGTTCGCGCTCCAGAGCGCGCCGGGCGGCGGGCTGTCGCTCCCCGGCCTGACCCTGGGCGGCCTGCCGGTCGAGCGCGGCCTCGCCAAGCTCGACCTCTCGCTCGACATGACCGAGGTCCCGGGCGGCGTGCGCGGCTACTTCGAGTACTCGACCGACCTGTTCACGGCCGAGACGATCGGCCGCATGGCCGGCCACTTCCGCGCCCTCGCAGAGGACGCGCTGGCCGACCCGGACGCCCGGATCGGGGCCATGGAGATCCTGTCTCCGGAAGAGCGCCGCCAGATCCTGGTCGACTGGAACCAGCGCTTCGAAGGCTTCCCGCCGCCCGTGCCGGGGCTGATCGCCGAGCAGGCGCTTCGCACGCCAGACGCCCCAGCCGTGCTCTTCGGCGACGGCGTCCTCACCTACGCCGGGCTGGAGGCTCAGGGCAACCGCCTCGCCCGCCACCTGCGCCGCCTGGGCGTGGGGCCGGACACGCCGGTGGGCGTGTGCGTGGAGCGCTCGGTCGAGATGCCGCTCGCCATGCTCGCCGTGTTGAAGGCCGGCGGCGCCTGGGTGCCGCTCGACCCCACGTATCCCAAGGAGCGGCTGGCCCTCATCATCGAGGACACCGCGATGCCGGTGCTCTTGACCCAGCAGCACCTCCTGGACGTAGTCCCCGAGGGCGTGAAGGCCGCGGTCGTCTGCGCCGACACGGTCGACCTTTCCGCGGAAGATCCGTCGCCGCTGCCGGGGGAGATCCACCCTGAGAGCCTGGCCTACGTGATCTACACGTCGGGCTCCACGGGCAAGCCCAAGGGCGTGGGCGTGCCGCACCGGTCGCTCTCCAACCACGCGGTGGCCTGCGCGGCCCGCTATGGCATGGGGCCGTCCGACCGGGCGCTCCAGTTCACCTCGATCAGCTTCGACATTACGTCGGAGGAGATCTTCCCCACCTGGATCACGGGCGGCGCCGTGGTGCCCCGGGCGCCCGGGCTCTTCCCGTCGTTCTCGGAGCTGTCGGACTTGATCGTGCGCCACGGCGTCACGGTCGCGAACCTGCCCACGGCCTACTGGCACGAGTGGGTGGGGGAGATGCACCGCGCCCAGACTCCGCCCCCGCCGCCTCTGCGCCTCGTGGTCGTGGGCACCGAGCAGGCCCTGCCCGAGCGGCTCGCCGAGTGGATCGGGCTCGTGGGCGACCGGGTGAAGTTCAACAACGGCTACGCCTCGACCGAGGCGACCGTCACCGCCCTGGTCTACGAGCCGGACGAAAACGCCCTCGCTCGCTCGCAAGCCGGCCACCGCGTGCCGGTGGGGAAGACCATCCGCAACTGCCGCGCCTATGTGCTCGACGCGGGTTTGGAGCCCGTGCCCGCGGGCGTGCCGGGCGACGTCTACATCGGCGGTCCGAACGTGTCCCGCGGCTATCTCAACTGGCCGGACCGCACGGCCGCGAGCTTCCTCCCCGACCCCTTCGCGGAAGCCATGGGCTACGGTCCCGGCCAGCGCATGTACCGCCAGGGCGACCGCGGCCGCTGGCTGCCGTCGGGCGACCTCGAGTTCCTCGGCCGCGCGGACGAGCAGGTCAAGATCCGGGGCTTCCGCATCGAGCCCGGCGAGGTCGAGACCGTGCTCGCGAAGCACCCCGCGGTCAAGGACTGCGTGGTGCTGGTGAAGAGCGACGGCCCGTTGGGCAAGCGCCTCGTGGGCTACGCCGCGCCCGTGCCGGGAACCGTGCTCGCCGCCGAGGAGGTCAAGGACTGGCTCCGCGAGCGGCTCCCGGACCACATGGTGCCGTCCGCCCTCGTGGTGCTCGACGCCCTGCCGCTCACCGTGAACGGCAAGGTGGACCGCCGGGCGCTTCTGAAGATCGAGATCGCCTCCGAGACGGAGACCGCCCAGGAGGCTTCGGAGTCGCCGGTCGAGGACCTGATCGCGGGGCTCTGGGCCGACCTCCTGCGCCGCGAGCGGGTGGGGCCGCACGAGAACTTCTTCGACCT
>DATEIO010000345.1:0-8329 GCA_035278895.1 Thermoanaerobaculia bacterium | reverse complement strand
CCGCTCCCCGGCCTGTGAGACAGTGGAGACGCCGGGGACCGGATGGTGCGTTCCCCGGCTTTCCGGAGGCTCCGAGATGACGACCACCACCCGTCTCCGCGTCCGCGATCTGATGACCGAAGGGGTCTACGCGGTGAACGTCAACGACGACCTGGCCACGGTCAGCGACCTGATGGACGCCAGAAACATCCGCCACGCCCCCGTGGTGGGAGCCGGCGGGGAGCTCGTGGGCCTGATCTCGCAGCGCGACCTCCTCCGCTACGCCTTGAAAGACCAGCCCGGCGTCCCCCCGGCGGTCGAGAGGACCGTGCAGAGCTCCGTCACCGCCGGGGAGATCATGACCGCCGAGGTCGCGACCGCCCGGCCGGACCAGGACATCCGCGAAGCCGCCCAGATCCTGCTCGTCAACAAGTTCGGCTGCCTGCCCGTGGTGGACGACGGCCGGCTGGTGGGGATCCTGACCGAGGCGGATTTCGTCCGCTTCCTGGCGGAAGGCGACTAGAAGAGGCTCACGCCGAAGAGCTGGGAGAAGACCACCAGCACGCCCTTGCCCACCGCCAGGAAGTAGGCGGTCCCCCCAAGCGAAAGGAGCGCGCCGAACCCGGCCAGGAGCGGCCGGTGCTCCATCACCGCGAGGCCGATCAACGCGAGCCCCGCCGCAGGGAGGACGTTGGCGAACGGCACCAGGGGGAGCGGCAGCGCCAGCATGAACGCCGTCCACAGCACGAGGACTCCGACGAGCGGCTTGCTCACCGCGCGGCGCCGCGAGCCCGCGGGTGCCAGCACCTGAAGCCACCGCTCCAGCTGCGCGAGCCCCGAGCGGACGTGCCGGCCCTGCATCCGGAAGCGCAGGAACGCCTTGGGAAGCCACGACTTGCGGCTCCCCACGACCATCTGCCCGCCCACCACCATGAGCCCCGCCCCGGTGACGAAGCTCGCGTAGGGGATCATCGACAGGATCGAGAGGATGACGATCGTGGGCCCGACGGAATCCGCCCCCGTCCGCTGGAGCAGATCGTCCAGCGTGAGCGCCTCGTCCTCCTCTACAGTCTGCCGGAGGAGAGTCGAAAGCGTGCTGAGCTCCGGAGATGCCATGCCCTAGTATGGCGATTAGCCATAGAGGAATGCAAGAGGATGCTCAAGGCGATCGGGTGACAACCCCCTGAAACACCGTCACCTCCGACCCATCCGCGAGAAACGCCGAGCTGGGCGCACCGGCCAGGGGGGTTGCGAAGCGCTCGCCGTAGAGGGCGGCCACGTCGCAGTCGAGAACGGGCCGTTCGAGGCTCCACACCTTCCACCGCGGATGCTCCACCCGGTACTCGACCGTTCCCCCGCCCCGCAACGACGAGTAGCCCCAGTAGTGCTCGGTGATGAACTCCTCCTCCGAGCCGGGCGCGGAATCCTGCGCCGTGCCGCCCACGACTCCGCCCAGGCCGTTCCACCGCCCGCGCCTCTGCCAACCGTAGGCCACGAGCATCCCGCCCCGGGAGGGGTCCCCGGTGATCGAGTGGCGCATGGGCATGGAGACGTACTTCTCGCCGTAGAGGAGCCGCGCCGTGGCCGCGATGGCGAACCGGGGGACGATCTCCTTGACGAACACCACCCCGCGCCGCCACCCCTCGGGCCCCTGCCTCCGCACGTAGAAGCGGAGGTTCACCTCCTCGAAGTTGCGGTGGTAGGGGATCGCCCAACCCAGGACGCGGGTGTCCAGAAAGAGGAAGCCCACCATGCTCACGTAGGTGCGGCCCTGGAAGAAGTCGATCTCCGTCCCCTTCGGTACGAACGGGGCCACGACCTCGGGGTCCACGGGGTAGTTGAGCATGGCCAGAGACCGCCACCCGGCGGTGAGGAAAGGACGCAGCGCTGTGGGGCTCACAGGGAAATCCTACCGGATCTTCACGCCCGCGGCGACGGTGCGCCGAACCGCAACTTTCCTCTTGACTTCCGAAATTCCGCCCGATAGGATGCGGCGTAAGTAGGGCGCAATTTTGCGGCTCGGCATGTCGCCCGGCCGAAAACAAAAGCGGGCCCGGGATGAGTAGCACCTCACCGCCGGGCCCTTCCACGCACAGGAGACTGAGTCCCATGCGCAGCGAAAAGGATGGTAGCACCCCCGCCTTGAATGCCTTCGCCGAGGAGTTCCTGGAGCACTTCGACCAGTTCGACGAGCCGTTGACCGGTCCCGAGGCCGAGACCGTGGGCCCGTGGAGGGTTCTGCCCGTGGGGACGGAGAACGGCGGCTGGGCCGTGTTGCGGCTCGGGGAGAGCCCGGATCAGGGGGACTGGCCCGCGGCCGTCTTCAACCGGAGGGAAAGGGCGCTTCTGGCCGCTGCGGTCCTCCCCGGCACCGGCCGCGATCCCCTCTACCGCCTCCATACGGACGCCGAAGCCGGAGGCTTCTTCGCGCTGGAGGCGCTGGGAGACGGCGTGGCCGGGTACTTCCGGCTGTTCAACGAGGAGCTGAAGACCGCCCTCCACGTGGTGGACGCGCTCGTGCGCTCGCCACTGGCCCTCTCCTATCTCCTGGAAGCCGCCGGACCGGCGGCGCTGCGGCAGGCCGGGCGGCTCTTGCGGCAGCGGGTGGAGAGTTAGAAACCTCACTCCTGTCCCCTCTCCTGGCGCCCTCCCTCCGGCCAGGAGAGGGGGAACGCCTGTGGAGGTTCTTGCCGTAGGGTGCGCTGTGCGCACGGGGAGGGTGGTGGAAAACAACACGTGCGCACAGCGCACCCTACGGGCAATCACGCCTCAGCTAAGACCCCCCTCTCCCGGAGAAGGGAGGGCGATGGGAGAGGGGCCGGGGGTGAGGTCTTCGGGGTGGGGGCCATCCCCATTCCTTAATCTTCTTTCCCTCCCGTAGGGATAGAACGACACGATCTCCCCCTTCCGGTGAAGCTCCTGCAGGCGCTGCCAGGGCTCGACCTCGAAGAGATCGGAGTGCTCGCTCAAAAAGGCTTCGCGCAGGCGGCCCTGGAGCCCGAGGAAGGTGCGCAGCTCCTCGGGGAAGACGTCGAGCTCGTCCACCGCGAACCAGGCTTCGGAGGCGATCTCCTCCTCTTCGTTTCTGGGCGCGGGGATCTTCCGGAAGTTGCAGTCGGTGAGCGGGCAGAGCTCGTCGTAGTCGTAGGAGAGAACGCGGCCGTGGCGGGTGACGCCGAAGTTCTTCACCAGGATGTCCCCCGGGAAGATGTTGGCGGCGGCCAGGTCCTTCAGGCACTGGCCCCAGTCGATCACCGCGGCCACCGCGGCCTCCTCGGGAAACTCCTCGACGTAGAGGTCCAGAGGGATGATCCGGCGCTCGACGTAACAGTGCCCGACCGTGACCTCGTCGCCGGCCACCGATACGGTTTCCGAGGCGGTCTTGAGGAGGTGCTCCAGGTAGTCGGGCGAGAAACGGGCGCGCGGGAACCGCAGGTGCTCGAACTCCTGGAAGCCCACGAGCCGCCCCACGCGATCGTGGACCTGCACGGTCTGGTAGCGTCCCATCACCTTCGAGCGGGTGGTGTTCTTCTGGGGCGGGAACGCGTCCTTGATCACCTTGAAGACGTACTCGTAGGACGGGAGGTTGAACACCTCCATCACGAGCCCGGCCTGCCCGCGGGCAGGGACGAACTGCTCGCCGGAGCCCGCGATGTGGGCCATCAGGTCCCGGTAGAGCTCGGTCTTGCCATGCTTCTTATAGCCCAGGGAGATGTACAGCTCGGCCGTGCGCTTCTTCGGCAGGATCGATTTCAGGAATCCGATCACCTCGCGCGGCGAGGCGACGTCCACGTGGAAATACCAGCGGGCAAAGCTGAAGACGACGCTCACCTCGTCCTCGGTCCAGATCACGGCGTCGACCGCCAGGCCGTCCTCGTTCGAGAGCGCGAGAACGAGAGGCACGACGCGGTCCCCTTTCCGGGCGCGGCCGATGACGTAGGCCCCCTTGTTGCGGAAGAAGACCGGGCGGAGCACGTCGAGCGCCTCGATCTCGGGCGTGCCCAAAGCGTCGAGGAGGCCCTGCTCGAAGCGCTCGGCCGCGAGCGCCGCGTCTCCTTCCAGGTCGCGGAACGGGATCTCGAACCCGGCATCCGCGAGCACCCGGCAGAGGACGGCGGCATCGACGCGGTGGACGGCGTACATCCGGGCGCTCGCCATCTCCCAGCCGCGGAAGGGCAGGGGGAACTCGTCGACGGTGTAGTCGATCGCCGGGTCCACGCCGTCGTGGGGGAAGACGCGGCGGACGAGGGAGTTGAAGAAGGTCTGGGCGATCTCGAAGTCGTCGCGCCCGAGGATCAGCCCGGTGTAGGCCGCCTTGAGCCGAGCCCACAACGACCGGTCGGCGAGTTGGTCACCGAGCTGCGCCCGGAGGGATTCGAAGGTGTTGCCGACGGTCTCGCCGGGCAGGTCCTCGCGCTCGACCGTGACCCGGCGGATGCCCGCCCAGTCCCGGTTCTCGAAGCGCCGCTTCACCCAGTGGGTGATTTCGCGCACGCGGCCCTGGTGCGCGTCGAGAGCCTGGCGGATGACTTCGGCCCCCTGGGCCGCGGCGGTTTCGAGGTCCACGACGCCATACTACTTCCGTGCCAGGGCCGGCGAGACCGGCGGGAGCGCCCGGGCGCGCCGCGCCTGCCGCTCGCGGACCCAGCCTCCCAGGAGCACGCCGGCCGTGGGCACGGCCATGTTGGCGAATTGATACCAGAGAGCCTCCTGGTGGATGGAGAAGACGAGGGCGAGGACCGCCAGGGTGACGCCGACGGCGGCGAGGACGATCGCGTGCCGGAGGTGATGGCGGCCGGCGACGGCCGCGGTCACATACCCTCCCAGGGCCGCGGCGACGAAGCCGTAGGCGATGAAGAGCATCATGAAGCCGAAGGTGACCGGAGGATAGAGCGAGGACAGGGAGAGGACCACGACGCAGATGACGACATACCCGGCGATGACGGCGAGCACGCTTCGGATCATCGTCTCCTCCTCGGAGCAGGCCCCTGTCTCCCATACGCCCGGGAGACGAGTTGGTTTCACCTTTTTGAGTGCTCCGAGCCCGCGGGAACGATCTCTCGCTTGACAAAATTCCCGCGAACCCTTTATTCTTCAGCCCGGCAGACACAGGACAAGTCTGTTGCAACACCCAGAGAACGTGACAAGGGACCTGGCTTTTGAGTGGGTCCCTTTCGTGTTTTCTGGCCCATCAACACAAGAAAGAGAGTACAGAGAATGCGGAACACCGGAAGAGTGAAGTGGTTCAACGACACGAAGGGCTTCGGCTTCATCACGCCCGACGACGGCGCCAAGGATTGCTTCGTGCATCACTCGGCGATCCAGGGCAGCGGCTTCAAGTCGCTGGCCGAAGGCGATCGTGTCGAGTTCGACATCATCCAGGCCCAGAAGGGCCCGGCCGCGTCGAACGTCGTCAAGATCGGTTAAGTCACTTCACTCCCGCTTGGAGGAGGCCACCCCTTTCCGGGGTGGCTTTTTTCGTTTCTGGCCGAGGCACCTACCCTCTCTTCACGTCATACACGTACAGATTGTCCTGCTCCCGCAGATACAGCTTCCCCCCCGCCACGACCGGATGCGACCAGCTCGGGGCGTTCACGTTCGGGATGTCGAACAGGCCCGTCTGCTTGTAGCCCTGGGGCGTCGCCTCGATCAGGGCCATCTTGCCGTTCTGGTAGCGGAAGTAGAGGTGGCCGTCCGCCGCCGTCACCGCGGCCGAGCCCGTGCCGGGCGCCTGGACGTTGCTGCCGTCCCCACCCCAGACGAGCTTGCCGGTCGACAGCTCGAGGCAGACGGGGAATCCCTTGTTGTGGCCGTGCCCGCCGTAGATGTGGTCCCCGATCAGGACGAAGCCGCCGTGGTGGTTCTGGAACGACCGGGCCGGCAGGAAGTAGACCTCCTGGGCCGTCACGCCGTCGCCGGCCTTCGCGAGCTTCAGGAGCGCGCTCCCCGTCTGGTAGCCGGTCGAGGAGAACACGTAGTCGCCCTGGACCACCGGGGTCGGGATGTTGGCCACGTCGTTCGCCACCGGGTTGTAATTCCAGAGCAGCTTGCCGTCCTCAGCCCGCACGCCGATCAGGCCACGGCCGGTGAGTTGGACGTACTGCTTGACGCCGCCGCCGTTCGAAATCACGACCGAGGAGTAGCCCGCGCCGTCCTTCCCCTTGGGGCCGAGGCTCTGCGCCGCCTTGGCGCGCCAGATCTCCTTGCCCGTCTTCTTGTCCAGGGCCACCATCAGCGAATCGGAGAGACCGGGGGTCACGATCAGCCGGTCGCCGTCGACCAGAGGAGACTCGCTCCACTTCCAGACCGACATCACCCGGCCACCCAGATCGCGTTCCATGTGCTTGTGCCAGACCACCTTGCCCGTGGCCGCCTCCAGGGCGACCAGGTCACCCTCGGTTCCGATCGCGTACACCCGGTCGCCGTCCACCGTGGGCGTGCCGCGCGGCCCGGCGAACTCGTCCTCCCAGACCGGTCCGACCTTGGCCGTCCACAGCACCTTGCCGTCCGTGCCGGAGAGCGCGATCACGTGCTGGCCGTCGGCACGGTCTCCCATGGTGAAGATCTTCCCGCCGGTCACCGCGACGCTCGAGAATCCCTTCCCCAGGCCCGCCGCCTTCCACGCGAGTGGAGGCCCGGCCTGCGGCCATTGGGCCAGGAGGCCCGTTTCCTTCGAGATTCCATCCCGCGCCGGACCCCGCCACTGCGGCCAGTCGGCGGAGACGAGGGAGAACGAGGCGAGACAGAGGAGGGCGGCGAGGATGAGGCGCGATGGGAACCTGTTCATGCAGTGCTCCTTTGGGGCCTGGGGGTCACGAATGTCATCGTACATCGCTGATACGGAGAGAGGGGGCTCGAGGTTGGGTAAATTTTTTGTAACTCTTTCGTCCCTGATGTCCTTGCAGTCCTTTGGGGTCCCTTCCTAAGATAACCTACCCATGCTCCGTGGCTTCCTCGAGGAGGGCACCTGATGCCGGAAGACGACGCCCAGAACGCGCGAAAGGCCGCCCAGGTAGCACAGCAGGCCGCCGCAGCCGCCCTCCGGGCTTCGGAAGCGGCAGCCCGGGCGGCCGAGCTCGTCCGCCACGCGAAGCTCGGCGAAGCCCAGGCCGTCCGGGACCTCGCCCAGGCCGCGGAAGCGGAGGCGCGGGCGGCGGAGGAAGAGGTGAAGGCCCTGAAGGAGGAGCTGGCGCGGCTTCAGGGGGAGGGGGGCGGGGCGGAGTAACCCCATGGCCACGCCCCTATCCAAGCCCGAGGCGCCCCCCGCCCCCGAGTCCCTCCTCGTGCGGGGGCTCTCGACGTGGGACGGCGCGCTCCTCACGATCGGGTCCATCGTCGGCACGGGGATCTTCCTCACGACGTCCGACATGGCGAAGGTGCTCCCCCACCCGGGGCTGATCCTCCTCGTCTGGCTCGCGGGAGGGCTCCTCACCCTCGCGGGAGCTCTCACCTACGGCGAGCTCGGGGCCCTGTATCCGCGGGCGGGCGGGCTCTATCACTACGTGAAGGAGGCGTACGGGCCGCTCCTGGGATTCCTCTATGGATGGACGGCGTTCCTCGTCATCATGTCCGGGGGGATCGCAGCGCTCGGCGTGGCCTTCGGGGAGTACCTGGGGAGCTTCCTCCCCTTCTTCTCCACCGGCAACATCCTCGTCTCCCTGCCGGTCGGGCCGTGGACTTGGACGCTCTCGGGCGGACAGGTGGCGGCGGTGCTCGCGATCCTGATTCTCACGGCGATCAACCATCTGGGCCTCAAGGAAGGGGCCTGGGTCCAGAACGCGCTCACGGTCTTGAAAATCGGCTCGATCGCCGCCTTCGCGGTTCTCGGGCTGGTCGTGCCCGCCAAGGTCCAGCCGGACCTCTACGGCCCGGTGGGCGCGGTCCCCGGCGGCCTTCTCGCGGCCTTCGGAGTGGCGATGATCGCGGCGCTCTGGACCTATGACGGATGGTACGGCCTCACCTGCTCGGCCGGGGAGATGCGCGATCCGGGACGCAGCCTCCCCCGGGGGCTCATCCTGGGGACGGCGGCGGTCATGGTCTTCTACCTGCTGCTCAACCTGGTCTACGTCCGGGCCCTCTCGGTTCCCGACATGGCGGGATCGGCCCGGATCGCCGAGACGGCGGCCACGGTCCTGTTCGGAACCGGCGCGGCGCGGCTGGTCTCGGCGGCCGTGCTCGTCTCCACCTTCGGGTGCCTGTCGTCCACGATTCTCTACACCTCGCGGATCTACCTCCCCATGGCGGAGGACGGCCTCTTCTTCAAGTCCCTCGCCCAGGTCGATCCCAAATACCGGACGCCCGTCGCCTGCCTCTGGGCGCAGACGGCGTGGGCGGTCGTCCTCACGGTGTC
>DATEIO010000344.1:0-16768 GCA_035278895.1 Thermoanaerobaculia bacterium | reverse complement strand
CCCCGGGATTCGTTCACGTGCGCGGGGCCCGGGAGCATAATCTCAAGAACGTCGATCTCGAGATCCCGCGCGAGGCTCTGGTCGTGTTCACGGGCGTGTCCGGCTCCGGCAAGTCGTCACTGGCCTTCGGCACGCTCTACGCGGAGGCGCAGAGGCGGTATCTCGAATCCGTCGCCCCCTATGCCAGACGTCTGTTTCATCAGATGGGTGTGCCGGAAGTCGATGAGATCGAGGGCCTGCCTCCCGCGGTGGCCTTGCAGCAGCAGCGCGGCTCGCCGACCACGCGCTCGTCCGTGGGGAGCGTCACGACACTCTCCAATCTGCTTCGGATGCTGTATTCCCGCGCGGGAGAGTACCCTTCAGGCCAGCCGCATCTCGAGGCCGAGGACTTCTCGCCGAATACCCCGATGGGAGCCTGTCCTCAATGTCATGGGCTGGGCCGGATCTACGATGTCACGGAACGCTCGATGGTGCCGGATGACTCCCTGAGCATTCGGGACCGCGCCATCGCCGCCTGGCCGCCTGCCTGGCATGGCCAGAATCTCCGCGACATCGTGGTGACGCTCGGCTACGACATCGACCGGCCCTGGCGCGAGCTCCCCAAGAAGGACCGCGACTGGCTCCTCTTCACCGACGAGCAGCCGGTCGTCCCGGTCTACGCAGGGTACAGCGCAGACGAGGTGCGCCGCGCGATCCGGCGCAAGGAGGAGCCCAGCTACCAGGGTACGTTCACAAGCGCCAAGCGTTACGTGCTGCACACCTTTGCCAACACGCAAAGCCCGCTGATGAAGAAGCGGGTGTCACAGTACCTGGTGAGCACCGAATGCCCGCTCTGCCATGGAAAGCGGCTACGCCGCGAGGCGCTGTCCGTGAAATTCGCGGGCCTGGATATCGGAGAGATCTCCCAACTGCCGTTGAAGCACCTGGCCGGCCTCCTGCGCCCCTACGCGGAGGGAACGGCGCCCGGCTGGAAGAAGGTGGAGTCGGAGCATCCGGAAAAAGCGCTGGTCATGCAGCGGATCGCCCAGGATCTGATGGCGCGGCTCGCCGTCCTGCTCGACCTCGGGCTCGGCTATCTTTCCTTGGATCGCAGCACCCCGACCCTGTCGCCGGGCGAGCTTCAGCGTCTGCGGCTCGCCACTCAGGTGCGTTCCAATCTGTTCGGCGTGGTGTACGTGCTCGACGAGCCGTCCGCGGGGCTCCACCCGGCGGACACCGAGGCCCTCCTGGCCGCGCTCGAGGGGCTGAAGGCCTCCGGGAACTCCCTGTTCGTCGTCGAGCACGAGCTCGATGTGATCCGTCATGCCGACTGGATCGTCGACGTCGGGCCCGCCGCCGGTGAGCACGGCGGCTTCGTGCTCTACAGCGGCCCGCTCGAAGGGTTGAGAAGGGTCAAGGAATCTCAAACCCGACGCTATCTTTTCGCGGACCCCGCGAGGCCACGCCGGACGCCACGCCCGCCCACGGGGTGGCTCTACCTGCGGGGCGTCACGCGCAACAACCTGCACGAGCTCGACGTCAATTTTCCCTTGGGGGTCTTCACGACCGTGACCGGCGTGTCCGGCTCCGGCAAATCGAGCCTGGTGAGTCAAGCGCTGGTGGAGCTGGTCGCGGAGGCGCTCGGCCATGAAGTCTCTTCCCAGGAGGAGGAAGGCGAAGAGCTGGAACGTACGGCCGTGGCCCCCCTCGGGGGCCGGATCGCGGGCGGAATGGAGACCGTCAAGCGATTGGTTCGGGTCGACCAGAAACCCATTGGACGCACACCGCGCTCCAACCTGGCGACTTACACGGGGCTGTTCGATCACGTTCGCAAGCTGTTTGCCGCAACCAAGGCGGCGCGGAGCCGCCGCTACGACGCCGGACGCTTCTCTTTCAACGTGGCCAAAGGCCGCTGCGAAACCTGTGAGGGGGAAGGCTTCGTCATGGTCGAGCTGCTCTTCCTGCCCAGCGTCTATGCTCCGTGCCCCACCTGTCATGGGGCTCGTTACAACGCAAAGACCCTCGAAATCAAATACCGCGGCAAGAGCATTGCCGACGTCTTGGGAATGACGGTCGATGCGGCCTGGGAGTTCTTTGCCGAGGAGCCGCACGTCAGTCGTTCTCTCAACGTTTTACGGGAAGTCGGCCTGGGTTACCTGCGGCTCGGCCAGCCGGCGACCGAGCTCTCCGGCGGCGAGGCCCAGCGGATCAAGCTCGCGACCGAGTTGCAACGGATGCAGCGTGGAAACACCCTCTATGTTCTCGATGAGCCCACCACCGGGCTGCATCCGGCCGACGTAGAGAAGCTCATCGCGCAGCTCGATGGGCTGGTCGAAGCCGGCAATACGGTTCTCGTGGTGGAGCACGACATGCGCGTCGCAGCGGGGAGCGACTGGATCCTCGACCTGGGGCCCGGAGCGGGAGACGAGGGAGGCCGGGTCGTGGCGTCCGGAACGCCCGCCGAGGTGTCCAAGGCGCCAGGGAGCCGCACCGCACCCTATCTGGCGCGCTTCCTCGAGGAGACGCAATCCGCGCGGTAGCGGCACCTCCCCCCCCGCGCGCATTGTCCCGTTCCTCTCGCGGTCTGTACCTTTTCTAGGAGGAAGGTCCAATAGCCAGGTCAAAACAAGGAGGAGTACGCTATGAAGAAGCTCGTGAAGCTCTGTCTCAGCACCCTGATGCTCGCCGGAACTTTCGTGCTGAGCTTCGGCACGCCGGCCCCGGCCTACAGCTCCCACAACCCCTGCCACAATCTGGATAACAAGCCTCAGGGCTGTTACCGCCTCTGGAGCCCCCAGACGCTCTGCTGCATCGGAACCAATCGGAACGGCTGCTACACCATCTGCCTGTAGCTGGGGCAAGGGGCGGGCTTGTTCCGCCCCTGCTTCGTCAGAACAGCAGATTTACCTCCCCGAGAGTAAAGTCCAGACCGGTGCCGAACTGGGTCTTGGCGGTTTTAAGATCCCTCAATTGAGCAGCTTGACCGCTTGCGGGTGCAGCCGAGCGTCAAGGCGGCGGTGTTACGCTGGATGGAGATCGCGGAGTTGAATGCTGCGTTCAACACCCGCAGGAAGGCGGCGACGTTCAAGACGTCCGCCTCCGACAGCGGGAGGGGACCCCCGACGAACTTGTCGGTGGTGTAGAACCTCGTCGCATCTTCCAGGGTGGCGGCGCTGCAGGAGCGTCCTCCACCAAGGACAACGATCCCGAGAATCAGTGAACTTCCTTCACCGGGATGTCCGGGATCACCTTGTCGCCGCAGAAAATCTGAACCTGCGTGTACTTGAACTCCTTGCGAAGCTCGCGGGCGGCTTGAGCGCCGTCCGCGGTTTGAATGCGCCTCAGCCGCGGGTCCGGGCCACAAGGTGATAGAATGCGAGCGGGAGCCAGGACAAAATCTGACCTTTAGGAGAGCCATGTCGACAACTGATCGCGATCTCACCCGGACGTACTCCCGTTCCCAGTTCGTGGCGAAGCTTCGCCGGCTCGCCGATTCCATCGAAGCGGCCAGGCCGTTCACGATCCAGGTCGCCGGAGAGCGGCTTCGGATTCCCGCGGACGCCCGATTCAACATCGAGCACGAGCGTTTCGGAGACGAGGAGGAATTGGAGTTTCAGGTGCTCTGGACCCGGGAGTGATCCGCCCTCGCGAAGCACGCCATGCCTCACTGCATCCTCGAATACTCCGCCAATCTTCCCGAGAGCCCCGATTTTCAAGCTCTTTTCCGGGAGCTCCATGAAGTTCTTGTCGCCTCGGGGGAATTCAAGCTGGAGGACATCAAGAGCCGGGCGGTCCGCCATGAGGTTTTTCGGATTGGAGATGGAGATCCGAAGCGGACGTTCGTCGCGATGAATCTCTGCCTATTGAGCGGCCGGAGCGACGAGGTGAAGGCTGGGTTGGCCCGTTCGATCCTGGAGCTTCTGAAGCGCGCATTCGCCAGGACCCTCGCTGAGACGGCCTGCAGTCTGTCTGTCCAGGTCAGCGAGTTGCACCGGCCGAGCTATCAGAAAGTCCTCGGCCCGGTCGATCGGTCCCAGGAATGAGGCTCCCTCCTCTCCCGCCCTGGAAGAGGAGGGACCCGGAGTCCGCCCATTACGCGCAGTTGCAGTTGGTGTACATCGTCTTCGGGCAGCTGGCCAGCGGGGTGGTGCAGCCCAGGCAATCGGAGATGACCTTCGTGCAATCCGTGATGCTGAGGGCGGCGTTATCGCCGATGACGGCATCCTCGAGGGCGCCGTTCGCACGCGCCAGGACGGGGTCCGTCAGGCGGTGAAGCGTCTCCCGGTTCAGGCTCAGCTTCTTGGGGGCTCTCTTTTTCATGACTTTCCTCTCCTTTTCGCCTCCGGCTTGTTGGAGGATGACAGTACCTACAAGAAAAGTGCGCACGGGAGGGGATTCGGGACACGGCGCCCGGATCTAGTAGTGTCTCTCCGGAGCCATTCGATGCTTGCCCAGGCGATCGTCGTCAACGGGCCCGACCGGGTCGTCGTCAAGCTCAACCGGGCGGCGAGCCCGCGCGACCGGGTCCCTCTGCTCCTGGTGCTCGCGGTCGCCTTCGCGCTCGCGGCCGCCCTCGGGGCGTGGCTTCTCCGGCCGGCGATTCCGGCCTGGGCAGCCGCCGCCCTCTGGGGTGCCTTCATGGTCTTTGCGGTGTACGCGGTAACCGTGGAGGCGACGCTCGTGGCCACGCCGTCGGCCGGTGCGTTCGTCGAGTATCGCGGTCCGATCGGAACGGGGAGGGCGCGGTTTGCGGTCTGTCCTCCCGGGGAAGCGCTCGCCTTGAAGATCCGCGAGAGCGTGGACCTGGAGTCGGACGTGCGTCCCTACACCCTCTACGAGGTCCACGCCGAAACGGCGAAAGGCCAGATCTTCCTCTGCTCCGTGGCAACGCGGGAGCAGGCGGCGAGCCTGGCCGGTTCGCTCGCTCAGATCCTGGGATGCCGGCCTGAATAGAGCGCTCAGATCTCCCAGCCCACCTCGCCGGTGGTGACGGTGATTTGATCTTAGTCCATGACGCCCGTGAAGGTGATCTGCCTTCCTTCCGAGCCGAGATTCAGGCCCGCCATAGGCTCGAAATCGAAACCTTCCCCAGCGTCGCGAGATCGTAGACGGGCTTCTGGCACCGCAGGCAGAACCGGGTGTGCTCGCCGCCGCTCATCGTCTGCCACGACTCCGCGCAGGGCGATGAAATCGCCATCTGGTTCAGCCTCTCGCTTCTCGTCGCCATGGAACCCTCCGGTTCGAAGTTGGCGAGAAGCTGCGCAGGTTTCATTCCCGGCTCCGGAACCCTTCCGGAGAGAGCGAGAGGGCCTCTCTGGCGGACGGCCGGCTCCAGAAAAGTGGACGATCCGGTGGGGACCGGGTCCAAATCCCTGAAGCGGAGCTGTGCGATATGCTTGCCGGCGCCATGAGAAACCCGGGCTTTTCAGGTCTTGTGACGAGGCCCGCGCGCGCCGCCGATGCGCACGCGTGGGGCCGTCTTCGCCAAGCGCTCTGGCCCGGTGAGACGAACGAGCACGAGGAAGAGATCGCCCGGTTTTTCGCGGGCCTCGCGAACGAGCCGCAGGCGGTGATCCTTGCGGAGCGCGAAGGAGAGATCCTCGGTTTCGCCGAATTGTCCCTGCGCGTGTATGCCGAGGGGTGCAGCAGCTCGCCCGTCGGTTACCTCGAAGGGTGGTACGTCGTTCCCGAGGCGAGGCGCCAAGGCGTCGGCCGTGCGCTCGTGCGCGCCGCGGAGGCCTGGGCGAAGGAGCGGGGCTGCACGGAATTCGCGTCCGATACGGAGCTGGAGAACACCCGGAGCGCTGCCGCCCACCGGGCGCTCGGTTTCGAGGAAGTCGAAATCATTCGTTGCTTTCGAAAGCCGCTGACCATGAGGACTGAACCCACCCCGAAGACGCTCCTCGAGACCGAACGGCTGACCCTCCGGCCGCTCACGACCGACGACGCCGAGCTCATCCTCGAGCTGCTCAACGAGCCTGCCTTTCTTCAATACATCGGAGACCGGGGCGTAAGGACGATCGAGGACGCTCGCCAGTACATCCTGAACGGACCGCTCGCGAGCTACGAGCAGCACGGCTTCGGACCCTACCGGGTCGCGTTGAAAGAGACCGACGTCCCGATCGGGATGTGCGGGCTGTTCAAGAGAGACTCGCTGGAGGACCCGGACGTCGGTTTTGCTTTCCTTTCGAGGTTCCGGGCCAATGGATATGCCTTCGAGTCCGCCTCGGCGGTCCTGACCTACGGAAGGGAGGTTCTGGGGCTTCCGCGGATCGTAGCGTTCACCGCGCCGGACAACGAAGCCTCCATCCGCCTTCTCGGGAAGCTCGGCCTCACGTTCGCGGGGATGATCCGGTTGACCGGGGAGGATTCCGAAAGCCGGCTGTTCACGACGGACCCGCGATGAGCTTCTATGACGATTTCACTCCGTTCTACCACCTGATCTTTCAGGATTGGGACGCGAGCATCGCGCGGCAGGGCGAACAGTTGAAGCGCCTCGTCGAAGCCGAGTGGCCCGGTCACGAGACGGTTCTGGACGTCTCGTGCGGAATCGGAACCCAGTCCATTGCGCTCGCCCGACAGGGATTTCAAGTGACCTCCTCGGATCTTTCCCCCGCGGCGGTCGAGCGCGCAGGGCGGGAGTCGGCGGAGCGGGGCGTTTCGATCTCCTTTTCCGTCTGTGACATGCGAAACGCTTACGCGTGCCACGGCGGCGGTTTCGATCTCGTGATCTCCTGTGACAATTCGGTGCCTCATCTGCTGGACGACGGCGAGATCCTCCGGGCTTGTCGGGAGATGTACGTCTGTCTGCGTCCCGGCGGGGGCTGCCTGATCTCCGTGCGCGATTACGACCAGGAGCCGCGGGGGCGAAATCTCGTCAAACCCTATGGCGTCCGGGAAGAGAACGGCAAGCGGTACCTCCCTTTTCAGATCTGGGATTTCGAAGGCGAGAACTACTACGACTTCACCCTGTTCCTGGTGGAGGAAGATCTCTCCTCGCGCGAAGTGAAAACGCACACCCTGCGCTCGCGCTACTACGCGGTCAGCCCCAATCGGCTGCTTGGGCTCCTCGAGGAGGCGGGGTTTCAGAAGGTGGCGTGGCGGGACGAAGGTTATTATCAACCCGTGCTTATAGGCACCAGACCCTGAGCTCTTCCGAGGAGATCTGCGTTGCTATACCCAGGTCCGCTCTTCCGTTACAACTGGCAGGTCCGGCAGGAGTGGTTCCGTCTTTTGGCGGACGTGCCGGAGGGGGAGCTCACGAGGCCGCGCAAGGGTGGATACGGAAGCATTCTGCGCACCCTCTGTCACATCGTGCTGGTGGAGCAGGGCTGGATCCGGGAGCTGTTGGGCATTCCCGAGGTCCGGGATGAGGAAGACGCGTTTCCCTCTCTCGCGGAGGTCGAGCGGCTCTCCGAAGAATGCCGCAGTGACGTGGAGCGTTTCATCGACGAATGGGACGCCGGTACCGGGGCTAGGATCTTCGAGACGGTCGAGAAGGGCCGCCATTTCCGGTTTACCTATGAAGAGGTTGCGGCTCACGTCATTGCACACGAGATCCACCACGCGGGCCAGATCTCCGTGTGGGCGCGCGAGATCGGGATCAAGCCTCCTTCGGCCAACGTGATCCAACGCGGCCTCTACGGAACGAAAAAGACCGAGGTGTAATTCATGAGAAAATTTCGTGCAGCTCTGGGCCTTCTGGCGGGCATTGTCATGGTGCTGAGCAGCGCGGCGCACTCGCTGCTCGGCTGGAAGCAGTTTCAAGCTGCGCTCGAGGAGCTGCAGGCTCCTTCCGACCTCATTTTCGGCCTTGCAGTCGGCTGGCACTTCGGCGGAGTCGCCATTTTCACCTTCGGTTGCATCGCGATCGTGGTGTTCGCGAGCGTCCTCCGGGGGCGTGCGGTCTCGCTCCTGCCCACTGCGCTCATCGCCATCGCCTACATGGTCTTCGGGATCGGGGCTCTCGCGATGAGCAAGAATCCGTTCTTTTTCATTTTCATCGTGCCTGGTCTGATGTTGGCCTTCGCCTCCCTGCCGGCGCGAGCGGCGGCCTGATCGGGGAGGATTGGAGAAAGGACCCAAAGGACACCAGGGACACCAGGGACACCAGGGACGGCAAGGACGGATTGCTTTCTTGCTTTGACGTCCTTGGTGCGCCTAGACGGAGGCTGGATCTGTCCCGTATATCCTCCGGGAGGAATCACGGAATGCACGAAATCGTCACGCGTCTTTCCCTGCGGTTGATGGCTGCGCTTCTGCTCCTGCTGGTGCCGGTTGCGGGCCTGGCCGCGGGACCACCGCCGGAAGCCCAGGCGATGGCCTACCTCCAGGAGGTGTGGCGCTCGATCGGAACGCCGGGCATCTCGGTGGCGGTCCTCCAGCGGGGAAGGCTCGTGTTTTCGGAGGGCGTAGGGTTCGCAGACCTGGACAACATGGTCCCGGCCAACGGCTCCACGGTCTACAACGTCGGCTCGGTATCGAAAGCGATTACGGCCGTCGCTATTATGCAACTCGTCGAGCAGGGGAAGGTCGGGCTCGACGAGCCAATCCAGAAGTACGTTCCAACCTTTCCCGAGAAGGGTTCTCCCATCACGATCCGGCACATCATGACTCACACGTCGGGGATCAGGCACTATCGATCGACGGACTTCCCGGATTCCAAAGACAACGAGAATTGGAAGCCGTACTCCTCGCTGGAGGAGGCGATCAAGATCTTCAAGGACGATCCTCTTCTCTTCAAGCCGGGCGAGTACTATTTCTACTCTTCGTACGCCGCCAACCTTCTGCAAGGGGTGGTCGAAAAGGCGAGGGGCCTGGCCTTCGAGGATTATCTGAGACGGTACGTCTGGACTCCGGCCGGAATGCTCAACACCGCTTTCGACATTCCGGAGCGGATCGTGCCGCACCGCGCGAAGGGTTACTACGTCGTCGACGGAAAGATGCTCAACTATCCTTACGGTGACCTGACCTACAAGTTTGCGGGCGGCGGAATGATCTCGACCGCCGAAGATCTGGTGAGGCTCGGAGCCGCCCTGAACCGGGGCGCTCTGCTCAAGCCCGAGACCGTAACGCTCATGTATGCCCCGATCGCGCCGGTCCTTCAATACCGGGAGAAGGAGCCACCCCAGGCCACGGAGTTCTCCCAGGCCCTGATCTGGAGGATTCTCAAGGACCAGGCCGGGCGGACGTTCGTGAACCACTGCGGTACGGTGAAGGGATTCAACGCCTGCCTCGTCAACTATCCGGACCAGGATCTCGTAGTCGCCATCCTGGGGAATGGGTATCCCACGCCTGCGCGCCGGGAAGCGGTCGCCATCGCGCAATTCTTCCTTCCCCTTTGAGCCGGGGCGGGATTGGTGAGACAATCCGGCAGCGAGGTGCCAAAATGAAAGTCGACTACCTGATGTGGGCTGTCGTCCTCGGGCTGGCTGGATTCGTGGTCACACAAGCCGTGCGCTCGGCGCTCCGGCGTCCCAGGATCGTCGCGGGCCTGGGGCTTGTCCGGCAGAACCTCGGCCTGATTGCGGTCGGAGCGTTCGTCGGGGCTGCTGCGTATCTGCCTTCGCACACGTCCCTGACCTCCAGCGGCATGCTGGGATGGGTCCTCTCCCTCGTCTTCGCGACCGTCTCCGTCCCGATCTACTTCGTGGTCGACGCCACGTTTTCGCTCTGGGGTTTTTGGGGCCAGATCGGTCTCTGGGTTGTGGTCGCCCTCGCCGCGTGTCTTTACCACGGAGCGCTCGCGGTCTGGCTCGGCAACGTCTACCGGCGAGAGCCGCGACGGGCCGTCCTGATCGGCTCCGCCATCCTCGGGGTGCATTTCGGGGTGTATGTCATCTGGCAGGCGCTGAGCGTGGCCCAGGCCGCTTCCTGAGGCCCTCCGGGGCGATATGCTGCGAGCGCTGAGGTCGCTCAAACGGGATCAGGAGGTTTTCCATGAGCCGGAGGAAAGTGGTGATCATGGGGGCGGCGGGGCGGGATTTCCACAACTTCAACACCCTCTTTCGGGGGGACGACCGGTATGACGTGGTGGCCTTCACGGCCACCCAGATCCCCGATATCGAGGGGCGGACCTACCCGCCGGAGCTCGCGGGGTCGCTCTACCCCGGGGGCATCCCCATCCGGCCGGAGGAGGAGCTGGAAGAGATCATCCGGAAGCACGCGGTGGACGAGGTCTGGTTCTCCTACTCGGACGTCTCGCATCTCGACGTGATGCACAAGGGGAGCGCCGTGATCGGCTGGGGCGCCCATTTCGGGATCTGCTCGGCCACGAAGACGATGATCCGGTCGGAAAAGCCCGTCATCGCCATCACCGCGGTCCGCACGGGCGTGGGCAAGTCGCAGACGACCCGCTACATCTCCCGCATCTTGCGAGAGCTCGGCAAGAAGGTGGTGGCCGTGCGCCACCCCATGCCCTACGGCGACCTTTCAAAACAGATCGCCCAGCGCTTTGCCACCTATGAAGACCTGGACCGCTACGAGACCACGATCGAGGAGCGGGAGGAGTACGAGCCGCACATCGACAACGGTTTCGTCGTCTACGCCGGGGTGGATTACGAAAAGATCCTGCGGCAGGCCGAGCAGGAGGCCGAGGTCATCCTCTGGGACGGCGGCAACAACGACACGCCGTTCTACGTGCCGGATCTCCACATTACGCTGCTCGACCCGCACCGGCCCGGCCACGAGACGAGCTACTACCCGGGCGAGACCAATCTCCGGATGGCCAGCCTCCTGATCGTCAACAAGGTGGACACGGCCGACCCGAGAAACGTCGAGACCGTGGTCGAGAGCTGCCGCCAGAGCAATCCCGGGGCGCGGGTCATCCGCTGCCGCTCGGCCATTCACGTGGATCAGCCCGAGCTCATCCGCGGCAAGCGCGCCCTCGTGGTGGAGGATGGCCCGACGCTCACCCACGGTGGCATGGCCTACGGCGCCGGTTGGTTCGCGGCGGAGCACGCGGGCGCCGCCGAGATCGTGGACGCGACGCCCTATGCCGTGGGCTCCATCCGCGCGACTTACGAGAAGTACCCGAACTCGCGCAAGATCCTCCCCGCCATGGGCTACGGCGACCGCCAGATCCGCGAGCTCGAAGCCACCATCAATGCCACTCCCGCCGACGTAGTGGTGGAGGGGACGCCGATCGATCTGAAGCGCATCCTGAAGGTGAACAAGCCGATCGCCAACGTCTCCTACGAGCTCGAAGAGCTGGAGCCCGGGGTGATCGCCGAGATGGTGAGGAAGGTCGTAGGGGGCTAGGAGCGCCCCAGCCGCTCGACCGCCCGCTTGATCCCGCCGATCGTCAGGTCTTCCATGGGAAAGACCTCGCTGATCTTGTGGATCGTCGTGCGGCCGTAGGAGACCTTCCAGTCTTCCTTGGGGATGGGATTGAGCCAGACGGAGTGGCGGAAGCGGTCGCGGAGGCGCTGGAGCCAGGCGAGGCTGGGCTCGGCGTCGTCCGCGACGTAGTAGTAGATGGCGCCTCGGGGATAGAGGAGCTCGTCGGGAGCCATGGAGGCGTCTCCCACGAAGATCAAGCGGGTCTCGGGTTTGCGCTTCAGGAGCTCTTCCGTGCTGAGCTTCACGAGACGGCGAGCGTCTTTGTAGACGGAGCCGTAGATCGTGTTGTGGAAGTAGTAGGTGGAGAGGCGCTTGATCCGGTCGCGCACTTTCGAGAAGAGCAGGCGCGTCAGGTGGACGTGGGGGATCATGGAGCTTCCCCCGTTGTCGATCAGGAGGACGACCTCGATGCGGTCCAAGAGGGCGCGGCGGAAGACGAGCTCGATCTCGCCGCCGTTTCTCGCGCTTTCGTGGATCGTGGCGTCCAGGTCGAGCTGGTCGCGGGGTCCTGAGGGCACGAGGCTTTTCAAGGCCGTCAGCGCCTGGCTCAGGTTCGAGCCGTGGAGGCTCGTCGAGTCGGAGTAATCGATGTAGCGCCGCTCTCCGATCACTTTCAGCGCCGAGCGGTTGCCGCCTTCTCCGAAGACGCGGACGCCGCCTTTCGAGTTTCCCGAGTGGCCGAAGGGGGAGTTGCCTCCAGTCCCGATCCAGCGGCTGCCGCCGTGGTGGGCTTCGGTCTGTTTTCTGATCGTTTCCCAGAAGCGCTTCATCAGCTCTTCGGGCGGGAAGGTCCACAGCGCCTGGGGCGGCAGCTCGCCCTTGCGGATCGCCTCTTTCAGCCACTCCCGGAACTGCGAGGTGTTCAAAAGCTCCGGGTCTCCTTCGGCCACGCGCGGGAGGTCGACGCCCAGAAAGTGGAAGGCGAAGGCGCGCTCGTAGGCGTCCATGTGCTCGACGCGGCGGACGAAGCAGAGGCGGGCGAAGAGGAAAAGCGAGTCGAGGTCCGGGGCCACGCCTTTCTCCATCCCTTTGTAGAAGTCGAGCGTGTCGGTCATGGAGACCGGCACGCCGTACTCCCGAAGGCGGAGGATGAACCCGTCGAAGAACATATCGCTTTTCAGTTCACCCGGGTCCGCTTGCCGCCGGACCGGTAGGAGAGGATGTCTTCGGTCCGCTTCAGGAGCGTGCCCACGAAGGGGATGTTCAGCCGGTCGGGCGTGACGCGGGCGTGCTGGAGCGAGCCCAGCCAGTTCAGGAGCTCGCTTGTCGCGGGCGGCTTTTCGTAGCCGCGGGCGCGCAGCTCGTAGAAGATGCCGAGCGCGGCGTCGAGCAGGCCCTGCTCGATGTCCGGGAAGTGGAGCTTGACGATCTCCCGCATCTGCTCCGGGTTGGGAAAGGCGATGTGGTGGCAGAAGCAGCGGCGCAGGAACGGGTCCGACAGCTCGCGCTTGGCGTTCGAGGTCAAGAGGATGACGGGCGGCCGCTTGGCGCGGATGATCTGGTTCACCTCGCGGATGGTGAACTCGTTGTCTTCGAGCACGTCGAGCAGGTTGTCCTGCACGTCCGACTCGGTCTTGTCGATCTCGTCCAGGAGGAGCACGACGCGCTCGTCGCTCCGGAAGGCGCGGCCGATGGGGCCCCAGATCACGTAATCGAAGAAGTTGTTGACGTCGCGGCCGGTTCCCGAGGTGCCGAAGCGGGCGTCGTTCAGCCGCAGGACGGTGTCCTGGACATAGCAGGCCTCCTCGCCCTTGATCGTGGACTTGCAGCGCAGCGCCTCCAAGGGCATGCCCAGGGAACGGCTGATCTCGAAGGCGAGCTGGGTCTTGCCAGTGCCGGCCTCACCGGTCAGCAGCAGCGGCTTTTCCATGGCGATCGCCATGTTGACGATGGCCCCGAGCTCGGGGTCCAGGTAGTAGCGTTCGGTGCCTTGGAACTCCATGAAATCTCCTGTGGATGGCCGCGCCGCGGCAACGGAGCGCACAGTGTAGCAAAAGGGCTCATCCCCGAGCCCAGGCGGCGACCGCCGCCATGGCTCGGGGATCGTGCAGGATGCCATCGTGGGTCGCGCCCGGAACGATCGTGACGGTGCCGCGGCTGTAGCTGCGGACCGTGGCCTCGTACCGGTCCGCCTTGAAGGCCTCGTCGCGGCTCCCGACGATCACCAGCAGGGGCACGCGGACAGCCGCCAGGGCCGGGCGGTAGTCGTCCGGCGCGCTGCCCGCCATGGCGCGGTAGGTGTACGAGCGCAGCGGCACCTCGGGAGGCAGGTTGAAGAACAGTGTGCGCAGCCCGTTGAACGCCTTGATGCCGGCGCTGTTCATCACGAAGAGGCCGAGGATGCGGGGGATGTGGATCTGCACGAACCGGGCTCCGGCTGCGCTCGTTTCCGTGGAGGTGGTCGGCGACTTCGGTCCGAGGTGGGGCGCGAGCAGCAGGTATCCGTCGACCGGCGGCACGCCGGTCCGCAGGGCGTAACGCAGGGCGATGCCGCCGCCCATCGAGTGCCCGGCGAGGATCACCTTCCCACCGGGTCGCTTGGCGCGGATCTCCCGGATGACGTCGGCCAGGTCGTCCTCGTACTGGCCGATGTAGTCGGTGTCTCCCGGCCGGCCTCCCGAGGCGCCGTGGCCGCGCAGATCGATCGCGACCACTTCGGCCGCGGCGGCTTCGCGCAGGAGGCCGGAGGTGCGGTTCAACGGAAAGCTGCTGGAGAGGACGCCGTGCACGAGCACGATCGTCGTCTTCGAGTCCGCCGCGAGATATTGAGCGTTGAGCGTGGCTCCATCGCGCATGCGGAACGAGCGTTTCACTGCCGGATACGGCTGTTCGAAGCTGGCGGCCATCTCTTTCAAGTCCTCCGGCGAGGGCGCGAGCGGAGCGGGGAACTCCGGATCGCTCCAGAGGATCATCACGAAGGCCGCCGTGAAGATGGCGCCGGCCAGCGCCGCCAGCGCGGCGAGGGTTTTGAATATGATCCTGAACATAAGTCCTCCTGGACACACCAGTCCCGGACGCTGCCGTTGCAGCGTTGGCGGTCCATGCCGTTGAAATGGTTTTTATATAAGTTTGGGTCTAGAGGAAGTCGGTCTTCCTCGACTGCAGGTAGAAGGTCAGGCCCAGCGTCAGCAGGATCGCGGCGAGCTCGACTCCCAGGAGGCCGGTGATCGGCTGGCGCCAGACGATGGCGTTGGCCGCGAAGTCCTGAGCCATTCCGGGAGCGTGCGAGACGCCGTACATCACGCCCTGCAGGAGGAGGTTGCCGAGCACCATCGCGCCGATGGTCCAGCCCTGGGATTCGGTCACGATCGCCACGCCGAGCGTCAGGCAGTAGCTCGTGAAGAGGTAGCCAAGGAGCACCACGGCAAACGGGATCAGTCCGTCGGGGATCGCCCCGCGGCCGGCGATGACTGCGACGGTGCCGATCACGAGGATGACCCAGGCGAGAGAAAAGATCAGCAGGTTCGCGAGGACCTTCGCGGCCGTGTACTCCTTCGCGGAGACCGGCAGGCTCATGACGAAGGCCAAGTTCTGTTCGCTCCGCTCCTGGACTACCGTGAGCATGACCAGGTGGATACCGATCGAGATCACCACCGTGATCAGCAGGATGCTGCCGATGTAGAACGCCGCGTCGCCGCCCTTTCCGATGGCGAAGAGCGAGAGCAGGCCGGCCGCGATGTAGGCCACGATCGGTCCGCGGAAGAAATGCCAATCTTTGTGAATCAGATGCTTCACTCGCGAGGTGTTCATGCCGCGGCTCCTTCCCGTCTCCATTGGACGTTGGTGACGAAGATCTCTTCGAGCGTCATGGGCTCGACCGCGTGGACCGTCGCTCCAGCGTGCTGGTACAGGGCGGCCATCGCGGGCTCGAAGTGGTCGGTCGTGATCACCGCCAGCCGGCCGCTGCCGCTGGTCTGAACCGTGCGGGGCACCGCGGGCAGCGCGATGCCGGCGGGCACCTCGAGCCGGATTCGCCGCCAACGGTCGAGGAAGCTTTCCTTGTCGCCCGTGTCGATGATCCGGCCCTGATCGATGAAGGTGATCTGATCGGAGATCTGCTCGACGTCGAGCGTGTTGTGCGAGGAGAACAGGATGGTCCGGTTCTCGTCGGCCAGTGCTTCCATCAGCGAGCCCAGCACCTCGTGGCGAGCCACGGGATCGAGCCCCGTGGTCGGCTCGTCGAGCACCAGGAGCCTGGGACGGCGCGCGAGGATCAGCAGCAGCGCCGCCTTGACCCGTTGCCCGTGCGACAGCCCCTTGATCTTCTGCTCCGCCTTGAGGTCGAACCGCCGGAGCAACTGTTCGGCATAGGTCTGATCCCAGTCCGGAACCATCGAGCGGACGAAACCCATGTGCCAGGCGAGCGTGGCGGCTTTATAAAGGCGCAGGTCTTCGGAGGCGAAGCCCACCTGCTCTTTTGCGGCCACCTGATCGTTGGGCATCGCGTGTCCCAGGACTTCGACCGTGCCGCGGTCCTGGTGCACCAGCCCCATGAGGATGCGGATCGTCGTCGACTTGCCGGCGCCGTTGGGCCCGATGAAGCCCATGATCTGCCCGTGCGGGAGCGCGAGATCGATCGCGTCCAGGGTGAAGTGGGGGTAGCGTTTCGAGACCCCCTCGAACCGTACCGCTTCGGTCGTCATGTCATTCCTCTTCCTTCTCCGTCTGTCGGTGGGTGGCGTCGCGCAGCCGGGACACGAGCTCTTTCCACGACAGCCCGAGTCGAGCGGCCAAGCGGACGGCCTCGTCGAGGAGCTTTTCGAGCTCCTGGTCCAACATTCCCGGGCCGAGCCCCGAGCCTTCCGCCACGAACGAGCCCTTGCCGTGGTGGGTCACGATCACGCCCTCGCGCTCGAGCTCCAGATAGGCGCGCTTGACGGTGATCACACTGACCCGGAGAGCGACGGCAAGCTGGCGGATGGACGGGATCTCCTGACCGGGGGACCAGTCGCCCACAGCCACGCGCTGTTTGATCTGCTCCATGATCTGCACGTACATCGGCCGGGCATCCGACTGCGACAGGACGATGTCACTGTGCATATCCATATACTGAGTATACACAGTTGGTAGGGGGCGTCAAGCGCTCGCCATAAAAAGGAAGGGCGGCCACGCCGGGCCGCCCCTACAAACGCGAATTGCTTTGACGGTGCTCTACGGCTTAATCGCCCGCGTGAACACGTCGGGCTGTCCGGCCGGCGGGTCGAGTTGGGACGCGCGGTTGGTGCCCACCCACACCGAGTGGAACGTCTGCCGGCCGGCGGCGAGACCCTGGTAGTCGCCGAGGAAGAAGCCGCTGAAGGTCAGGGCGGCGAAGCGGGTGTCGAAGGTGGAGCGGCTCAACCGGCGGGCGGGGCCGAAGGTCTGGCCGCCGTTTTTCGAGAAGACGATGAAGGTGTCAGCGAGATACCGGCGGCTCCGGTCGTTGCGGAGCGAGTAGAAGGAGACGCCC
>DATEIO010000343.1:0-5461 GCA_035278895.1 Thermoanaerobaculia bacterium | reverse complement strand
TCTGCTCCAGGCTCTGCGCCGGCTGTCGATCGCGGTGCCGGCCGTGGTCGTCAACGCCGTGCCGCCGCCGGGGTGCGAGCGGTGCGGCGGGGGGGAGATTCCGGTGGAACGCTACGCCCGGCTCGCCGGGGAGGGGTGCGCTATCATGGAAGCTCCCGCCGCCTTTCCGCCGCCTCGCGGCATCGGCGGTCTCTCCGCGTGGATCCGGACGTGGACGAAGGCGACGCGATGAGCCGAGCAACCTATCTCTATTGCCTGCTGCGATCCGAAGCCCAACCGCCGCTCGCGGACGTGCCTCCGGGTGTTCCGGGTGCCGGTCCGCTCCGCCCGCTCACGGTGGGGGATGGGCTCTGGCTTATCGCGTCCGACGTGCCGCTTCCGGACTATGGGAGCGAGGAGATCCAGCGCCGGCTCCAGGATCTCTCCTGGGTCTCCGACCGCGCCCTGGCCCACGAGGCGGTCGTCGAGCATTTCGCCCGCGCCGGGGCGATCGTCCCCATGAAGCTCTTCACCCTGTTCACGAGCGACGATCGCGCCCTCGCCCACGTGCGGGAGAGCCGCGAGCGCCTGGATCGGGCCCTCGACCGCACCGCCGGCCGCGCCGAGTGGGGGGTGCGCATCCGCTTCGACGAGTCGCGCGCCAAGGAGGTGGCCGCCGCCGAGGCCCAGGCGGCGGGCGGGGATGGGAAAGGCTCGGGCACGAATTTCCTGTTGCGGAAGAAGATGGAGCAGGACGCCTCCCGCACTCTCGTGACCCGCCTGCGCGCCGAGGCGGACGAGGCGTTCGCTGCACTGTCCGCCGAGGCGGCCGAGGCCGTCCGCCGCGAGGCGCCCACGCCCGAGGCGGGCGCCCGGATGCTCCTGGACGCGGCGTTTCTCGTCCCCGAAGACCGCGCGGCGGCGTTCGAGGGCGTGGTGGCCCGCTGTGCCGAGCGCTTGGCAGATCGCGCTTGCGAGGTCACGCTGACCGGTCCCTGGCCCCCGTACCACTTCATCGAGGAGGCCCGATGACTCAACCCGAAGGCAAGGGGGACGTCCTGGAGATCCTCGAAGGGGGCGACCACTCGCTCCTGGAGCTGGTCGACAACCTGCTGAACCAGGGGGTCGTGCTCACGGGCGAGGTGATCCTGGGTGTTGCGGGGATCGACCTTATCTATCTCCAGCTCTCCGCCATCTTCTGCGCGGCGGACCGCGTCCTCCCCCCGGAGAAGCCCTCGTGAGCGGTCTTTATCTATATGCGCTGGTGGATGAGGAGCCCGGGCAGCCGCTCGGCCAGGGTCTCGCGGGAGAGCCGCTCCGCGTCGTTCGCTCGGGCGAGATCCTGGCCGTGGCCGGCGAGCGTCCTTCCCGGCCCGCTCCCGGCGTCCACGCCTTCTCGCACCACGACGGTACCGTCCGCCGGCTGGCTGCCTGCGTCCCTGCCCTCCTGCCCGCCCGCTTCGGCGAGTGGTTTCCGGATGAGCAGGCGCTGGCGGACAAGCTCGCTCCCCGCGCCAAGGAGCTCGGCGAGGCTCTGGAGCTCGTGCGCGGCTGCGTACAGATGACTCTCCGCGTCTTTGGCGAGGCGACGGTCTCACCCTCGGGGTCCGTGGTCGAGGAGAGCGGGCTGGGCCCGGGCGCGCGCTATCTGGAGGAGCGGCGGCGCGAGCACGAACGGGCGCGGTCGCTCCCTGAGATCGACCCGTTGCGCGAGCTGCTCGCTCCGTACCTCCGCACCGAAAAAGTCGAGCGCCGCGGCACCCCGCCGATGCTGGGGACCGTCTACCACCTCGTCCCTCGGGAGTCGTTTTCCGCCTACCGCGCCGTCCTGGAGCGCGAGAGCGAGCAGCTGTCCGGCGTCCGCGTCCAGGCGAGCGGCCCCTGGCCCCCCTACGCCTTCGCGCCGGGAGCGACGCCGTGAGCCGCGAGGCGGTCCGCCTGGAGATCGAGGAGCTCGACGCCCTCCGCGAGGAGATCGAGCGCCGCACCGCCGAAGAGGCTCCTCGCTGGAACTCCGACCCCGAGGAGGTCCAGCGCTCCGTCGCCCGGCTCGTCCTCGCTCTCGTCGAGTTCCTGAGGAAGCTCATGGAGCGGCAGGCCATCCGCCGTATGGAGGCCGAGACGCTCACCCCTGAAGAGGTCGAATCCCTGGGCCTGGCGCTCATGCGGCTCGAAGAGACCGTCCACGACATGGCCGGCCGCTTCGGCCTCACCCCGGAGGAGCTGAACCTGGACCTGGGACCGCTGGGAAGGCTGATCTGACCTCATCCGTTACCCTGGCCGATCCGTAAACCGCAACATGAGACGTTTCGTCCTTGCCGTCCTTGCCGTCCTCGCCGTCCTTCCCGCCTCCGCCCACGAGCTCGGCAAGGTTCAGGTCTACGCCACCTTCCTGAAAGACGGCACCTACCGCATCGACGTCCCGGTCGACGACGACCACCTGGCCGCCAAGGACCTGGGCGGTCCCGCGGGGGAGACCCGCTACGGCCGCATCGCCGGGCTCTCCCCCGAAGCCGACCAACGCTATGGCCGCTTCTTCCGCTCGTTCCTGGATGGCGCCACGGTCTCCTTCGACGGGAAGGCCGTCACGCCCCGGGTGGAGATTGCGCCGCCGGACCCCGAGGCGCCTCCGAACCGGGTCACGCTGCGCCTCCACGGGCCGATCCCGGGCGGCGCCCGCGCGTTCACCTGGTCCGACTCCCTGGCGATCGGCTCCTATCCCGTCGTCCTCCAGAACGAGGGGGACGAGACTGCGGTCTGGCACTGGCTGGAGGGGCCGCAGGCGAGCCCGGAGTTCTCGCTCGCCGCAGCGGTCGTCCCCCCGACCCGGTGGGAGATCGTAGGGCTGTACCTGAAGCTCGGCTTCACCCACATCCTCCCCAAGGGGCTGGACCACATCCTCTTCGTCCTCGGCCTCTTCCTGCTCTCCCGGCGCTTGAAGCCGCTCCTCCTCCAGGTGACGTCCTTCACCGTAGCCCACACGGTGACGCTCGCGCTCACGATCTACGGCGTGGTCTCGCTGCCGCCCTCGGTCGTCGAGCCGCTGATCGCCCTCTCGATCGTCTACGTGGCAGTCGAGAACCTCTTCACCCGGGAGCTGCACGCCTGGCGGGTCGCCCTCGTCTTCGCCTTCGGCCTCCTCCACGGCATGGGCTTCGCGGGCGTCCTCTCCGAGCTGGGCCTCCCACGCTCCGAGTTCCTCCCCGCCCTGATCTCCTTCAACGTGGGCGTGGAAGCGGGGCAGCTCACCGTGATCACCCTCGCCTTCCTGGCGGTCGGTCTCTTCCGCGACCGGAGCTGGTACCGCCGCGCCGTCGTCGTTCCGGCGTCTCTCCTGATTGCGGCGGTGGGGTTGTACTGGTCGGTGCAGAGAGTCTTCTTCTAGGAAGAGCCCTACTCCTCAAGGTCGATCGCCGCTCGGATTCCTGCCTCGACAGCCCGAAGGAGAGGCTCAGGGAGAACACCGATCCTTTGGGTGAGCTTGGCACGGTCCAGGGTGGTGATCTGGTGGCAAATGGCTACACAATCTGACTTCAACCCTGCAGTTCCTTGAGGGAGGGGAACGACGGTTGGCCCCCGACGCTTTTGGGTCTCAGACGTTGTGCAGGGAACCACGATGATGGACTTCCAGGTGGAAGCTTCGTTGAAGCCGTCGTGGGAGAGGATAATGACTGGACGTCTGCCCTGTTGTTCGGACCCGGACCGCGGCTTGAGGTCCGCCCAGTAGATCTCGCCCCGCTTCACTCCCGTTCACCCGTTTCGAGGGCTTCGAGACCGGCCTGCTCCAGATCCTCGTCGAGGTCGAGGTCCGTCCCAGCATTCGTGGCCGCGAAGGCTGCGATCTCCTCGTGGAGTCTTTGCTTTTTACGAGTCCGGAGCCAGTCCTGCAGAGCTTCCCGGGCCAGGGAGGTTGCAGGGCGTCCCGAGATCTCAACCTCTTCACGCAGCCTTTCGTGCAGCTCGGAAGGGATTGGGAGGTGGAAGTTGTACATTGTCTGGCTAGCCATGGCAGTCCTCCTGCCATAATTCTATGCCATCTTGGGCTCGAAGTGAGATTCTTAGGAACCCGTTGACAACCCTCCCCCCCTCTCCTATCATCGGAATTCGTACCGTCCTGGTACTGTTTTTAATTCCGGGAGAGGGATATGATCCGAATCACCAAGCAGACCGACTACGGGATCGTCCTCCTGACCCACATGGCCGTGCACACGGAGCGGCAGTGGAACGCTCCGGATCTGGCGGGCGAGACACGCCTGCCGTTGCCCATGGTGAGCAAAATCCTGAAGCTCCTCGCGCGGGAGGGCCTCCTGGCTTCCCACCGGGGGGTCAAGGGCGGTTACAGCCTGTCGAAGCCCGCGGAGGAGATCTCGATGGCCGAGATCGTCTCCGCTCTGGAAGGGCCGATCGCGATCACCGAGTGCATCGCGGTCGAGGGCGACTGCTCCCACGAGGCCGGCTGCTCCGTACGCGGCAACTGGCAGCGCATCAACGAGGCGGTGCGGGGGGCGCTCGAGGGGATCACGCTCGCTGAGATGGCCCGGCCGAAGATGCCCAAGCTGGTGACGCTGGGACGCATGAGATCTTTCGAGTCACAAGACTTTCTGGGATAAGGGAACACAATGCAGACCGAAACCAACACCATCGAGCAATTCGCGTCACAGGAGTACCAGTTCGGCTTCGTGACCGACGTCGAGCAGGAGACCTTCCCGCCCGGCCTGTCCGAGGATGTGATCCGCGCGCTGTCGGCCAAGAAGGAAGAGCCGGAGTGGATGCTCGAGTGGCGCTTGAAGGCCTACCGGCACTGGCTCACGATGGAAGAGCCGGCCTGGGCCAACGTGAAATACACGCCGATCGACTACCAGTCGATCACCTACTACGCGGGGCCGAAGCCCAAGGGCTCGGGGCCGAAGAGCCTGGACGAGGTCGACCCGGAGATCCTCAAAACCTACGAGAAGCTGGGCATCCCCCTGCGCGAGCAGGAGATGCTCGCCGGGGTCGCCGTGGACGCCGTGTTCGACAGCGTGTCGGTCGCCACGACCTTCAAGGCGAAGCTCGCGGAGATGGGCATCATCTTCTGCTCGTTCTCGGAGGCGGTCCGGAACCACCCCGAGCTGGTGCAGAAGTACGTGGGCTCGGTCGTGCCCTACACGGACAACTTCTTCGCCACGCTCAACTCGGCGGTCTTCTCGGACGGCTCGTTCGTCTACGTGCCCAAGGGCGTGCGCTGCCCCATGGAGCTGTCGACCTACTTCCGGATCAACGCGAAGAACTCGGGCCAGTTCGAGCGGACGCTGATCATCGCGGACGAGGGGTCGTACGTCTCCTACCTCGAAGGGTGCACGGCGCCGATGCGCGACGAGAACCAGCTTCACGCGGCCGTGGTCGAGCTCGTGGCTTTGAAGGACGCCACGATCAAGTACTCGACCGTCCAGAACTGGTACCCGGGCGACGAGAACGGCAAGGGCGGCATCTACAACTTCGT
>DATEIO010000342.1:0-5608 GCA_035278895.1 Thermoanaerobaculia bacterium | reverse complement strand
GGGAAAGAAGTATCCCCAGAATTGAGAAAGCCCCGAAGGGGCGGCAGCAAACCGTTTTGGAAAAGGTCTACTGCCGCCCTTTCAGGGCTTTGTATGCAATCTGGCCCGTGTTCCCGGGGCTGACGCCCCGGGCTTTATGCGGCCGGCCCTTCGGACCTTCCAAACAGCTTCTTAGAGCTTCGTGGACATCCAACGGGCATGATCCTGCAACGCTCGTTCTGCAAGACGGTCGAGCTTTCCGGCCCTGACATCAGCCTCAATCTGCTGCATCCAACGCTCGTCAGGTTCTTTCCGAGCCACATCGTCTTCGGGCTTCATGGGGACCAGTATAGCGATTGCCCTTGCCACCCCACCCCCACCCATCACATGCTCCCCCCCATGAAGATCGCAATCCTGGGAGCCGGTGGAGTCGGAGGCTATTACGGCGGCATCCTCGCCCGCGCCGGGCACGACGTGGCGATCCTCGCCCGGGGGGCTCACCTCGAAGCCCTGCGGACGAAGGGGCTGGAGGTCCGCACGCCGGAGGGGACGTTCACCGCGGCGGTTGCGGCGACGGACGATCCCGCGGCGCTGGGGGCGGTGGACTACGCCATTCTCGCGGTGAAGAACTACTCGCTTTCCGAGATCGCCCCCGCAGTCCGCACCGTGGCGGAGGCGGGCGCGGTGATCGTTCCTCTGCTCAACGGGGTCGAGGTGGCGGACCGGCTGACCGCGGCCGGGGTCCCGCAAGAAAAGATCCTCGACGGTTTGACGGAGATCAGCGCCGCCAAGGCCGCGCCGGGGGTGATCCAGCGCACCAGCCCCTGGGCACGCATCGTCGTAGGTGAGAAGGGCAGCGAAACCTCCGAGCGGGCGGAGCGGATCGTAGCCGCGTTCCGGGAGGCGGGGGCCGAGGCGCGGGTGTCGGCCGACATCACCGCGGACCTCTGGCGGAAATTCGTGTTCATCGCCTCCATGGCAACCGTCTGCGGCCTCGCCCGCTCGCATGTGGGGCCGATCCGGTCCGATGCGCTGGGAAGGCGGATGATCGAGCGGGCCGTCCGCGAGGTGATCGCCGTGGCCGGGGCGCTCGGGTTGGATCTGGGGGAGAACGAGCCGGCGAGAGTCCTGGGTTTCGTCGACACCCTTCCCCCCACGGCGAAGCCGAGCTTCCTGCTGGACCTGGAGGCGGGTGGGGCGACGGAGCTCGACGACCTTTCGGGGGCCGTGTCCCGGCTCGGGCGGCAGGCGGGCGTCGAAACGCCGATGCACGACGTGGCGACCTTCGTGCTCGCCCTGCGCCCGGGGAGTGCGTTCGAGTGACCAGAGGGGGCAAGCCCCCTCTGGACTCCCCCGTCCAGAGATTCAGAGGACAGAGGGTTCAGAGTCCAGAGGAGAATGGAGCGGCGACGACCCGGAATCCCACGTAGCCGAGCCGGTCGTCCGGGTCGAGCCCGAGGCGAACGGCACAACGCGCGTTCCTGGATACGTAGAAGAACGTGCCACCGCGCACCACACGGCGCCGATCAGAACTTTCTTCAATAATCTCAGAGCGATCCCTCAATCGATAGGGGTAATCCTCGCCGGAACTCAGTGTCCACTCCAAAACGTTCCCGCTCATCTCCTCGCAATGGAAGGGGCTCTCTCCCCCCGGAAAGCACCCCACCGTGCTCGGGCGACCGATCCCGGTCTCGGAGGTGTTGGCGCGATCTACCTCAAACTCATTTCCCCATGGATACTCCCGCCCCTCCGTTCCTCTCGCCGCCTTCTCCCACTCCGCCTCCGTCGGGAGACGCACCTCCCAATCCCTCCCGATCCGCCCCTGTTCGCGCCACTTCCCTGTCAGCCAAGCACAGAACGACCGAGCCTCGTGCCAGCTCACCACGGTCATTGGCTGATTGGATGGCTGGCCGAGACCCCTGGGATTCTTGAGCTCGACCCCACCTGCCTCGACGGCCTCCCGGAACTGCGCCACCGTGACCGGAAAACGAGCCATCCGGAACGAATACGGAATCTCCACCTCGTGGCGCTCATCTCCCATCAAAAACTTCCCCGCAGGAACCTCGCGAAGCTCCATCCCGTCCACCGTCATCACCTCGGGGCGGGGATCTCCCAGTCGAGCCAGGCTCTCCCCCGCGAGCACACGCTCGACGGCGGGAAGCATCTCGTCCTGTAGCAGATTCACCAGCCAACGCCGCAGGCGTTCCAGCTTGGGACGGTTCCACTCGGCAATCTCGGTGAGGTTTGCGGACTCGACGGCCACCTGCCCGGCCAGGTGAGCCCCCCAGGCATCCGCGAGACCGCTCTCAGGATCGTCCACCTCCTTCCAGCAGAGAGCTTCAACGAGTTGCCAGACGCTCGCCGTAGAACCCCGCGCCGCCTTGGCTCCAGCGAGCAGAACCACCTCGCGCCAGCGACCCAGACCGGACCGCCCCAGAGCTGCAACCTCCTTTGGGAAGGACTCTCCCGTGAGATGGCAGGCGGCGAGGTATTCCTGAAAGGTGCGGTGGGGAAAGGAGTAGACACCCACCCCTCGCGCTTCCAGCAGGCCGGAGCGCTGGCTGAGATATTCGACAAGCTGTTTCGGATTCGCATCCGGATTCCGGCTCACGTGAAGCAGGCGGCCGACCAGCTTCTCCTCAGGGAGGTCGGCCGTACCTTCCGAGTCCGCCTGGGCGTTGTGGATCTCGAAGGCCAGCTCGTCCAGGATCTGCCGGACCTTCTGCTGATCCACCTTGAGCCACTCCGCGAGGCTCGGCTGGAGAAGCTCGTACTCCCCCTTTGCGTTCACCCGCAGCCGCTGGCGCTCCCAGGAGTCGAGGAGCAGTTCGACGGCATCGGCGTAGAGTTCTTCCCGGCGCTCTGGAAGGCTCCCTCCCCGCCATGCGTGAAGACTCGCCATGAGCGTGAGGAGGAGGGGGCGCTCCGCAAGACCCTGCAGGCGCTCACTGTTGAAGATCGCCTGCTTGAGCCGCTCGGCCCGACCCACAGCCTCTTCCGCCTTCACCCTTCCCAGAGCGGCCATATGAGGATACCAGCGGGAGACAAAACGCTCGATCTGGGCGGCCTCGAAGGGAGCGAGCTCCGCATCTGCGAAGCCTTGGAGACTCCAGCCTTGACTCCGATAGGCGTAGGTGCGGCTTGTCAGAAGAACCCGGCAGTCTTTTCCAAGACTTTTGACGAAGCTCTCGACTACCTGTCGGATCTGCTCACGCCGCGTCTCGGCTTCGGGAACCTCGTCGAGGCCGTCTAGCAGGATCAACCCGCCCCTAGCCCATAAATCCTGTTTCAAGAGCTGAAAGTACTCAGCGAGACCCCATTCCCGGAGATCCTCCTCGATGAACTCCCAAAGATGCCTTGCTGTTGCCTTCTCGCCTGGAGGAGGTAGACCCTTTGCCGCGAAGTCTCTCAAGATGACGCGGATGGGCAGGAGAGGGCCATAGCTCCAACTTTGCGATTTTAACTTCCCATCACGGACTGGAATGGGAGAGGTGAGTAGATCCAGGTTAGCTGTGGAAGAACCTAACCGTGCCCCCGCCATGCAAAGCGCCAAGACGTTGACGAAAGTGCTCTTTCCGCTGCCGGGAGCTCCCAAGAGGACAAGACGATGATGTCGGTTTAGCTCATCCAGCGCAGAAGGTCGAGTAGGCGAACGGGTCCAAAGACCTGTATAGACCGCATCCAAGTTCAGCCGAGATCCCCGATCGCTGTCCTTGATAGCCGGATCCACCCCAGACAGCGCCAAGTATCCCGTCTGCTCCATCACCCAGGAAAGGTAGGTCTGGCGAAGGGAATTCTCATCGGAATCTTTACTGGAGCCAGCGTGGAGGTGGATATCTCGCGCCGCAACGTACGAGCCCGCCCCACCCACCGTATTGCCACTACCTTGAACGACGACGTTCCGATCCCCCCGGACCTGCGCGACCGCGTTCCCCGAGCCCTCGATCTTCACGGTCTGGAAAAACGCCGCCAACTCCCCGGCAAGGCCGAGATCCGCGGCCAGGATCTTCTTGAGCTGAACCCGCACCGCCGCCTGGAGATCCGCATCCTCCGGATCTTCGGCAAGATCCCGGACCGCCTCGGTCGCCTCCGGCTTCTCCTCCACCTTCCCCCGCAGCTTCTTCCAGACCTCCTTCGCACCAGCCAATGCGGCCTCCCCCGCCACTTTCTCTCCCGCCTTCTTCCCCGTCTCGACGAGATAGGGGAGGGACGGGCCGAGGAAACGGGCCAGCTCCGAGGCCAGCTCGGGGATGTTGGGCAAATCCATGGGAGATCCTCCTACCTTATTTATATAGGACGCGCAGGAAACTACAGCCGGGGGGCGTACGGCTTGGCGGGAGGGAAAACCTCTTGGCCGCGGCGAGGAGGCAGGCGCGGCCCTCGGCGTCTCGCACAAGCTATCGACTAGGGCCACCCGCTGCCGCGGTCTGTCTGAAACCAGGAACGACCTTCGGGCGCGTCGTACTAGCTAGCCTTCATCGGTTGGAAGATTGAAACAGGGGGCCCCCCGACTCGGAATGACTTCCTTCACGCACCTCAAGGATGAAAAGGCCCTGGGATGATCCCTGGGTCTGTCCCTGAGGAGAACACATGAGCACAGTCATCGGCACCCTCCCGCGCAGCCGGCGCTTCGGGCTCCTGGGCGTGATGATCGTCCTGCTGGCGGTGGTGGGTCTTTCGCTGAGCCAGGCACCTGCGGCTCTGGCGGCGACGCTGCAGCCCGTCCATTGCATCTACTACAGCGACGCCACCTATACCGTCGCGGTGGGAGAGGTGTACTACAGCTGCACCACCAGGGTCCAGTACGGCACCGCCACAAACTACAGGGTCTGCGACGACTACGACTACTGCTGCGGCAATTGGTGGTGTTGACGCAGGCTCCCAGGGCGCCCCGGCCGAAGCGCCCTCGTCCGCTCTGCCGTCTAATGGACCCGACTTGTGGACAGATCGGTAATTCCCCGATCCAAGCGCGCGTAGAACCGAGCCACCTTCCATCGTCGGCAGTCACTCGGTACTGTTGGGGCCCAGGAACAGGTGGGTCACGTTGTGCCGCAGATACTGGTTGCGAACAGGCCGGGCACCTCGTGGGCCGCCTCCCCGGAGGGCCGGGGAGGTGAGGGGCCGGGTGGACGCTCCCCCCGTCTCGTGGGAGAATACGCCCCGACATCCCGCCCGGGCGGCACACCCCGGAACCAAATCCCTCAAATCCGACGAGAGGAGACCATATGGCTGAGACCACTGTTGCGGAAACCGCCCAGAAGACCCTGGTGCACTACGAGGTCAGAGACGGCGTCGCCTACCTGACGCTGGACGATCCCCCGGCGAACACCTACACCCACGAGATGATGCGCCAGTTGGACGACGCGATCCTGAAGGCGCGGTTCGACAAGGACGTGTACGTGATCGTCTTGAAGGGCGAGGGCGACAAGTTCTTCTGCGCCGGCGCCAACATCAACATGCTGAAGTCGTCCGATCCCTACTTCAAGTACTTCTTCTGCCTGCACGCCAACGAGACGCTGAACCGCCTGGAGCAGACGCCCAAGCTGGTGATCGCGGCGCTCGAGGGGCACACGGTGGGCGGCGGCCTGGAGATCGCCATGGCGGCGGACCTCCTGATCGCGAAGAAGAA
>DATEIO010000341.1:0-7874 GCA_035278895.1 Thermoanaerobaculia bacterium | reverse complement strand
CGCGGGTTGAAACCCGCGGCTACGTGCCTGCACCCTCCTCTGGAGGGTGCGAGCCGTGTCAAAGTTAAGGCAATGGCGCCGTGCCCCGTCTCCAGAAATGTGAACTCCCGCCGTCCACTCTTTTGGACACCGCAACTCCCTCCCCTCCTCCATCCCCTTGACAACACAGGCCTTCCCGTATCCTGAAGGCCTGGAATCCGTCTTGCTGAAAGGAAAACCAATGGGATTCTCCCCCGCCAACCTCCTCTTCTTCCTGTGGGCGATGACGACCCCGATTTCCGGCGTCGTGGTCGACGAGGCCGGACGGCCGGTGGCGGACGCGGCGGTGCGGCTCTCGTTGAGCTCCCCTTACGCAATGTGGGGATTCGAAGGAGGGACGATCGAAGCCAGGACGTCGCAGGAGGGGAGGTTCCGCGTCGAGCGCGTCAGGACGGGCCGGATCCTGAAGGTCGTGGTCACCCGGACCGGCTTTGCACCCTCTCTGCGGACGATTTCCGTGCCGGAGCTCGGATCGGTTCCCCCTTTCCGGATCACCTTGCGCCAGGGGCGGGCGGTCTTCGGGACCGTCGTGGACGCGGAGGGCCACCCGGCGGACGGGGTCCAGGTGGAGCTCGCCCGGAGCCGGGCCGTGTCGCAGTCGGAGTTCGAGGCCGGGCCTCCGGACCAGGGCCTTCATCAGACTACGACCGGCTCCGACGGCCGGTTCACGCTCCCCGACCTGCCCGCCGGCCACTTCGACCTGTCCGCTCTGGGGCCGGGTTTCCGTTCTCCCCTGGCCGGCCCCCTGCGAGTGGAACCGGGAACGGAGCCGCTGGACCTCGGGACGTTCACCCTGGAGCGGACCGGCGTTCTGAAGGGGTGGGTCCACGATCCGGAAGGCCTGCCCGTCCCCGAGGCGGAGGTCTGGGTGCGCTCCCGGGAGAAGAGCAGCGAGCGCCGTCCTGCCGCCGTGACCGGAGCGGATGGCCGCTTCGAGATTCCCGGCCTGCCGTCCCGCGGCTGGGAGGGCCTGGTGGTCTGCCGGAAAGGATTCGTCCAGGCCCTGGCCGAGCCCCCGGGCGCGTCCCGGGAGCCTGTCGAGGTCGTGCTCTCCCCGACGATTCCGCTCTCCGGCAAGGTGGTCGATTCCCGCGGTGAGCCCGTGGTGGGCATTCGAGTGGCGGCCGTGAGCGAGAGCGCCTTGCGGAGCTCCCGGATCGGACTCGCCGGGGAGGATTTCTGCCGGCCGGAGCTCCCCCGGTCGGATGTCGAAGGACGCTTTTCCCTGGACCTCGAGGAGCCAGGTTGGTACTACCTCCAGGCGCCCGTCGGAGAAGGCGTCCTTCCCACGATGAGCGGCCCGGTGCCGGTCCCCTCCGACGAGGAAGTCGTTCTGACGCTGGACGCGGGCGTCCCCGTCGAAGGAAAGGTTGTCGATTCGGAGGGAAAGCCGGTCCTGGGAGCCAGGATCACGACCGACCGCGCCCGGGGTGCGAGCGGCGCCGACGGGAGCTATCGCCTCGCGGGAGTCACGCCCGGAATCCACTTTCTCCAAGCCTGGCATCCGGACTACTCCCGGAGCTCCCAGGAGGTCGAGGTTCCGGCCGAGGGGATGCGGCTCGATCTCGTCCTCGAGCCCCGGCCGCGGCTCGAGATCCGGGGCCGCGTCGTCGGTCCGGACGGGGTATCGGTCGAGGGAGCCCTCGTCTCGACCTCGCTCGGCGACCGGACGACCACCGACGCCGGCGGCTCGTTCCTGCTCCCCCTGCGGAACGACATAGACGGGATCTGGCTCTACGCCGACAAGGAAGGGTACGGCTCCGTTCACACGGAGCTGCCGTCCCCCCCTCCCGTCTCCGGGGTGGAGCTCCGCCTCGCCCGGGGCCTCACCTTGACCGGACGGCTCCTCGGGCTGGAGCCGGGGGAGATGGCGCACGCGGTCGTCGAGGTGGGCTCTCCTTTCGAGGTCAGCTTCCCCTCTTCAGTCCACCAGGCGGTCCCCGATTCGGACGGGCACTACCGGCTCCTGGACCTGCCTCCGGGCTCGTGGAGCGTACGCGCCCGGGCCGGCCAGCGCATGGTTGCGGAGAGTGTGGACCTGGCGCCGGACTCCCTGGAGACGGTCCACGACCTGGTCTTTCCGCCCCTGTTCGAAGTCCGGGGCCAGGTCACGAGCCCGAGCGGGCCGCTGCCGGGGGTGGAGATCTCCCTTTCTTCCCAGGACGACCAACGCTCGACGCCGGCCAGGACCGGAGCGGATGGAACCTTCTCGGTCCGCCTGGAGAACGGGAGTTATCAGGCCACCGCGAGCCGGGACGGCTACTTCGACGGCACAGAGGGCCGGGCCGTCACGGTGGCCGGCGGCCCGGTCGAAGGAGTGGACTTCCAACTGCAGCCAGGAACCGTGCTGACGGGCCGGGTGCTCGGATTCGAGCCTGGAGAGGGGCTGGTGAGACTGAGCGCCCAGTCTCCGCAGGACCGGTTCTTTCACTCGGCCATGGCCGACCGGCAAGGGAATTACCGGATCTCCGGGCTGCCTCCCGGAGCCTGGACGATCGAAGCGGTCTTTTCCATCCCGGGAAGGCTCCGGAGGACGGGGCAAGGGTCTATCACCCTCTCTCCCGGAGAGACCGAGGCGTTTCTCGACGTCGAGCTGACGACGGATTGACCGGAGCTGCCGGGCCCATGGGATTCTCTCCCGCCAACCTTCTCTTCTTTCTGTGGGCAATGACGGCCACGGTCTCCGGGGTCGTGGTGGACGAGGCCGGGCGGCCGGTGGCGAACGCGGAGGTGCGGATTTCCTCTAGCTTTGCGGTCAGGACCTCGCCGGAGGGAAGGTTCCGCGTGGAGCGCGTCCCGACGGGCCGGACCTTCGAGCTCGCGGTAGTCCGGCCCGGCTTCGCTCCCTCTCTGCGGACGGGTTTCACGCCGAAGCCCGGGGCGGTGCCCCCTCTCCGGATCACCCTGCGCCGGGGGCGGACGGTCTCCGGGACCGTGAAGGACGGAGAAGGCAAGCCCGCGGCCGGGGTGGAGGTGGAGCTCGCCCGGAGCCGGGCCGTCTCGATTTCCGAGACCGCGCCTCCGGACCGGGGACTCCACCAGACGGTGACCGGCTCCGACGGCCGGTTCACGCTCCCCGATCTCCCCGCCGGCCGCTTTGATCTGGCCGCCCTTGGGCCGGGCTTCCGGTCTCCCCTCGCCCAGGCCCTCCCGGTGGTGCCGGGAACGGAGCCCCTGGACCTCGGGACCTTCACTCTGGAGAGAAAGGCTCTGGAAGGCCGGGTGCGCGATCCGGAGGGCCGGCCCGTGGCCGGAGCGGAGGTCTGGGTGCGATCCAAGGATTGGGCGCGCGAGTGGTGGGACGTCGACTTCGAGTCTGAGCGTCCCGCAGCCGTGACCGGAGCGGACGGCCGCTTCGAGATCCCGGACCTTCCTTCCCGTGGCTGGGAAGGCCTGCTGGTCTGCCGGAAGGGATTCACCGAAGCGTTCGCCGCGTTTCCGGCCGGGGAGCCCGTCGAGGCCGTGCTCGTTCCGAGGATTCCCATCTCCGGAAAGGTGCTGGACCTTCGGGGTGAGCCCGTGGCGGGGGCCATGGTTTCCGCGTGGCTCTCGGGGGGAGGCGTGGGAGACGTGATCTATCCGAACGGCCCCTGCTTGCCGGATCCTCCCCGGACGGACGCGGAAGGGCGCTTTTCCCTGGATCTCGAGGAGCCGGGGTGGTACGACGTCAGCGCGGAAGCCGAAGGGTACCTCCTCGCCGTGCGCGAGGTGGTGCGGGTCCCCTCCGGCGAGGAGGTCGTCCTCACCCTGGAAGCGGGAGCCCCGGACGAAGAAGGGGGCCCTCCCCCCCGGGTGCCGCGCGAGATCCGCGGCCGCGTCCTCGGTCCGGACGGCGAGCCGGTGGAAGGGGCGCTCGTCTCGACCGTGCTCGGCGACCGGACGACGACCGATGCCGACGGCTCGTTCCTCCTCTTCGCTCAGGACGAAGGCGACCCGGCGGTGCGCGCCGAGAAGGAAGGGTACGGAGCCGGGTTCACGGGGCCGCTTCAACCGCCGGTCTCCGGGGTGGAGATCCGCCTCACCCAAGGCCTCTCCCTGACCGGACGGCTCCTCGGTCTGGAACCGGAAGAGCTGGCGCGGGCCGCCGTTCGCGCCGCGGTTTCCGGCGCGCCGGAACGCTGGGCGGCCCTCGATCCGGACGGCCGCTATCAGATCCTGGACCTTCCCCCGGGCGAGTGGACTGTGACCGCCACGGCCGGCCCCCGCGCGGTCGAGGAAACCGTGACTCTGTCGCCGGACGCCTGGGAGAGCGTCCATGACCTCGTGTTCCGGCCCACCTGGGAGGTCTGGGGCCGGGCGATCAGCGAGAGCGGGCCGCTGGCCGGCGTGGAGATCGGCTTCTTCAAAGACGGCCAGGCCCCGGCCTGGATCGAGTCCGGAGAGGACGGGACCTTCTCGGTCCGCCTGGAGGATGGGGAGTACTCGGCCCTCGCGAGCGTGGAAGGCTACTTCGGCAGCGAAGAAGAACGGACCGTCACGGTGGCCGGCGCGCCGATCGGTGTGGACTTCGAGCTCCACAAGGGAGCGACCGTAACGGGCCGGATTCTCGGCCTCGAGCCCGGCCGGGGGAGGGCGAGCCTCAAAGCCAGCCTCCAGGGAGGGGAGGTCGCCCACTCCGGGGAGGTGGATCAGGACGGGAGCTACCGCATCACGGGGCTGAGCCCCGGAGTCTGGGAGCTGGAAATCTACTTCCCTCTCAATCCCGCGCCGAGGAGTCTTCAAGGGCAGATCGCCATCTCCGCCGGAATGACCGAGATGACCCTCGACCTCGAGCTGGGCGAACCGATCCACTTCCACCGCATTCCCCTCCGCAATTCTCCGGAGGAACCATGACCGCACGACGGTAGAGATGGACGGCGACGAGGAGCTTACCGCCGCCCTTTGACCTCCTCTACTGCCTCATCCAGACGGCCGGTGACCGGGGCGTCGTCCGGGGCGAACAGGGGGCGTGATTTGGCGGCGTCCTGAGCCTTCGGGCTCACCGTTTCATTGAGCTGATCCTGGCTGGGGCGGTTCACGCTGCCGTCCAGATGGCCGGTCACGGGTTCCGCCTTGTCGGTGGTTTCGGAAAAACCCAGCGCCTCGGCGCCGGGAATGGGGTGACCTTCGGTTTTGGTGGGGTGGCTCATGCAGAGTCTCCTTTCGGCGGGAAGGAGATTGCAAGCATCGGGCCGGGGGGGGAAGAAACACGGACAGGCACGGACGAACACGGACAACCACGGACGCCCGCGCCCGCTGTCCGTGGTGGTCCGTGCCCGTCCGTGTTCGTCCTTCTAAGCCACCGTCACCTCGGGGCAGAGGAACACGTCCTGAATTGCGCGGAAGATCTCGACCCCTTCCTTCATCGGGCGCTGGAAGGCCTTGCGGCCGGAGATCAGGCCCGCGGCTCCCGCGCGCTTGGCGACGACGGCCGTGCGCACGGCCTGGGCGAGGTCGCCTTCTCCCTTGGACTCGCCGCCCGAGTTGATCAGGCTGATGCGGCCCATGTAGCAGTTCGCCACCTGCCAGCGGTTCCAGTCCACCGGATGGTCGGACACGAGCTCGCCGTAGATCTTGGGGCTGGTCTTGCCGTAGTTGAGCGCGGTGAAGCCGCCGTTGTTCGTCGCCTGCTTCTGCTTGACGATGTCGGCCTGCATGGTGACCGCGAGGTGGTTGGCCTGGCCGGTCAGGTCGGCGGCGGTGTGGTAGTCCACCCCGTCCTTCTTGAAGGCGTTGTTGCGGGTGTAGGCCCAGAGGACCGTGGCCATCCCCAACTCGTGGGCGCGGTAGAACGCCTCGGCGATCTCGATGATCTCGCGGTCGGCGTCGTCGCTGCCGAAGTAGACCGTGGCGCCGATCGCCGCCGCGCCCATCTCCCAGGCCTCTTCCACCTGCCCGAAGAGGATCTGCTGGAACTTGTTGGGGTAGGTCATCAGCTCGTTGTGATTGATCTTGGCGATGAACGGGATCTTGTGGGCGTACTTGCGCGCCACGAGCCCGAGGACGCCGACCGTGGAGGCCACGGCATTGCACTGCGCCTCGATCGCCAGGCGCACGATGTTCTCCGGATCGAGGTACATCGGGTTCGGCGCGAAGGAGGCCGCGGCCGAGTGCTCGACGCCCTGGTCCACGGGGAGGATCGAGAGATAGCCCGTGTTGGCGAGCCGCCCGGTGCCGTAGAGGCGCTGCAGATTGACCAGGACCGCGGGCTTCCGGTCCGACGAGGAGAAGATCCGCTCGACGTGGTCGGGGCCGGGCAGCGTGAGCTGGTCCTTGGGAATCCCCTTGCTCGTAAAGGAGAGGAGGCTGTCGGCCTCGTCGCCCAGAAGCTCGACGATGCGGTCGATGGTGCTGCTCCCCGTGCGTTCCATGATCGCCATATGTGGTGCTCCTCCGTTCAGGATGATGGGCAGGTTCGGGCGCGCCCGGGATCGGCCGCGCGCTGTAATGTTATCAGCCTGCAATGACCACGCCGAAACGATTTCACCGCGTCCGCGCCGCTCTCGACCGCCGCCAGCCGGACCTGACAGTCCTCATGGAGGACGTCCAGGTGCCCCGGAACTTTGCGGCCATCCTCCGGAGCTGCGACGCCGTGGGGGTGTTCGAGGCTCACGCGGTCTGGCCCGCCGGGAGGCTCAAGATCTCGCGCCCGGCCTCGGGAGGCAACCGCAAATGGATGGCCGTGCACAAGCACAAGACGCTCGCGGAGGCCGTCGGGCATCTCAAGGACCGGGGTTTCCGCGTGCTCGCCGCCCATCCGGACCCCACGGCCGTGCCCTTCCGCGAGGTGGACTACACGCTCCCCACGGCGATCCTCGTGGGCAACGAGGACTACGGGGTGACGGCCGAAGCTCTGGGGATGGTGGATCTGACGGTGACGATCCCCATGGAAGGGATGGGCACGTCGTTGAACGTTTCGGTGGCGACCGCCCTCCTCCTCTTCGAGGCCCAGCGCCAGCGGCAGGCCGCCGGGCTCTACGGCGGAGGCTCGCGGATGGACCCGGAGACGTACGCGAAGACGCTCTTCGAGTGGGCCTACCCGGAGCTCGCGGCGCACTGCCGGAAGCGGAAGGCGGCGTATCCGCGGCTGGGGGCGGAGGGAGAGATCCTCGACCCGCTACCCCGCTGACGCGGCCCGCAGGATCGCGTCGGCCGAGCGGTCCACGTCGTCTTCGGTCGTCGACCAGTTCGAGACCGAGATCCGCATGGCGGCCTTGCCCTGCCAGACCGTACCTCCCAGCCAGCAGGTGCCGTCTTTCTGGACGCGGGCGATCACCTCGCGGGTGAAGGCGTCGGCGTCTCCCCCGCCGGGCGGGGTGAAGCGGACGAGAACCTGGTTCAGCACTACGTCGTTCAAAACCTCGATGCCGGGCCGGCCTCCGAGCCGGTCCGCGAAGCGGCGGGCGTGGGAGGAGCAGCGCTCGATCAGGTCGCGCACCCCGGCGCGGCCGAGGGAGCGCAGAGCCGCGTAGACGGTGAAGCCCCGGGCGCGGCGGGAGAGCTCGGGTACCCAGTCGAAAGGATCGCGCTCGCGCCCTTCGGTCTGCACGAGATAGGCGGCGGCGCTCGTCATGGCCGCCCGGTGGGATTCGGGATCGTTGGCCATCACGATCCCGCAGTCGTAGGGGACGTTCAGCCACTTGTGGGCGTCCGTGGCCCAGGAGTCGGCCTTTTCCGCCCCGCGGGCCATCGGGGCAAGATCCGGGCTCACCCGGGCCCACAGGCCGAAGGCGCCGTCCAGATGGAGCCAGCCGCCGCGCTCGTGGACCAGGCCGGCGATCTCGTCGACGGGATCGAAGGAGCCGGTGTTCACGTTGCCGGCCTGGGCGCAGACGAGGAGCGGACCCCGGCAGTCC
>DATEIO010000340.1:0-2431 GCA_035278895.1 Thermoanaerobaculia bacterium | reverse complement strand
GCGAGGCCGCGCGGCTCACCACTCTCGAAGCCGCGCGCCCCTTCGATCTCGCGAACGGCCCGCTCCTGCGCGCCGGCCTTCTGCGCCTGGGGGAGGACGAGCACCGGCTCCTCGCCACCATGCACCACATCGTGTCGGACGGCTGGTCCATGGGAATCCTCATTCGCGAGCTGGGGGCCGCCTATCAGTCCCTCTCCCTTCCGGACCTGCCCGTCCAGTACGCGGACTGGGCCGTCTGGCAGCGGCAGTGGCTCGAAGGCGACGTCCTCGAAGCCCAACTCGCCTTCTGGCGCCGCCAGCTCGGCGGCGACGTGGCCGTCCTGGAGCTGCCGGCCGACCGCCCGCGCCCCGCCGTCGCCACCTTCCGGGGGGACCACCGCTCCACGGTTTTCCCTGCCGGACTGACGGAGTCGCTCGAAGCCCTCGCCCGGCGCGAAGAGGCGACCCTCTTCATGACGCTCCTGGCCGCCTTCGACGTCCTCCTCTCCCGCCTGACCGGGCAGACGGACGTCCCCGTGGGCACCCCCGTCGCGGGGCGGAGCCGCGGCGAGGTCGAGGGGCTGATCGGCCTGTTCCTGAACACCCTGGTCCTGCGGGAAGACCTCGCGGGCGATCCGAGCTTCCAGGATCTCCTCGCCCGCGTGAGGGGGACCGCGCTCGACGCCTTCGCCCACCAGGACCTCCCCTTCGAGAGGCTCGTCGAAGACCTCCAGCCGCGGCGGATGCTCAACCAGACGCCCCTCTTCCAGGTCATGCTCGTGCTCCAGAACGCCCCTGCCGGAGAGCTGGGCGCCGGGGAGCTGACCCTCGCCCCGGTCGCGACCGCCACCCCGACCGCCCGCTTCGACCTGACGCTCATCCTCTGGACCGCGCCCGACGGCCTCCACGCCTCCGCCGAATACCGCTCCGACCTCTTCGAGGGCGCCACGATCGAGCGTTGGCTCGGCCATTTCCGCACGCTTCTCGAAGCCGTCGTCGCTGACCCCGGCCGGAGGATCTCCGACCTCCCGCTCCTCACCCCGGCTGAAAGAGAGCAGATCGTCTCCACCTGGAACGACACTGCCGAAGACTTCGGGCCCCCGGCCTGCCTCCACGACCTCTTCTACGCGCAGGCCGCCCGCACGCCGGACGCCTTGGCAATCCTTTGGAAGGACGGCGAAACCACTTACGGCGACCTCGCCCAGCAGGCCGACCGCCTCGCCCGGCATCTCCACGGAAAAGGCGTCGGCCCCGGCGACCTTGTGGCCCTGCTCCTCGACCCCTCGCCCGAGCGGGTCGCCGCCGTGCTCGCCGTACTGCGCGCCGGAGCCGCCTACGTCCCCCTGGACCCGGCCTATCCCGCCGACCGCCTCGACTTCATGCTGGAGGACACGGGAGCCGCCCTCGTCCTCGACCGCGAGACCCTGGCCGCCGCGCTCGCAGAGCCCGACCCGGGGGAGGCGCACCTCCCCGTGGCCGCGCCGGACGACCGCGCCTACGTCATCTATACCTCGGGCTCGACCGGCCGCCCCAAGGGCGTCGTGATCCGCCACTCCGCCGCCGTCAACACGGTGCGGGACGTGAACCGCCGCTTCGACGTCGGTCCGGCCGACCGCGTCTTCGCCGTCTCGGCCCTGAGCTTCGACCTCTCCGTCTACGACCTCTTCGGGCCGCTCGCCGTGGGGGGCGCCGTCGTCCTCCCCGAGCCTTCGCCGACGCCCGACCCCGCGGCCTGGTCCGCCGCCCTCGTCCGGCACGGCGTCACCGTCTGGGACTCCGCTCCGGCCCTGATGGACCTCCTCGTCTCCTCTGGAGCCCCGCTCCCGGAGACGCTCCGGCTCGTCCTCCTTTCGGGAGACTGGATCCCTGTCACCCTTCCCGGAGAGATCCGCCGCCGCGTGCCTGGAGCCCGGGTGATCAGCCTGGGAGGCGCCACCGAAGCCTCCATCTGGTCCATCCTGTACCCCATCGGAGACGTCCCTCCAGGGTGGACCAGCATCCCCTACGGCCGCCCCATGGCCAACCAGGCCTTCCATGTGCTCGACCCGGCCGGCGAGCCAGCACCCGTGGGAGTCGCCGGAGAGCTCCACATCGGAGGCCTCGGCGTCGCGGACGGCTACCACGCCCGCCCCGACCTCACCGCCGAAAAGTTCGTCCCTGACCCGTTCACCGCTCGCCCCGGAGCCCGCCTCTACCGCACGGGAGACCTCGGCCGCCGCTTCGCGGACGGCACCATCGAGTTCCTAGGCCGTCGGGACCACCAGGTGAAGATCCGCGGCTTCCGCATCGAGCTGGGAGAGATCGAAGCCGTTCTCAACGCCCACCCGGCCGTCCGCGAATCCGTCGTCCTGGCACGCCAGGAAGAGGGCCTCGCCAAGAGCGCCGGCCTGAGCCAGGCCCGCCTCGTGGCCTACGTCGTCCCCGAAGGGGATCTCGACCTCGCCGCCCTCCG
>DATEIO010000339.1:0-5851 GCA_035278895.1 Thermoanaerobaculia bacterium | reverse complement strand
TCGAGCCTCGATCGCTTCCGGACCCCGGAAACCTGGAGCCCTGCCCCCCGTATCTCCCTTCCAAGGGAGGACTGCATGCATCCCAAACGCATCCTGATCGTTTCGGAGGCGGGCGATCTGCATTCGGACGCCGTGGCCTGGGCCTTGAGGAAGAAGGGCCACCATTGCGAATTGCTCCGGACACCGGATTTCCCCACTCTCCTCAGTCTGTCCGTGCACCTGGCGGCGGACGACCGGACGGGCCGGTTCCTGATGCGCGGGCCGGACGTGACGGGGGAGGACCCTAGCGAGCCGTTCGACGCGGTCTGGATGCGCCGACCCGGGGAGGCCGTCCTGCCGGACGACATGCATCCGGGGGACAGGGAGATCGCGGCGCGGCAGTGCGCCCTCTTCCTGGCGGGCGTCGCTCCCTTTCTCGATCGTGGCGACCGCACCTTCTGGGTGAACCCTCCGGCGAGCGACGTGGTGGCCCAACAGAAAGCCTGCCAGTTGCGGAGCGCCGTGCGGGTGGGCCTCGCGATCCCGGAAACTCTGGTGAGCAACGATCCGGAAGAGATCCGGACTTTCCTGCGCAAACACGGCGGCCGGATCGCCCACAAGCTGCTCAAGCCGGCGTCGTGGGTCGTCCCCGATGAATCCGGCGAGGGCGTGAAGCAGGTGTTCGGAGCCTATACCGCCGCGGTCACGGAAGACGAGCTTCCGGAGGACGGCGTGCTGCGGCTGTGTCCGGGCATCTTCCAACCGATGCTACAAAAAGATTTCGAAATCCGGGTCGCCTGCCTGGGAGATTTTCTCGTGGCCCTCCGCATCAACTCGCAAACCAGGGAGACCGCGGCGACGGACTGGCGCAGAGGCCAGCTCGAGATCGAGATGGAGCCCTACGAGCTGCCGCGTGAGGTTGCGGAAGGCTGCCGGCGGCTGCTCCGAGACCTCGGGCTGGTCTCCGGATCGCTCGACTTCGTCGTGGCTCCGGACGGCGAGCACATCTTCCTGGAGGTCAATCCCCAAGGCCAGTTCCTGTTCCTGGAGACCCGGGCGGGGCTGCCTCTCCTCGACATGTTCAGCGAGTTCCTGCTGGCGGGCGTCCGTGATTTCACCTGGCGCGACGATCACGAGGTCCTGCGCTTCGAAGAATATGAAGAGCATCGTAAGCGGACCTGGCGGGACGAGGCCGCGCGCCATGTCGGCCTCCGCAAACCTCTGGGCGTACCCGACGTAGTCAAAGGGTAAGCGACCCGGTGACCAAGCTCACCCGGACGGTCCGGGTGCGACTGCGATAGGAGACTTGTAACGATGAAGGCCAAGAACGAAGAGAGGAAGCCCCAGCGCATCCTCGCCCGGGTGACTGCCCAGGAGCTCAGCTCCGAGGAGCTGGGGCTCGTGCGCGGCTCCGACGACAACCAGGATCCGGGCTGCGGCTGCGGCGGTGGTCCCAGCACCGCCCTGGCCACCACCCCCGCGGGCGTCGAAGACGCATAGCCTGTCCCTGTTCCCTGCCCCTCCGCCCCTTCTTTGCAGCGGTGCTCGCCCCTTTGGCGGGTGGTGGGGCACCTTCGTGTCGGTCGGCGGGGGAGACCTGGACCTTTTTCCCGGTTACGATTCCCTGGATGAAAAGGGCGGAGGTCAATAGTGACCTCGCCTGATTCAGGGAGAATCCGCCATGAAGAAGCAGGTCAGGAAGATCACCCTCTCGAAGGAGACCCTGGTGAAGCTGAGCGACAGCCAGAGTTTCGCAGTCGTCGGTGGCAGCGGCAGCAATTGCGGCAACATCACCTGTGTGCAGGACTGCGGCAGGTCCGGCCTGGAAACGTGCTAGTTCATTGTCAGCTCAGAAATGGTGATTTCCTGTAGGGCCGCCCGATGTGGCCGCCCTACAGGAAATCTCGTCTCCGTTTGGTCGTTTGCGTGGCGCGGGCCGCCGGATCGTCCAGGCGTTCAGAGCCCGCCCCTGACCCCTAGTCGAACGACGGCCCGCCGGATCGACAGGGCGGCCGGCCGCAGGCACCGCAGATCCGGTTCGAGAGGCCAGGTTCGGCCCACTTTTCTGTGAGCAAGTTGCGCTCTCACGGGTTCCTGTGATCTGCTCTGGGAACCCTGCGCAAAGGGACCCCTCGCCAACCGGACGTTTGTTGCCCTGCGCGCCGACAGTCGGCGATAATGCTGGGCCTGGAGCCTCTCTGGCCAATCCCGCCGGGCAGGACCTGCTGCGCCATCCGGAAATGACCGGGCTGGCCTTGGGAGTGGCACGATGAGTTTGCGTCTGGAAGAACAAGGGAGATCTGAATGCGTTTTCGATCCGTAGTGTGTGCAATACTGTTGGGTGCCGGCCTGTTGTCTTCGGCGGCCGCCCGTGCCGATGAAAACTTGCTGGGGTACGTTGCCGGCGCCGAGGTCATCCCGCAGGGAGGGTGGGAGCTCTACAACATCACCACCCTGCGCAATGACAAGGACGCCGGCTCCTATCGGGCTTACGACAATGAAATCGAGCTCGAATATGGCGTGAGCGATCGTTTCAACGTCTTCGCCGGCCTCGGGCTGCTGTCGGTGGACACCAGCGGCCTCAGCATCGACGGCTACCTTCCCGGCAACGAGAACGTGGGCCCGGATCTGTCGAGTGTGGAGCTGGGCGCCAAGCTCAACATCCTGCGGCCCGCGGCCGACAACTTCGGCCTGAGCCTGCGCTTCGGCCTCGACTACAGCTGGCTCGACCGCCACTCCGGAGAGGACAAGGACACGGCCTCGTTCGAGGCCGACCTGATCGGCCAGAAGTATTTTCTCGACGGCCTGCTCATCTGGGTGGGCAATCTCGGCCTGGAGAGCACCTACGCCGATCGCGCGCCGATCGACGACCTGCCCGAGGGCTTCGACTGGCCGACCGATCCGGAAATGGAGCTCGAGATCAAGACGGGAACGGGGCTCAGCTACCGTTTCGTTCCGAACTGGTTCATCGGCGCCGAGGCGATCTATGAGACCGAGTTCGAGACCGAGGTCGGGCAGGAGCGCTGGTCGGTTTTCGCCGGCCCCAGCCTGCACTACGGCAGCGCCAAGTGGTGGGCGACCCTCACCTGGCTCCCGCAGATCAAGGGCGGCGGAGAGGTCTACATCGACCAGACCGCCGACCTCCACCTGGTCGAAAAGACCAAGGAAGAGGTCCGCTTGAAAATTGGAGTGAACTTCTAAGCATGCGCGATCCGGTCCTCGCTCTCTGGCTGGCGCCTTGCGCCGCTCTCGTTGCCGGTCCCGTCGGCGGCACCACCTACTTCACCGTCGAGCAGGCGCAGGCCGCCCTGTTTCCCGGAGCGCAGATGACCTCGCACGCGGTGACGCTGACCCCGCAACAGGTCAAGGCGATCGAAAAGGCGAGCAGCACCCGGGTCTCCGAAAAGACCGTCAAGGTGTGGAGCGCCTCGACCGGCGGCTGGTTCTACCTCGACCAGGTGATCGGCAAGCACGAGCTCATCACCTACGGCCTGGCGCTCGACGCCGCGGGCGTGGTCCACGGCATCGAGATCCTCGACTACCGGGAGACCTACGGCGGCGAGGTGCGCGACCCGAAATGGCGTGCCCAGTTCGTCGGCAAGAAGATGGGATCGCCTCTCCGCCTCAACGTCGACATCATCAATCTGTCCGGCGCCACGCTGTCCAGCCGCAATATCACCACCGGCGTGCGGCGTTTGCTTGCGACGCATGCGCTCGTTGTCGGCAAGCCCTGAGGAGGGCGTGGCGGTGTGTCAGCGTGCCCAACCCTGGTTGGGCACGCTGGTCTCGATCCGCGCCGACGCCGAAGCGTCCCTGGCAGCGCAGGCGATCGGTGCGGCATTCGGCGAGATCGGCGAAATCCACCGCCGCATGAGCTTCCACGATCCGGACTCGGAGCTCAGCCGCCTGAATGCCTCGGCGCATCGCGCGCCCCAGGCGGTGTCGCCCCATCTGCACCGCGTCCTCTCGGCCGCGCTCGCGCTCGCCCGCGCCTCCGGCGGCTCCTTCGACCCGACCGTCGGCCGCGTGCTGGTCGAACGGGGCCACCTGCCCGCGCCGGCCGGCGACGCCCCCGATCCGGACGCCCGCTGGCGCGACGTCTCCTTGTCCGCAGACGGCCGCGTGCGCTTCCGCCGCCCCCTCTGGCTCGACCTGGGCGGCATCGCGAAAGGCTATGCCGTCGACCGCGCGATCACCTGCCTCCGGCGCCAGGGCGTGGCCTCGGCCGTCGTCAATGCCGGCGGCGACCTGCGCAGCTTCGGGGCCCGCCACACGGTCTGGGTGCGGCATCCCGCCCATCCGGACCACGGCGTTCCCCTGCTGGAGACCCGCAATGCCGCCGTCGCCACCAGCGCGGGGTATTTCAACGAGAATCCTCATTCCGCCATCGTGGAGCCGAAGACCGGTGCGGGTCTCGGGGGCGACGGCTCGGTGACCGTCTGCACCCGGCGTGCGATCTGGGCCGACGGTCTGACCAAGGTCGTGCTGGCGAATCCGGCCGGCTCGGTGCCACTCCTGCACCGGCTCGGCGCGAGCGCCGTCCTGCTCGATCGCGAAGGCGGCCGGCACCACTTCTTCTGATGCGCCCCGTCACCTCCTCGAACAACAGCTTGCGCCTGCCGGCCTGGGTGGCCCGGTGGGTCTATGGCACGGGCCTCGCCGCGCTCGTGTCCGGGGTGCTGTGGCTCCTCTTTCACCACTACGTCCGCCGGGAGGGCCCCTTCGGCCCCGAGGCCCACCCGCTGGAGCACGCCTGGCTGACGCTCCACGGCGCCGCGGGCTATGCCGTCGTCTGGAGCCTGGGGCTCATCTGGATCCACCACGTGCGGCGCGGCTGGTCGAGCACGCGCAACCGCCTCAACGGCCGGACGATGACGATCCTCCTGGCCGTTCTCGTCCTCACCGGCCTGGGCCTCTACTACCTGGGGGATGAAATCTGGCGCGACCGCATCGCCATCGTGCACTGGGTCCTGGGCCTCTTCGCCGGTGTCTGGCTGCCCTTTCACATCTGGCGCGGACGGCGCAGCGGAAGACAGCCGGGCGCCCGCGAGCTGACCGGACGTTGATTGCACTGCATGCCGACCGTCGGCGATAATGCCTTGGGATAGAAGACCGCATGCCCTGTGCGTTCATGACCCTCCTCTTCGCGACGGTCGCCGCTGCTTCCACGGTTCCCGCCCAGCTTGACGCGATCCTGAAGGACTACGGCCGCGCCGATGCGCCGGGGGCCAGCGTGCTCGTGGCATTGGACGGAAAGGTCCTCTACCGCAAGGCCTTCGGCCTCGCCAACCTCGAAGAGAGGACGCCCATCACCACGGCCACCAACTTCCGGCTGGCCTCGGTCACCAAGCAGTTCACCGCCACGGCCGTGCTCCTCCTGGCCGAGCGGGGAGAGCTGTCGCTCGACGATCCTCTGACCCGCTTCTTCCCCGGCTTCGCCAAGGCCGCGCACGGGGTCAGGGTGCGCCACCTGCTCGGGCACACCTCGGGGCTCCTCGATTACGAGGACTTGATCCCGCCCGGCACCACGGTGCCGCTCAAGGACAAGGACGTGCTCGACCTGGTCGGCAAAGAGGACAGGCTCTACTTCGCGCCGGGCAGCCAGTTCCGCTACAGCAACACGGGCTACGCCCTGCTGGCCCTGATCGTCGAGAAGGTCTCCGGCCGGCCGTTCGCGCAGTTCCTCGAGAAGAACATCTTCGACCCGCTGGGGATGGCCGGCACCGTGGCCTACGAGGAGGGGATCTCCAAGGTGGAGCGCCGGGCCTACGGGTACAGTGAGAGGGAGGGCCGTTTCGAGCGCACCGACCAGAGCCTCACCAGCTCGGTCCTGGGGGACGGCGGCATCTACTCGTCGGTCGAGGACCTGTGG
>DATEIO010000338.1:0-2280 GCA_035278895.1 Thermoanaerobaculia bacterium | reverse complement strand
CCGGCCGGAACGGCGGCGAGGACCTCGGCCGCGACATGCGGGTCGCCTTCGTGCCGGAGAGCGAGACCGAGACCCTGAAGGCCTGGGCCCGGAAAAACCGGCTGACCCTGAACACGGTGGTGCAGGGGGCCTGGGCGCTGGCGCTCTCCCGCTACAGCGGCGAGGACGACCTGGTCTTCGGCCTGACAGTGTCGGGCCGCCCCCCGTCGATCCCCGGGGTCGAGGGGATGCTGGGATGCTTCATCAACACCCTGCCGGTGCGCGTGCGGCTGCCGGCCGGCGAGACCGTCCTCCCCTGGCTGCAGGGCCTGCAGGCGGACCAGGTGGAGCTGCGCCGCTACGAGCACAGCCCCCTGGTCGACGTCCTGGGCTGGTCGGACGTGCCGCGCCCGACGCCCTTGTTCGAGAGCATCTTCGTCTTCGAGGGCTTCATGGAGAAGACGTCTCACCGGGGGGTGTTCCAGCGGACCAACTATCCGTTGACCCTGGTGGCGGGGCCGGACCGGGAGATGGTCCTGCGGGCCGACTACGACCTCGGTCGCTTCGAGCCGGCGGCGATCGAGCGCCTGCTCGGGCACCTGAAGAGCATTCTTTCCGCTTTCGTGGCCGATCCCGGCCGGCGGCTGGCGGAGATCGATATTCTGACGGCGGAGGAGCGTCGTCAGCTCCCGGTCGTGCCGTTCCCCTCTCCCCGCTGCCTGCACGAGGTCTTCGCCTCCCAGTCGGCGCGGACCCCGGAGGCGCCGGCGGTGACCTTCGAGGGGGAGAGCCTGACGTACAGGGAGCTGAATGAGCGGGCCAACCGGCTGGCTCATCACCTCCGGGGGCTGGGAGTGGGCCCCGAGTCGCGGGTGGGGCTCTGCGTGGGGCGCTCGCTGGAGACGGTGGTGGGGGTGCTGGGGATCCTGAAGGCGGGAGGCGCCTACGTGCCGCTCGATCCGCGCTACCCGGCCTCGCGCCTGGCCTACATCGCGGAGGACTCGGGGCTCGACGTGCTGGTGACGACCGGGGACCTTCGCGAGCTGGTGCCGGGCTCGGATCGCGCGACGGTCCTGCTGGAGTCCCTCGGCGCCGGGAGCGCGGAGGAGCCGGAGTCCGGAGCCGGACCCGACAACCTGGCCTACGTCATCTACACCTCGGGCTCGACGGGCAAGCCGAAGGGCTCGCTGATCACCCACGCCAACGTGGCGCGTCTGTTCGCGGCGACGGAGGGGTGGTTCGATTTCGACGATCGGGACGTCTGGTCGCTGTTCCACTCCTACGCCTTCGACTTCTCGGTCTGGGAGCTGTGGGGGGCGCTGCTCTACGGTGGCCGCCTGGTGGTGGTGCCGTACTGGGTGAGCCGCTCGCCGGAGGCGTTCCACGAGCTGCTGGTGAAGGAGGGGGTGACGGTGCTGAACCAGACCCCCTCGGCGTTCCGTCAGCTGGCGCAGGTGGACGAGCAGAGCTCGGAGTCTCTGTCATTGCGGTACGTGGTGTTCGGGGGCGAGGCTCTGGAGCTGTCGAGCCTGGGCCCCTGGTTCGCTCGTCACGGCGACGAGCGGCCGCTGCTGGTGAACATGTACGGGATCACGGAGACGACGGTCCACGTGACCTACCGGGAGGTGCGTCGGGAGGATCTGTCCACGCCGGGTCCGAGCCCGATCGGGGTGGCGATCCCGGACCTGGCGGTGCATCTGCGGGACCGCCACGGCAACCGGGTGCCGGTGGGAGTGCCGGGGGAGATGCAGGTCTCGGGCGCGGGTCTGGCGCGAGGCTACCTGGGGCGTCCGGAGCTGACGGCGGAGCGTTTCGTGCCGGACCCGTTCGGCGGCTCCGGCGAGCGTCTCTACCGCTCGGGGGACCTGGCGCGCCGGCTGTCCAATGGGGAGCTGGAGTATCTGGGGCGCATCGATCACCAGGTGAAGATCCGGGGCTTCCGCATCGAGCTGGGGGAGATCGAGGCGGTGCTGGGCTCGCACCCATCGGTGCGCGAGGCGGTGGTGCTGCCCTGGGGAGAGCCTGACCGTCGGCTGGTGGGCTACGTCGTCCCGCGCGAGAGCGGGATCGACATCGCGGAGCTGCGCGGCTTCCTCAAGGACCGTCTGCCGGACTACATGGTGCCGTCGGCGCTGGTGGAGATCGCGTCGGTTCCGTTGACGGCGCACGGCAAGGTGGATCGTCGGGCTCTGCCGGATCCCGCCGAGACCCTGGTTCCGGTGGAGAAGGGTTTCGATCCACCGCGGACGCCGACCGAGGAGCTGGTGGCGGGGATCTGGTCGGAGGTGCTGCGGGTGGAGC
>DATEIO010000337.1:0-2973 GCA_035278895.1 Thermoanaerobaculia bacterium | reverse complement strand
GAGCTTGCCGCGCTCGGTGCAGTCGGCCGGGCGCTCCTCGCACTTGCCGCTCTCCCCGCAGCTGTCGTAGATCTTGGCGCAGAATTCCTTCTCTCCACACTGCGCGTTCGTCATGCAGGTCCCGGCCGGCTGGGCCGGGTCCCCCGACATCGGGAGCGCAGGCAACAGGAGAAGAGGGAGGGAGAGCAGAAGCCTCGCAGTGGTTCGCCGCATCGGAGTCCTCCAGGAGAAGACCGCCGCGCCGGATGCGCGCGGAGGCCGCGCAGAGTATAGCCGTTCCACTACTCCGCACAGAGCCTCCGTCAGGAATTTGCAAAGTGGGGGTTAAAATCTGCGGTAGATTAGTCTCATGATGAAACCGTTCCTGGCTCTCCTGCTTCTGGCCCTGCCGGTCCTGCCCTCGCCGCAGCCGCCGCAGACTCCCCGGCCGGTTGTCATCACACACGTCACGGTCCTCGACATGACCGGCGCGCCCGCTCAGCCCGACATGGCGGTCGTGATCACGGGGAACCGGATCACGGAGCTCGGCCGGAGCGAGAGCGTCCAGGTGCCTCGCGACGCGCAGGTGGTCGATGCCACGGGCAAGTTCCTGATCCCCGGCTTGTGGGACATGCACGTCCACTGGCTGCACAAGGACTATCTCCCGCTCTTCGTCGCCAACGGGGTCACCGGCATCCGGGTGATGTGGGGCGCTCCGCTCCACCACGAGTGGCGCCGGGAGATCGAGCAGGGAACCCTGCGGGGTCCACGGATGGACATTGGCAGCTCCATCGTCGATGGACCGGTGCCCATCTGGCCCGGCTCGATCGCTGTCAAGGATGGCGCCGAGGGCCGGCAACTCGTAAGCCGGATGAAACAGGAGAGCGCCGATTTCATCAAGGTGTACAGCCGGCTTCCGCGGGAGGCCTATTTCGCCATTGCGGACGAGGCCAGAAAGCAGGGGATTCCCTTTGCGGGGCACGTCCCGGATGCCGTCTCCGCGCTGGAAGCCTCGGAGGCAGGGCAGAAGAGCGTCGAGCACTTCACCGGCGTTCTCGTGGCCTGTTCCACCCGCGAAGAGGAGCTGCGAAAGGGGAGAGAGGAGGCCTGGGCGAAGCTCCCCGCCGGAAAGACGTCGCCCGACCGCGCCAGCCTGCGCCCGCTCTCCCGCCTGACGCTGGACACCTTCAGCCCCGAGAAGGCGAACGCGTTGTTCGCTCGCTTCGCGCGGAACCACACATGGCAGTGCCCGACCCTGGTCGTACAGCGCAACATGGCGTTCATCCAGGACCCCGCGATTCACAACGATCCGCGGGTCAAGTACATGCCGCCCGAAATCGTCTCCGGATGGAATCCCGCAGGCGATTTCCGTCTGAACGACAGGACCGAGGAAGACGTCCAGTTGGCGCGGGAGACCTACCGGAAGCTGAAAGAGCTGATCGCTCCGATGCGCCGGGCCGGGGTGGAATTCCTGGCAGGTACGGACGTGATCAATCCCTATTGTTTTCCGGGTTTCAGCCTGCACGACGAGCTGGCTCTCCTCGTCGAAGCCGGCCTGTCGCCCATGGAGGCCTTGCAGGCCGCCACGCTCAATCCGGCACGGTACCTCGGCAAGGACAAAGACCTGGGAACCGTCGAGAAGGGCAAGCTCGCCGACCTCGTCCTTCTCGAGGCGAGCCCGCTCGAGGACATTCACAACACCCGGAAGATCGAAGCGGTCGTCTTCGGCGGCAAGCTCCTTCCCAAGGCGGAGCTCCAGAAGATGCTGGCCGATCTGGAAGCGGCCGGCAAGAAGGAGTGAGAGATCAGGGCCGCTCCTGCCGCCTCCGGAGCCAGAACGCACGGTCGGTCCAGCGCGGTTCCGCGGCGTAGAAGGTGAGGCGGTTGCGAAGGTAGGTGTCGTAGACCTGTTCCAACTGGCGCGTGTACCCGGGGATCCCGGAATCGTCGCCCGCGGCGACGCGGGCGAGCGCCTGGCCGCCCCGCAGGCCGGTGTAGAGCGCGGTGAGCATCCCCTGGGACGAGAGGGGATCGAAGGAGAGCGCTGCGTCTCCTACGGCCAGCCAACCCTCGCCAGCGAACCGGTCCAGGCGCGCGCTCCCGGCGCCGGTTCCGCGCGGGCGGCCGTGGAGCGCGTAGCCGAAGCGCGCGAAGAGGGCGCCCAGGTGGGGGCTCTCCCGCAGCCGCGCGGTGAATCCGGAGGGCGACAGCAGCGTGGCCCGGTCCGCCAGGTCGGCGTCGGTGAGCCAGGCGGCCACGCGCTCGCCGGAGGGGAGGAGCGCCGTGTACCACCATCCGTCCGGCGCGGATTCGATCATCGTCCGCGTATCGGCGTCCTCCTCAGAGGCAGTGCGGAAGCGGGCGTAGAAGGCCACGAGCCGGTCGTCGGGCCGCCGCGCTGCGCCGTGCCGCCGGGCGATCGCCGAGCGCCGGCCCGTCGCGTCCACGAGCCATCCGGCGCGCACTTCCCGCGTCTTGGCTCCGGCACCCAGGCGGACGCGCCAGGTGCCGTCCTTCCGCTCCACCTTTTCGATCGCTACACCCTCCAAAAGCTCCGCCCCGGCGCCGCGCGCGGCGTCGCGGAGGAGCGCGTCGAAGCGGGCGCGGTCCAGATGCCAGCCATGGCCGTGCGGATCGAAAATGTGATCGTGCGCCTGGAGCTGGTCCGATCCCCAGATGGAAAGGTTTCCAAAAGACGGCAGATGTCCGTCGGCCAGGAAGCGGTCGAGCACGCCCAGGTCGCGCAGAAGCGGGCGCGCGGCGGGTGGAAGCGCCTCTCCCACGCGAAACGCATCCGTGGGAGAGGCGTCGGCCAGCAACACGCGGCAACCCTCGCTCGCGAGCGTGAGGGCGGCGGCCGCCCCGGCCGGGCCGCCGCCCGCGACCACGACCGGGTACTCCGTCGACGCCGTCACCTCTTCGGGTGGCGCACCGGGAGCGGAGCGCGCCTGCGCTCCTCGTCCGAATCCCAACCCGCCTCGGCCACGGCGCGCC
>DATEIO010000336.1:0-4761 GCA_035278895.1 Thermoanaerobaculia bacterium | reverse complement strand
AACAGGGCGGCCACACAGGGCCGCCCCTACGGGGGGGTACGCCATGCCTGTCGTCCTTCTGATTCTCCTCGTGTTTCTGGCTTCACCCTCCTTCGCGCAGTCCACCGAACCCGATCCCCTTCTCTGGCCCGAGGCGCAGCGGGCGTTCCTTGAGGACGGCCCGGCGCTCCTGCTCTCTCCGGAGCAGCGGGCGGCCTTCATGGCCCTGGACGAGGCGGGGCGCGACCAGTTCATCCAGGATTTCCTCCGCGATCCCATCCCCGGAACTCCGGAGAACGAGCTTCAGGAGGGGATCGAGCGGCGGCAGCTCCTGGCCCTCCGGGATTACTCCCTGCTCCAGGACGCGCGGGCCCAGCTCCTCTTCCTCAAAGGCCGGCCCGTGTCGTCCACGGTCATCGACTGCGCCGTGATCTTCCAGCCGATCGAGATCTGGACCTATCCGGACGACGCGGCGCTCCACGACCTGGTCCTCTACCGCCCGGCGCCGGACGAGCCGTTCCGCCTCTGGCTGCCGATCGACTCCAAGCAGGCGCTCTACACGGACGACGCGGCGGCGTGGCTCGAGGACTGGGAAAGGCTGGGCCGGGGCGGTACGCGGATCGACCGCCGGTTCTGCAAGCAGGGGGTCTCCCAGGTGGACCGCGCCACGGGGATCGACGGCTTGAAGGGCCTGCCGGTCCTGACGGCTTCGTTCTCTTCCTCGGAAGAGCCCAAGATGGTCCGCTGGGTCCGCCCGCGGGACCGGGCCTCGTTCCTCGCCGGGCCGAAGGATCTGGCCGCCTGGGCGCGGATGGCCGCTCTCACGCCGCTCCCGGCGCCGAAGCCTTCCCTCCGGGTGGACCCGATCCAGGTGGACTTCCCGCGCTGGCAGGGCCAGCGCCTGGTCGCGCGGGCGCTTCTCACCCTCCCGGCCGAAGGGCTGCACGTCACCGAAGAGGAGAAGGGCAAGCCGCGCGTGCGCCTGACCGTCGACGGCGTCGTGGAGCACGACGGGCGGGTGTTCGAGAGCTTCCGGATGCGCTACCAGTTCGCTCCTCCCGGGAAGGAAGAGCCAGCCACGCTGCTCCTCGAATACCCGCTGCGCCCGGGGCAGGGATTTCTCCTCCGGCTCCGCCTGACCGACGAAGCCAGCTCCGAGGGGTTCGCCGCCCGCGGCTTCCGGGTGCCGGGCCAGCAGGCCGCCACCCTGCCGTCCGCCGTGATGGAAACCGCGGTCCGGGGCAATCTCACGGAGGAGCGCGTCATCACCGCGGCGGACACCCTGCTGCTCCTGCCGCCGCCGGGCGACGTCGTGCTCGGCACCTGGCGCGCGGAGACGGTGGCCACGGGCGAGCGCATCGCCAAGGTGGTCTTCCTGGTGGACGGCGAGACGCAGCTCACCCGCACCCGGCCGCCCTATTCCGCCGAGGTGCGCCTCGCGACCTTCCCCCGCGAGCAGGTGGTGCGGGTCGAAGGCTACGACGCCGCGGGCGAGCTCGTGGCCGCCGATCAGGTCGTCCTCAATCAGGCGCGCGGCGCGTTCCGGGTGACGATCACCGAGCCTGGCCGGGGCCGGGCGGCCGCGGGCAAGCTCCTGGCCCGGGCCGAGGTGACGATCCCCGAGGAGCGGAAGATCGAGTCGGTCGAGTTCCGCATCAACGACGAGCTGGTCACGGTGTTGCGCACCCCGCCCTGGCAGCACACGGTCGAGGTGCCGGGCGGGAGCGACCTCGCCTATCTCTCGGTGGTGGCGTTCCTCGATGACGGCAGCCGCGCCGAGGACGTGCGCTTCCTGCGGACGCCGGAAAACCTGGAGGAGGTGGAGGTCGATCTCGTCGAGCTGTTCACCACGGTGACCGACTCCTCCGGCCATCCGGTGAAAGGCCTGGCTGACAGGGATTTCGAGATCCTGGAGAACGGCAGGCCGCAGACGATCGCCCGCTTCGAGCAGGTCGAAAACCTCCCCTTGAACCTCGGAATCGCCATCGACACCTCGTTCTCCATGGCAAGCTCCCTGGACGAGGCCCACCGGGCCGCCGCCGGCTTCCTGCGCGCGGTGGTGACCCCGAAGGACCGGTGCTTCGCCCTCGCCTTCGCGACCCGCCCGGCGCTCCTGATCCCGCCGGTCGACGACGCCGAGGCCGTGGCCCTGTCGCTCGAAGAGATGCGCGCCTTCGGCCGCACCGCCCTTCACGACGCGATCATCAACAGCCTCTACTACTTCCGCGGCCAGCGGGGGCAGCGCGCTCTCGTGCTGCTGACGGACGGGGACGACACGGGGAGCAGCACCTCGTGGGAGGACGCCCTGGAGTTCGCGCGGAGGAGCGGCGTCGCCATCTACACGATCGGGCTCGACATCCCCGAGCTCAAATTCGGCCCCCGCGGCAAGCTCTCGGAGCTCGCCCAGGTTTCGGGCGGAAGGGCCTTCTTCATCGACCGGGCGGACGAGCTCTCCGGCGTCTACGAGCAGATCGAGGACGAGCTGCGCAGCCGCTACTTCCTCACCTACAACTCCGGCGAGCGGGCGGACGAGAACGGCTTCCGGAAGATCGAGGTGAAGGTCAAGCGGGGCTTGAAGGCGCGGACGGGGCGCGGGTACTACCCGTAACCTTCGGGAACATCCGGCCGGCTCCAAGGGTTTGAATCTCCGGGGGAGGCGCCGTCTGCCTCCCCACGGAGATCATGAAGAAGCTCAGCATCGTTACCGTCGGCATCCTCGGACTGCTTCTCCTGGGCGCGGCTCCCGCGCCGCCGGGGCAGCTCCGTTTCGCGCGGCTGAACCGGACCTATCCCGACGCGGTGACCGAAATCGCCCCGATCAGCGAGGGGCTGGTCACCATCCGGCTCTCCTCGCCGAAGAACCAGATGACCCTGAGAAACCATTTGCTGCGGCTGGAGCCCGGACCGGGCGGCAGCCACAGCGCGGATCTGCGGGTGGAGTTCGAAGGCAAGGGCGTGCTGGTGGCGGACGTGGACGTGGCCGGGTTCGGCACGCGCCTTCAAGACAACGTGGTGGTGCCGCCCCAGGCCGCGAACCTGGAGGGGCGAGTGAAGGTGCGCAAGGTCGCCGAGGGATATCTCGTGCGGCCGGAGCAGCTCCCTCCGCGCGTCGCGGTCCGCATCGAGAGCGGGCTCGCGGGGCGCGTCGTCGCCGTCTGCGAGAGCGCCTCGCGGGTCTCGCTCGCGGAGATGGACTGCGCCGGGCTCGCGAGCCGGCTGTCGAAGGCATCCGTCCCGCTCCCGGCCGTCGGGGAGGAGCTCCTCCTCGAAGCGGCCGAGCTCACCCCGGCCGAGCGGCAGCAGTTGGATTCCTATCTGGGGGCCTCATGAGACGCACGCCCGTCACCCGGCTGCTCCTGATCGCGATCGTCGCCGCCTTCGGCCTGCAGATCTGGGGCGAGCTCTCGGGCACGGACCTGGTCGCCCTGGGAGCCAACGAGCGGACGGCCGTGCTCGCGGGGCAGTCCTGGCGGCTCCTGACCAGCATGTTCCTGCACGGCGGCTTCCTGCACCTGGCGCTGAACGCCTGGGGGCTCTACCAGCTCGGGACGCTCTTCGAGTCCTGGCTGGGGTCGACCCGGATGCTCTTGACGTACTTCGTGAGCGGGATCGCCGGATCCTTGGCGAGCATCGCGTGGACGCAGATGCCGAGCGTCGGCGCCTCGGGAGCCATCTTCGGCCTCCTGGGCGCGCTGATCGCCTTCCTGCTCCGGCGGCACAGCCAGCTGAGCCCCCAGGGGAAATCGATCCTCTCCCAGCTCGTCATGTGGGCGGTGATCAACGTGTTCTTCGGCCTGCAGGTTGCGAACATCGACAACGCCGCCCACCTGGGGGGCTGCGCGGCCGGATTCCTGATTGGCCTGCTCCTGCGGGAGCGCGGAAGTTACCGCTCTGTGGCCGAGGCGTAGCGGTCTGGTAGAATAAGCCGTTGGGGGTGTAGAAAAAGTCTCTGCCCGCCAACCCATCCCCACCCGTACAAGAAGTCGGATTTCTGGAGGATTCGCCTCATGGCAGCGCGACGGATCATGAATCGTCTCTACTACTTCACGATCGAGGATGAGAGCATTCTCGCCGAGTCGTTCGCCCAGCTCGAGAAGGAGACCTACGCGATCACCTACAAGGTCACCGGCACGGAGGACGTCTTCGTCACCACTGCCGAGACCAAGGACGCTCTCGACCGGCACGACATCCCCTACAACCTGCTGGCCGAGGAGGACGGCGCGAAGATCTCCGTCTACCACTCGCCCCTCTCCAGAGAGGAGCTCGGCGACTACGAGGACGCGGTCAAGGCCCTGGCGCTCGCGTGCCGCGCCATTGCGCTCGCCTGCGTGGGGGTGAACGGCGAGTCGAACCTCGGCTTCGACCTCTCGAACGGTGCCAAGAGCTACACCTACTTCACGGCGCCCGCCGGGCACACCTTCATCTGGCGCCTGTTCTTCGAGCGGGACGAGGCCGTGAATTTCCTCTCCAAGCTCACGGGCGGCGAGAAAAAGGCGGTCGAGTGGGCGGAATCGATCCCCCTCGGGTCCTCCAAGGAGCTCAAGTCCTACCATTGAGCCTCCCTCTCTTCGAGCCCACCTACTCCGTCTCCCAGCTCTGCGGGGAGGTCCGCGAATTCCTCGGGGAGGCCTTCTCCTCCGTGTGGGTCGTGGGCGAAGCTCAACGTGTGCGTCCGAGCGCGCGCGGCCACGTCTACTTCGAGCTGGTCGAGAAGGGGGACCACGACGAGATCGTGGGCAAGCTCGACGCGGTGATCTGGAAAAACGACGCCGCGAGGATCAA
>DATEIO010000335.1:0-2723 GCA_035278895.1 Thermoanaerobaculia bacterium | reverse complement strand
CGGCGGCTCCTCGCGCCGGGCGCGGGCCGGGCGGGGCGGTGGCACGGGCGCGGGGGCTGGCGGCGGGGTGGTGCGGTGGCGGTAGCAGAAGCAGGAGCCCAGGTCCACGGGCTCCAGGTCGTCCTGGATCTGCCACAGGGTCTCCGAGGCCCCGAGGAAGAGATAGCCGTGCGGAGCGAGGAGCTGCGAGACCTGGGACATCACCCAGCGCTGGAGCGGCCGGCGGAAGTAGATGAGGACGTTTCGGAGCAGCACCAGGTCGCACTCGGGAAACGGCAGGGAGAACGGCGGATGGGCGAGGTTCAGCTTGCGGTAGACGATCCGCGAGCGGATCGCCGAGTCGAGCTCGTAGAGCTTGCCGCGCCTTTTGAACCAGCGCTCGAGGAGCGGCGGCGGCACCTGGGAGACCGCGCGCTCGCCGTAGAGCCCCAGGCGGGCGCCGGCCAGCGCCTCCTCGTCCACGTCGGTCGCGACGATCGTCCAGTCCCACCCCAGGAGGGTCGGCTCTTCGGCGAGGAGCATGGCGAGCGTGGCCGGCTCCTCGCCCCGGGCGCAGGCCGCGGACCAGATGCGCAGGTGCCGCGAGGCCCCCCGCGCGCGGAGCAGCTTGGGGAGCACGTCGGTACGGAACCCCTCGAACTGCTGCGGCGCGCGGAAGAAGTACGACTCCTTGACCGTGATGAGCGAGATGACGTTCTTCCACTCCTCCTCGATCTCCCGGGCGGCCAACGCCCGCACGTATTCGGCGAGGCCCGGGAAGCCCCGGGCGTGCGCCCGCCTTAGCGCCACCTCCTCCAGAAACGGGAAGCGGGCCGGGGGGATGATGTTCCCCGTCACGTCGCGCACCAGGGCGACGAGCTGCTGAAGGGCGGGCGTCGGGGACGGTGAGGAGCTCATGGGCGGACGCGGTTCCGGCCGGCGGCCTTGGCCTCGTAGAGCCGGCGGTCCGCGAGCGAGACGAGGAGGTCGGCGGTCGCCGGCCCGCCGAGCTCGTCCCGGTCGGCCACGCCGAAAGAGGCGGTGATCCGGGCCTCGCCGCCCGAGGGGAGCTTGACGGGATGGCCTTCGAGCCCCTGGCGCAGGCGCTCGGCCGCGATGCGCGCCGAGTCCAGATCCACCTGCGGGAGGACGGCCAGGAACTCCTCGCCGCCGTAGCGGCCCAGGATGTCGGTGGCGCGCAGGCAGCGCCGCAGCACCGCCGCGCCCTCACGGAGCACGGCGTCTCCGGCCAGATGGCCCAGGGTGTCGTTGACCTCCTTGAAGTGGTCGAAGTCGCAGAGAATCACGCTCAGCGGATAGCGGTAGCGGCGCGCCCGCTCGAGCTCCTCGGTCAGCCGGTCGTAGATCACCCGGTGGTTCAACTGGCGGGTCAGGCCGTCCAGGGTCGAGAGCTCGTGGAGGCGCTGGGAGAGGCGCGCGTTGTCGAGCACCAAGGACAGATGGCCGGTCAGCGCCTCGATCAGGGGCACGGTCGTGGCGGCGAAGTCCTCGCGGTCCCGGGGGAGGAGCGCCAGGATTCCCGAGGCGTCGCGCACGGACAGCGGAAACCAGAGGGCGCTCTCCGGGTCGACCGCCACGTCCCCCCGCTCGCCGCTCACCCGGACCTCGACGTCGGCCCCGGGCGGGAGCTTCAGGGCCGCCACGAGAAGGGCCGAGAGCACCTCGACGTCCGCCGGCCGGACCGGCTCCTGGAGCACGATCTGCGCCACGCCGGTCTCGGGCTCGGCCACGGCCACGGCGAGGAGGAGGGCGTCGGCCACGTCGCCCAACGTCTGGAGCGCGGCGCGGGCGGTCTCGTGGAAGTCGCTCGCCGTCATCCCGTGCTCCAGGAGCGCGTTCACCACCGTGGCCTGGAGGAGCGAGGCGTCCAGGTGGCGGGCCACGCGGGCGAGCACCTCGATGGGACCGATCTCGACGCCGCCCCGGGGCTCGTCCACGGTCCCGAAGGGAGAAGCAACGGCCCGCGGCGCGGCCGAGGCCTCCTCGGCCAGGCGCTGGACGGTCGCGATGAGCTGCTGCGGCCGGTGATCCTTGGTCAGGTAGGCGTCGGCCCCGGTGCGCAGGCTCCAGAAGCGGGAGGCGGCCTCGGAGTGGCTGGTCAGGATCAGCACCGGGATGTGCGCGCTCACGGGGTCGGCTTTCAAGAGCCGCAGGAGCGGGAAGCCGTCCATGGTGGGCATCTCCAGATCGGTCACCACCACGTCGGGCTGCTCGCGCAGAGCCGTCATCGCCCCCTCGGCGCCGTCCTTGGCCTCCAGCACGTCGAAGCCGGCGCCGCGGAGAGTCCGCGCCAGGATCGCCCGCGTCACCTCGCTGTCGTCCACCACGAGCACCGTCCGGCTCACGGCTTCGCTCACGGCTCCCCCTTCTGCCAGAGGCGGACGAGGGTCTTGGCCAGGTCCCGGGGCGGGAGGGCCACGTCCGCGGCGCCGCGCTCCAGGGCCACCCGGGGCATGCCGAACACGACCGAGCTCGCCTCGTCCTGCGCGAGGGTCAGGCCGCCCGCCTGGCGCAGCGCGAGCAGGCCCTCGACGCCGTCCGAGCCCATGCCCGTCATCAGCACGCCGGCCACCTCGCGGGGACAGCTCTCGGCGCAGGAGAGGAACATCTCGTCGACCGAGGGGCGGTGGCCGCGCCGGGCCGGGGTCTCGTTGTCGAGCCGCAGAACGCCGTTGGCCTCCATCAGGAGATGGGCGCCACCCGGGGCCAGGCGCACGGAGCCC
>DATEIO010000334.1:0-5909 GCA_035278895.1 Thermoanaerobaculia bacterium | reverse complement strand
AATCGTTCCCATCTGGATCATGGTCGCCTCTCCTTACTCGGCCCGCTTGACGATCTCGCGGACGCGCCACCGCTTGGTCTTGGAGAGCGGCCGGCTGGAGACGATCTCCACCACGTCGCCGACGTTGCAACGGTTCTCTTCATCGTGGGCGTGGAACTTCTTGGTCCGCTTCAGATGCCGGAGGTACAGCCGGTGCGTGACCGTGTTCTCCACTTCCACCACGACGGTCTTGTCCATCTTGTTGCTCACCACGCGGCCGACCTTGACCTGCCGGCTGCGGGCCGCCTCGCCCGGGGTGTCCTGTGCTGTCGTTTCCATGTCTGCCATGTCCGCTCCTACTTACCTTGAGCCTGCTTCTCGTGCAGGAGGGTCAGCACCCGCGCCAGGTCCTTGCGGACCTGCCGCACCCGGGCCGGCTTTTCGAGCTGGCCCGTGACCTTCTGCAGGCGAAGGGCGAAGAGCTGCTCCGAAAGGTCCCGCTCTTTCTCCCGCAGGTCTTCGACCGTTTGATCGCGCAATTCCTGAGCCTTCATCGTCTCACCTCAGCTCGTCGTGCCGCGTGATGAACCGGGTCTTGATCCCGAATTTGTGGGAGGCCAGGCGCATCGCCTCCTCCGCCACTTCCTGCGGCACGCCCTCGAGCTCGTAGAGGATGCGCGCCGGCTTGACCACCGCGACCCACTCCTCGGGGTTGCCCTTGCCCTTGCCCATGCGGGTTTCGAGCGGCTTCTTCGTCACCGGCTTGTCCGGGAACACGCGGATCCAGAGCTTGCCGCCGCGCTTGACGTGGCGGGAGATGGCGATACGGGCCGCCTCGATCTGGCGCGACGTCACCCAGCCCGGCTCCAGTGCCTGGAGCGCGTAGTCGCCGAAGGCGATGTAGGTGCCGCCCTTCGAAACTCCGGTCCGCCGGCCGCGGTGTGCCTTTCTGAACTTGACCTTCTTCGGCATCAACATGGCAGTCGATCCTCACAAAACGCCTACGCCGAAGCGCGGCGGCCTTTTTCCTTCAAAAGATCGCCCTTGTACACCCACACCTTGACACCGATGATGCCGTAGGTGGTCCGCGCCTCGCCCAGGCCGTAATCGATGTCGGCCTTGAGCGTGTGGAGCGGCAGGCGTCCCTCCTGGTACCACTCGGAACGCGCGATCTCGGCGCCGCCCAGGCGGCCGGAGACCATGATCTTGACCCCCTTGGCGCCGAACCGGAAGGCCGATTCCATGGCCTTCTTCATCGCGCGGCGGAAAGAGACGCGCCGCTCGAGCTGCCCGGCGATCGACTCGGCGACCAGCTGGGCGTCGAGCTCGGGGCGCTGGATCTCCTGGATGTTGATGTGGACCTCGCGGCCCATCTCCTTCTGGAGATCGTCGCGCAGCTTGTCCACCTCGGCGCCGCGGCGGCCGATGATGATGCCGGGCCGCGACGTGTAGATGGTGACGCGGAGCTTGTCCGCGGCGCGCTCGATGTCGATCTCCGAGACCCCCGCGTGGCCGAGACGGCTCTTCAGGCGGCGGCGCAGCGCCAGGTCCTCGTGCAGGGTCTTGGCGTAGTTGCCCTCGCCGTACCAGCGCGAGTGCCAGGTCTTGTTATAGACGAGCCGGAACCCGTAGGGGTGTGTTTTCTGACCCACGTTCGTATCCTCTCTTCTCGTTACGACTTGCCGTCGCCCTTGGACTTGCCGTCGCCCTTCTTCGTATCGAGCTTGATCGTGATGTGGCTGTAGCGCTTCAGGACCCGGAAGGCGCGGCCCATCGGGGCCGGACGGACCCGCTTGGCCACCGGCCCGCCGTCGACGAAGATCTCCTTGACGAAGAGCCGGTCCACGTCCACGTGGTCCTCGCGGTTCTCCGCGTTGGCGATCGCCGACTTCAGGCACTTCTGGACGTGCCGGGCCGCCGCCTTGTTGGTCACCGTGAGGAGGTTGACCGCCTCCTGCACGCCCTTGCCCCGAATCAGATCCGCCACGAGCCGCATCTTCTGGGCCGAGCCGGGGGCGTAACGAAGCCGTGCTGTCACTTCCATCGTTCGTTTCCTCTCTCCGAAACCCCGCGCCCCTTACCGGGGACGGGCGCCCTTCTCGGCCTTCTTGCCGCTGTGGCCGCGGAAGGTCCGGGTCATCGCGAACTCGCCCAGCTTGTGGCCCACCATGTTCTCGCTGACGTAGACCGGGATGAACTTCGCCCCGTTGTGCACCGCGAGCGTGTGGCCCACCATCTCCGGAATCACCGTGGAGCGCCGCGACCAGGTCTTGATCACCCGCCGGTCTCCCCGCTCGTTCATCGCCGTGACCTTGGCCACGAGATGGTCGTCGATGAAGTAGCCCTTCTTGAGTGAACGCGACATTTCCGCTCCTTACTTCTTGTTCCGGCGGCGGACGATCATCTGGTCCGTCCGCTTGTTGTTCCGGGTCTTGTAGCCCTTGGTCGGCACGCCCCACGGCGTCGTGGGATGGCGGCCGCCGGAGGTCCGGCCCTCGCCGCCGCCCATCGGGTGGTCGACCGGGTTCATCGTCACGCCGCGGTTGTGCGAGCGCCAGCCGAGCCAGCGATTGCGGCCCGCCTTGCCGATCGACACGTTCTCGTGCTCCAGGTTCCCCACCTGGCCGACGGTCGCGTAGCAGTCCACGTGGACGCGCCGCACCTCGCCCGAGGGGAGCTTGACCTGAGCCCAGGAGCCGTCGCGCGCCATCAGCTGGGCGCCGGCGCCGGCGCTCCGGACCATCTGGCCGCCCTTCCCGATCTTGAGCTCGATGTTGTGGATCACCGTGCCCAGGGGGATGCGGCGCAGGGGAAGAGCGTTGCCGACGTTGACCTCGGCGGTCTCCCCCGACATCACCTCGGCGCCGACCTTCAGGCCCTCGGGATGGAGGATGTAGCGCTTCTCGCCGTCCGCGTAGTGCAGGAGGGCGATGCGCGCGGAGCGGTTCGGATCGTACTCGACCGTCGCGACCTTGGCCGGGACTCCATGCTTGTTGCGCTTGAAGTCGATCACGCGGTAGCGCTGCTTGTGGCCGCCGCCGCGCCACCAGGAGGTGAGCTGGCCCTTGTTGTTGCGGCCGCCCGTCTTGGTCTTGCCCTCGGTCAGCGACTTCTCGGGCTGCTCGCGGGTGATCTCGTCGAAGGTCAGGTACGTCTGGAAACGGCTCGACGCATTGACCGGCTTTCTCTGTTTGATCGCCATCGTCTTACATCCCCTCGAAGAACTCGATCGGCTTCTCGCCCTCGGCGAGCCGCACGTAGGCCTTCTTCCAGTCCGGGCGGCGCCCGACGAAGCGGCCCTGCCGGCGGACCTTGCCATGGACGTTCGAGATGCGCACCTCGGCCACCTTCACCTTGAACTGGGCCTCGACCGCCTTCTTGACCTGGATCTTGTTGGCGTCTCTGTGCACCTCGAAGGCGATGATGTTCCGGTCGTCCCGGAGCTCCGTCGACTTCTCGGTGATCAGGGGGCGGCGGATGATCTCCTGGACTCTCATTTCGCCAGCACCTCCACCAGCCGGGAGAGCGCGCTCTCGCTGACCACCAGGTACGACCGGTCCACCACGTCGTACACGTTGACCGCGAGCGCGTCCACCGTCTTCAAAGACTTCTCGTTCCGGGAAGCCCGGGCGAGGTTCTGGTTTTCAAAGGTGTCGACCAGGAGGGCCTTGCCGTCGATCCCCAGGCCGGCCAATCGCTTGACCAGCTCGCGGGTCTTGTGGTTGCCGATCTCCAGCGAATCGATCACCAGGATCTTCTGCTCGGAGGCCTTCTGCGACAGGGCGGATTTCAAAGCGTTCCGCTTCTCCCGGCGCGACAGGTCCTTCTCATAGCTGCGCGGAACCGGGCCGTGCACGATGCCGCCCTTCCTCCACTTGGGGTTCCGGATGTCGCCCGTCCGGGCGCGGCCGGTGCCCTTCTGGCGCCAGAGCTTCTTGCCCGAGCCCGAGACCTCGGCGCGCGTCTTGGTCTTGTGCGTGCCGCGGCGCTGGGCAGCCAGATACGCCTGGACCGCCTCGTGAATCAGGTGCTCCTTGTACGGATAGGAGAAGATCTCCTCGGGGACCTCGATCTCCCGCACCTGCTTGTTGTCGAGATTCTTGACCGCAATCTTCATCGTTGACTCCTCGGTCAGCCCCGCTTGGCCCGCCGGATCGACAGGTATCCGCTCTTGGGGCCCGGCACCGCGCCCCGCACGTAGATCAGGTTCTTCTCGGCGTCCACCTTGACGATCTGGAGGTTCTTGACCGTCACCCGGTCGCCGCCCATCCGGCCGCCGGCCCGCATGCCCGGGAACACCCGGGAGGGGTAGGCCGAAGAGCCGATCGAGCCCGGCGCGCGGTGGAACATCGAGCCGTGGGTCGCCCGGCCGCCGGCAAAGCCGTGGCGCTTGACGACGCCCTGATAGCCCTTGCCCTTGCTCGTGCCGATGACGTCCACCCACTCCTTCTCTTCGAAGATGGAGGCCTTGACCTCGTCGCCGGCCTTCAATTCCTCGCCGTTACCGACGGGAAACTCCTCGAGCTTCTTGGTGGGCGCCACTCCGGCCTTCTTGAAGTGGCCCTCCTGGGGCTGGCCCACCTTGCGGGCCGGCCGCTCCTCGACGAGCCCGAGCTGGACCGCCTCGTAGCCGTCCGTCTCGACCGTCTTTCTCTGCACCACCAGACAGGGACCCGCCTGGATCACCGTGACCGGGATCGCCGTCCCGTCCTCGATGTAGATCTGGGTCATCCCCAGCTTGCGTCCCAGAATGCCTTCCATCGCCGCAGTCTCCTTCCCGTACCCGCGGTTACTTGCCGAAAGCCTTGATCTCGACGTCCACGCCGGCCGGCAGCTCCAGCTTCATCAGCGCGTCGACGGTCTGGCTGGTGGGCTCGAAGATGTCGAGCAGCCGCTTGTGGGTGCGGATCTCGAACTGCTCCCGCGACTTCTTGTCCACGTGCGGCGAGCGGTTGACCGTGTACCGCGAGATGTGGGTGGGCAGAGGAATCGGCCCCACCACCCGGGCGCCCGTGCGCCGGGCGGTGTCCAGGATCTCGTGCGTCGACGTATCCAGGATGCGGTAGTCGAACGCCTTCAAGCGGATTCGGATCTTCTCGTTGACCATGACCCTTTTGCTCCTCGAATGCTCTCGAAACGAATCCGACTAAGTGATGATGTCCGTGACCGTTCCGGCGCCGACCGTGCGGCCACCCTCGCGGATGGCGAAACGCACGCCCTTCTCCATCGCGATCGGCGCGATCAGCTCCACCTCCAGGTTCACGTTGTCCCCGGGCATCACCATCTCCGTCCCCTCGGGAAGAGTGGCCACACCGGTCACGTCCGTCGTCCGGAAGTAGAACTGCGGGCGGTAGCCGTTGAAGAACGGCGTGTGACGGCCGCCCTCCTCCTTCGTCAGCACGTACACCTCGCCCTTGAACTTCGTGTGCGGCTTGATCGAGCCCGGCTTCGCCAGCACCTGCCCGCGCTCCACGTCGTCCTTCTTCGTGCCGCGCAGCAACACGCCGATGTTGTCGCCCGCCTGGCCCTGGTCGAGCAGCTTCTTGAACATCTCGACGCCCGTGACGATCGTCTTGACCGTCGGACGGATGCCCACGATCTCCACCTCGTCGCCGACCTTGATGATCCCGCGCTCGACGCGGCCGGTCACCACCGTGCCGCGGCCCGAGATCGAGAAGATGTCCTCGATCGGCATCAGGAACTCCTTGTCGATCGCGCGCTCCGGCAGCGGAATGTAGCTGTCCACCGCATCGATCAGCTCGATGATCTTGGCGCCCCACTCGCTGTCTGCCGTGCCGCTCTCCAGCGCCTTCAGCGCCGAGCCGCGGATGATCGGAATGTCGTCGCCCGGGAAGTCGTAGGAGGACAAGAGCTCCCGCAGCTCCAGCTCGACCAGGTCGAGCAGCTCGGGGTCGTCCACCATGTCGCAC
>DATEIO010000333.1:0-4413 GCA_035278895.1 Thermoanaerobaculia bacterium | reverse complement strand
CGCTGCTGCTTCAGGACCTCGCGGATGTCCTCCCGGACGTCGTCGAGCGGCGGCACGGGCTGTCCGCGCTTCTGCATCTCGGGGGTCAGCACGGTCCGGTAGTACCTCGAGATGTCGTCGAGCCCCACGAAGACGCGGGCTCCCAGGCGCTCGTCTACGTAGGCGAGCACGAGGAGCTGGCGGGCCACGAGCTGGCGCAGGCTATTCGTGCTGAGCCCCACTTCCTGGAGGGCCTTCTTGAAGGCGGCTTCGTTCGGGAACCGGGCGCGGATCTTGGCCACGTTCTCCTCGATCTCTTCGACCGGGACCTGCTCGAAGCCGTAGCGGTCGATCTCGTGGAAGCGCAGCCGCTCCTCGATGAGCGAATTGACCACCCGGCTCCGGAACGCGACCTCCGGCTCCCCTTCGTTCCGCTGCATCAGCCCGAGCTTGACCACGCGGTCGGCGTCCGAGGCGAGGATGGGATCTTCGTCCACCACGGCCAGCACGCGGTCTTTCAAGACGTTCTTCGGAGGCGCCGCGGTCTGGGCCGCAGCCGGGATGGCAAAGAGGAGTCCGATCAACAGAAGCCCGGTGAATCTCTTGCTCATGGGGCGGCATGCTAGCATCCGGCCGGTCATGGCGGGAAAGCTCCTGGTGGTCGCGACCCCGATCGGCAATCTGGACGACCTGTCGCCCCGCGCCCGCGCCGCCTTCGAGTCCGCGGACCTGGTCGCCTGTGAGGACACCCGCCACACCGGGCGCCTCCTCGCCCATCTGGGGGTCAAGAAGCCTCTGATCTCGCTCCACGAGCACAACGAGCGGCAGCGCCTCCCCCGTCTCCTCGCCGAGCTCTCCGAAGGAAAGACAATCGCCCTGGCCTCCGATGCGGGCACTCCGCTCCTCTCCGACCCCGGCTTTCTCCTCGTCCGCGAAGCCGCGGCCCAGGGCACCCGGATCGAGCCCATCCCCGGCCCCGCAGCCCCTCTGGCCGCCCTGACCGTCTCCGGGCTGCCGCCCTACCCGTTCACCTTCGCGGGCTTCCCGCCGCCCAAGTCCGGCAAGCGCCGGACGTTCTACAAGAGCTGGGCGGGGCTCGGGCACACCCTGGTCCTCTTCGAGTCCCCCCACCGGCTTCTGGCGAGCCTCGAAGACGCCCTGTCCGAGATGGGGGACCGCCCCGCGGCGCTCGGCCGGGAGCTCACGAAGATGCACGAGGAGGTGTTGCGCGGGAGCCTGTCCGGGATCCTCGCGGATCTCAAGAGCCGGCCCGCCTTGAAGGGGGAGTTCGTGGTGGTGATCGGGGGGGCCGCTTTGTAGGCGAAATCAGCCCTTGCCCTGGGAGATCTGCCGGCGCAGGAGCTCGTTCTCGAAGGCCATGCCCACCTGGGCCGTGGCGAGCTCCAGGATGTCGATGTCCTCGATGGCGCTCTCGTTGTCGCCGTTGTCCGTGTAGATCACCGAGATCACCCGCTGCGAGCCGAGCACGGGGAAGACGACGACGTGCCCGTTTCTCGGCGGGCCGACCATGGAGCGGAAGGGCTCGGTGAGAGCGGCCTCCTCGAAGGTCAGGTTCTGGACCTCGCCTGTGTCGAGGCTCCTCGCCAGAGCGCTCTCGATGTCCAGCTCGACCTTCAAGCCGCGGGTCACCTCGGCGAGCGGCCGGCCCTTGGCGTCGGTGCCGAAGGCGCCCAGGGCCACCAGGTGGTCGCGCTTGACGAGGAAGAGGACGGCGCGCTCGACCGACTCCGAGATGATGTGCATGAGGTTCAGCGCCACCGTGGCCGAGATCAGGCCGGAGCGGAGGTCGCCGAACACCCGCCGCAGACGGGCCACGCCGGAGCGCGGCTCGGGGATGCGGCCGCCGCCGCGCACCAGGTCGCGCCGGCTCTCGATGACGTTTTCGACGCAGGCGACGACCGCCTCCACGTCCGCCGTGAAGGCCGCGAGCACCCCCGCCTCGTAGACCTTGGCGAAGGAGGTGCCGGGCTCGACCAGGGCGATGAGCGAGGCCCGCGGGCGGGAGCGCCGGAGCGCCGCCGCCTGCTCCAGGGTGGCCGCGCCCTGGCGCAGGTCGATGAGCACGATAGGCGGCGGCTCGTCCGGCCCCGCCATGCCGGCATGGGAAAGCTCCGCGAGCTCCACGCCGGCCACCTCGTGCTGCAGCGCCTCCGCGAGCTGCTCCGCGAAGGGGACGTCCGCCGAAGCGATGTGGAGCTTCAGGAGGGCGGCCGCGGGCTTCGGAGCCGCCTCGCGCAGCTCGAACTCGGGCTCGGCCACCGCGAGCGCGGTGGACCGCACCTGGGTTGACTCCAGGGTCATCGCCGGATGCGTCGAGTCGCCGTCGAACTCGGAGGACGATGGGCGCCGGTGCAGGTCCGGCCGGGTGTCCGAGCCGGGGTCGGCCGCCGCGTCCCGGTTCCTCTCGTCGAAGATCCGCGCCGCTTCGAGCAGCACCATCTGGGTGTTGATGTCCGCGTCCGGGAGGACGTCGCTCGGGTAGAGCGCGATGTCGTCGATCGGCCGCAGGTCGTCAATCGCGAACTCGAAGGTGCCGGTGTCCCACACCATCACCTCGGAGACCGCCTGCTCGATCTGCTGGGCGATGACCTGGCGGAGGCCCTCGGCGTCAATCGTGCCGGAGCCGACCAGGATCTGTCCGAGCGAGCGGCGTTCGCGCTCCTCGTTCTGGAGCCGGATGGCGTTTTCGAGGATCCCCCGGTCGATCATGCCCGAGGTGATCAGGAGGTCCCCCAGCTTGGGCGTGCGCGGCGCCTGGGCCGAGACCAGCCGGCCGCCGTGGAAGCCGATCATCGCCTTCTCGGGGCCGCGGTTCAGGAGGAGCGTGCCGGTCCGCCGCCCGAGATGGATGAACTGCATCACATCGGCGACGGAAACGTCTTTGAGGCTGCCCGAGATCGACATGGGTTGGCCGGACGGCGCGATGGTTGAGACCGCGCGCCTACTCCCCTCGCGCCAGCTTGACCAGGCTTTCCAGGGTGCGGAGCTTGCGATCTTTGGTGGCGAAGAGACGGGCCGCGAACATCGCGGAGGCGGCGTGCGCGGACAGGAGGTCCAGGAGGTCCCGGTCCTCGGCCCGCAGAATCGGTTTGTGGTCCAGGAGCTTCAGCACGACCAGGGCGCCCACGATGTCGTTCTGGACCCGCAGCGGAACCGCCGCGAGAACCGGCGACTCCGCGGTCGGCCCCAGGCGGAGCACCCCGTCCTTCAAGGTCGCGTCCACCATCGGGTCGCCGCCCGTGTAGCTCTCCCCGGCATAGTTGGGGAGCGGCTCGTCGTGCATCCCTTCGAGGAGCGCGATCTCGCAGCCCTGCCCCTCTTCGCGGCGCAGGAGGAGCACGAACTGGTCCGCGCCCAGGAGGTTGATGGCGATCTCGGCGATCGTGGCCTGCACCTCGGCGGGGTCGAGCGTCGCGTGGAGCTGGTAGGTCGCCACGTACAGGTTCATGAGCCGGCCGCCCTGGTGCTCGGAGTCGACGAGCCGGGAGGCGAGCTCCTTGACGTCCGACTCGGCCGTGGCGAGCCGCCGTTCGAGCTCGGCGATCCGCTCGTCCGCCGAGGAGGACTCGGCCCGCTCGCCCGCCTCGCGCAGGTTGAGCTCGACGACCCGCACGAGCTCGCCCGCGCGCTCGAGCGTCGAGCGCAGCTCCGCGACCAGGTCCATCCCCACTCCCGGGGAGTCGAGCCGCGTCTCCGTGGCCGGGCGGTCGCTCAAGCGGCGGAACCCTTCTCCAGCCGGGAGATCACTTCCACGATCTCTTCGGTCTGGAACGGCTTCTTGATGTAGGCGGAGGCCCCGGCTTCGAGGCCGCGGGCGGTGTCTTCCTCGCTCCCTTCGGTCGAGATGATGACGACGGCCAGATCGCCCTTCGAGCGCTGGTTCCACACCTCGGCCAGGAATTCGAGCCCGTTCATGTTGGGCATGTTGATGTCGAGCAGCACGAGGTCCACGTCCGGATGCTCCCTCAAGCGGTCCAGAGCCTGACGGCCATCCAGAGCATAGACCAGCGGGTACTGCCGGAGCATCACCTCGTACATCTTGTGCATCAGCTTCGAGTCGTCGGCGACGAGCACTTTCCTTGGCTGCACGGCGGTCCCCCGGAGGTCACGGAAAAGGAGCAGTATCTTAGCCTAAAACAAGAGCACGCCGAAGCGCCGCGGGCTGGCTCCGGCTCCCGCACCTCTCCCCATGTCCCTGGTGCTCAATCCACAAGGAGTGTAGCCAAAGCGGCCCCGAGGTTTCAAGGAAGACCCGTCCGCTGGTCTGGTTTCAGGAGAAGAAGGGGGAGATTGGTGGAGCCGATCGGGATCGAACCGACGACCTCTTGAATGCCATTCAAGCGCTCTCCCAGCTGAGCTACGGCCCCACAGGGACGCGGATTATAGAGAGGAGCGGGCGAAAGTGTCAAACGG
>DATEIO010000332.1:0-2056 GCA_035278895.1 Thermoanaerobaculia bacterium | reverse complement strand
CGACCCGTTCACCGAGAAGATCCTCCTCGAAGCCACCCTCGAAGCCATGCGCACGGGCGCCCTCGTGGCCGTCCAGGACATGGGCGCCGCGGGGCTCACCAGCTCGACCTTCGAGATGGCCGGCCGCGGCGGCACGGGCCTGCGGCTCGATCTCGACAAGGTGCCGCTGCGCGAGCCGGGGCTCACCCCGTACGAGATGATGCTCTCCGAGTCCCAGGAGCGCATGGTCCTGGTGGCCAAGAAGGGTCGCGAGGAAGAGGTCGAGAAGGTCTTCCGCCGCTGGGGGTTGGAAGTCGCCGTGATCGGCGAGATCACCACCACCGGCCGCGCCGTCCTCTCCTGGCGGGGCGCGCCGGCGGCGGACATCCCCATCCGGCCGCTCACCGAAGAGGCGCCCGTCTACCGCCGTCCGGTGGAAGAGCCGGCGGATCTGGCGGAGCGCTGGCGCGCGCCCGAGGTTCCGCAGCCGGAAGACCTCCGCGGCTCGCTCGAGCGCCTGCTCGCCACCCCCGAGTTCGCCAGCAAGGCCTGGATCTGGCAGCAGTACGACCACTCCGTGCGCACCAACACGGTGCAAGGCCCGGGGGGCGACGCCGCGGTTCTGCTTCTCAAAGGCACCCCCGCGGGGCTCGCCCTGACCTGCGACGTCAACCCGGTCTACTGCTACTTCGATCCCCGGCGGGGCGGCGCCCAGGCCGTGGCTGAAGCGGTGCGCAACCTCGCCTGCACGGGCGCCGAGCCGGTGGGCCTGACCGACTGCCTGAACTTCGGCAACCCGGAAAACCCCGAGATCTCCTGGCAGTTCCGCGAGGCGGTCCGCGGCATGTCCGACGCCTGTCGGGCCCTGGGCGTGCCGGTCATCTCCGGCAACGTCTCGTTCTACAACGAGACCGAGGGGACGTCGATCTACCCGACCCCGGCCGTCGCCATGGTGGGCGTCATCCCCAACCTCGCCGGGGTGCCCGAGCCGTGGTTCCAGCGCGAGGGGGACCGGATCGTGCTCCTGGGCGAGGACCGCTCGGAGTTTGGCGGGGCGGCGTACCTCCGCCTCCTCCACGGCATCGAGCAGGGCCGTCCGCCCGAGGTGGACCTGGACCGCGAGCTGCGCCTGGCGAAGCTTCTCCGCGCGCTCATCGCCAAGGGGCTCGTCCGCACCGCGCACGACCTCTCGGACGGCGGATTCCTGATCGCGCTCGCCGAAGCCTGCTTCGGGCCGCGCCGCCTGGGCGCCCGGGTGGAGGTTCCCCTCGTGGGGGCCGACCTCTTCTCGGAGACGCAGGGCCGGGCTCTCATCGCCTGCCAGCCGCCGCTTCTGGAGCGGGTGCTCCGGGCCGCCGAAGAGGCGGGCGTGCCGGCGCGGGAGATCGGCGAAGTGGGCGGCGACGATCTCGACGTGCAGACCGGGGGTGAGAGCCTCCGCGCGCCGGTCGCGGATCTCCACGGGATCTGGTCGACCGCGCTGCCGAAGACGTTGGGGTTGTAGAGAATTTCACAACCGGCTCCGGCGTTTTGAGCCATGTAGGGCACCGGCTGGAGGTCCGGCCGGGCCCTTTTCCCTTTTCGACCGGACAAGGAACGCAGGATGGGCTCCTCATGTGCGGAATCTTCGGCATCGACGGTTGTGACGACGCGTCGAATCTGACCTACCTCGGGCTCTACGCGCTCCAGCACCGGGGCCAGGAGAGCGCGGGCATCGTCTCGTGGAACGGCTCGCAGCTCCACCTGGAGCGGGGCATGGGAGGCGTCCGGGAGATCTTCAAGGAGAAGGTCATCTCCCGCCTGCCCGGCAACCGGGCCATCGGCCACACCCGCTACTCGACCGCGGGCTCCTCCGTCATTGCCAACGCCCAGCCGATCGTGGTCAAGACCTCCATGGGGCCGCTCGGCATCGTTCACAACGGCAACCTGGTCAACCCGAACGAGATCCGGGAGCGGCTGGAGGAGTCGGGCTCGATCTTCCAGACGACCAGCGACACCGAGGTCATCCTGCACCTGATGGCGAGAAACCCGAGCCGGGACGTGGTCGAGTCCTTCATCCGGGCGCTCTCCGAGATCC
>DATEIO010000331.1:0-4561 GCA_035278895.1 Thermoanaerobaculia bacterium | reverse complement strand
TGCCGCGCCTGGATCCTGGATTCGAGCACGATCAGGCCGAGAGTCCCCTCGGTGTCCAGAAGCGGCGCGGCCACGAGGCTCCGGATGCCGGAGAGGAGCATGCTCTGGGCCGTAGCGAAGCGGTCGTCCGACAGCACGTCGAGCACCAGCGCCGCCATGCCTTTTTCGGTGACCTCGCGGACGAGGCTGCGGGAGACGCGCACCTCGTCCGCCACCCCGGCGGGCGTGCGCACCGCCGCGGGCCGAAGCTCGCCATCCGCCTCCTTGAGGAAGATCGCCCCGCGGTCCGGCTGGAGGTGATCGAAGACGCGGTCGAGGATCAGCTCGAGCAGCCCCGAGAGGGTGAGGGAGCGCCCCAGGGCCTGGTGGATCTCGTTCAGGATCTTCATCCGTTCGGCATACCGGCGGAGATCGGCCTCGTTCTGCAGCCGCGCGGATTCGGGCGAGCTCTGGCGGTCGAGAAGCTCCGCGGCGCGGCGGAGGATCGTGCCGTCCAGCGGATCGTCATCGAGAACGCTCTGGGAAGAGCTGGGCCGTTCGAGAGAGACCAGGATCGTGCTGTTCGAGATCCGGATGACGTCCCCCGGTTTGAGCTCGGCCGGCCCGCGGATCGCCTGTCCGTTGAGCAGCGTCCCGTTCCGCGAGCCCAGATCCTCCACGAACAGCTTGGCGCCCTGCCGGTAGAACCGGGAGTGCCGGCGGGAGAGGAACGGGTCCGGCAGCGAGAGATCAGCGTCCGCCGCCCGGCCGACGATCAGGTTCTCCTCGCGGAAGACGTGATCGAAGGGAGCGCCTTCGGCGGGGAGGATCTGGAGATGGAAGGAGATGTCCACGGTGGCGGCCTCTCGGGGACGGGGGGAGCGTATCAGATTGGGGGCCCTGAAGACGTCACCTCAACGCTCTCCCAACGTCCCCCTCCCGGGCCCTCACCTCCCCGGCCCTCCTCTCCCGCCACCCCGCACACCCTCCCCGGGAGAGGAGGGAGAAAATCGAGATGTAGTCTCCCCTCTCTCCCAGGGAGGGGGATGGCGTGGTGGGAGAGAGGGGCCGGGGGAGTGAGGGCCGGGGCGGGTGGTGGCCTTCAAAGCTCGAACGGCTCGTAGCCTTCGAACGTGCGCGTGCGACGCCTCGCCAACTCTTCTTGGGCGCTCGGGAGCTCTGAGAGGATTGTGAGGATCTCGAACACGTCAATTTCCGGAGGCCACCGCTGTCCATGCTCGTAGAGCACGCCGTTGATGTAGACACCTCGTCCGAGGGGATCGAGAGAGACCTGGAGCTCTTCCGCGCTCATGGAATTTCCTCCTACCCCACCACCGGCAACACCGGCATTCCATGCTTCGGAGCCAGCCGCCCCGGCGGCAGCCCGGCCACTTCCCGCAGCGCCGCTTCCGTGTAGCGCTGGACCATCACGCCGCGCCACTGCGTCTGGAAGTCGGTGTTGTCCATGGGCGTGGCGATCTTGCGGGCCAGCTTCGCGGCGTGGGTGACGGTCTCTTCGGTGAGCGTTTTGCCGATCAGGAAGCTCGCGGCTTCGAGCGCGGGGACGGGGGCGGAGGCGACGGCTCCGAGGTAGATCCTGGCCTGGGTGACGGCTCCGGCCGGGTCGGTCCAGATGGCGGCGGCCACGGAGAGGACGGCGAAGTCGATCGAGCCGCGGCGGCGGAGCTTCCAGAAGGCGGAGCGGCAGCGGGTGGCGTCCGAGCCGGCGGGGAGGTAGAGGCCGGTGAGGATCTCGTCCGGCCGCTTCGCGAGATAGTGGATGCCGTCTTCCTTGTAGAGGTCTTCGACGGGGATCACCCTCTCGCCGTCTTTCGAGACGAGCTTCACCCGGGCTCCCAGGGCGATGGCCATGGGCGCGGAGTCCGAGGCGGTATGAGCCCAGCAGCGCGGGGAGCTGGTGGCGACCCAGCAGATCTCTCCCTCTTCCTTCATGCAATAGTCGATCGCGCGGCGCCAGTCCTCGGTCTGGTTGTAGTAGGTGCAGCGCGTGTCCACGCAGAGATTGCCGCCGATCGTGCCCATGTTGCGCAGCGGGGGCGAGGAGATGGACTGCACGGCCGCGGCGAAGGCGGGGTAGCGCTCGCGGATGGCCGGGTGGCGGGCCACGTCGTCCAGGAGCGTGGTGGCTCCGATGTGGATCTCGCCGTTGACGTCGATCCCGGAGAGGCCGGGGATGCCCATGAGGCTCACCACGGCCTGCGCCTTCTGGTGACGGCGCTTCATGTTGGGCCAGAGGTCCGTGCCGCCGGCCACGAGCCGCACGAGCTGGCCTTCGGCGGCCCCCTCTCCGGCGAGGATGGCCGCAGCCTCAGGCAGGGTCCGCGCGCGATGGAAATCAAAAGCAGGCAGACGAAGCATGGATCAACGCGCTCCCTTGAGATCGGTGGTCAGCGCCGCAAGCTTCTTTTTGCGCAGCGCCTCTTCGCGGGTCATCATCGTGCCCGAGGCGGAGCGCATGCCGGAGCGGAGCTTTTCCTTGTAATCGTTGATGGCCGTGCCGTCGCCCCCCTGTTCGGGCGTGGGAACGATCAGGTTTTCCCCGAAGTCCACCTGCGGGAAGGCGCGCGGCCCGAAGCGGGCTTCCTGGCCCTTGGCTTTCGCTTCCAGGGCCTTCAACACCATGTGCGGATGGATCGGCACCTGGTCGACGCGCACGCCCACGGCGTCGTAGATCGCGTTGGCCACGGCGGGCATCACCGGCAGGAGCGGCCCCTGGCCGACCTCCTTGGCGCCGAAGGGGCCCTGCGGGTCCGGATCTTCGATCAGATAGGTGGTGACCGGCGGCATGTCCGCGAAGGTCGGGCTCTTGTATTCGAGCACGGACGGGTGCTTGTGGACGAGCGCCGAGGAAAGGTGCTTGGGGAGACGGCGGAAGACCTGCTCTTCCATCATCACCTCGCCCAGGCCCATGTAGACGCCGCCTTCGACCTGGCCCATCACGAGGACGGGATTGAGCGACCGGCCGACGTCGTGCGCGATCCATACGTGGACCGGATTCCACAGGCCGGTCTCGGGGTCGACCTCGACCTCGATGACGGACGCCGAGTAGGAGTAGGCGGGCGACGGGCCCACGCCCGCGCCGCGGTAGCGGCCCGGCGAGCGCGGCGGGATGTAGCTGCCGGCCGTGGCGATGGTGCCGAAGCGGGCTTCGGTCGCGATCACGGCGTCTTGGAACGTGATCCCCTTGTCCGGATCCTGGGCGTCGAACACCCGGCGCTCGGCAAAGACGAGCCGGCCCGCGGGGACCTCCAACTGCTCGGAGACGGCTTTGACGATCATCTCCCGCGCCCGTTCGGCGGCCTGCACGGCGGCGTTGCCCATCATGAGCGTCACGCGCGAGGAGTAGCTCCCGAGGTCGACCGGCGTCAGATCCGTGTCTGCCACGCAGAGGCGGATGTCCGAAAGGGAGACTCCCAGGACCTCGGCCACGATGGCGGCGAGGACTGAATCCGACCCCTGGCCGATCTCGGCTTCGCCGCAGAACACGGCGATACCGCCCGAGCGGTCGAGCTTCAACATGACTCCCGACTGCGGCATGTGGTTCCAGTAGATGGGCAGGCCCGCGCCGCAGAGGTAGGAGCCGCAGGCGAGGCCCAGACCGCGGCCTTCGGGGAGGCGGCCCCAGCGCTCGCGGAAGCGGCTGCCTTCGACTACGGCCTCGATGCACTGGCGCAGGCCCATGGAGCCGATCTTCAGCCAGTTGGCCGTGATCGTGTCCGGCTCGGCGAGCCTGTTCAGACGCAGGTCGGCGGGATTGATCCCCATCTTGACCGCGATCTTGTCCAGGTGGACCTCGAAGCCGAAGCGGGGCTGCGGCGTGCCGTGGCCGCGCTTGGGACCGCACGGCGGCTTGTTGGAGAAAGTGCGCACGCCTTCGAACCGGTAGGCCGGCATCTGGTAGGTCACGGTCTGGAGCGCGCCGGTGTAGTAGGTCGAGGCCACGCCGTAGCTTCCATAGGCCCCGCCGTCGAGCGCGGTCTTCAAGTGCTGGGCCGTGATCGTGCCGTCCTTCTTCACCCCCGTCTTCATGGCCATGAGCACGGGGTGGCGCCCGCGGTGGCAGTAGAAGACCTCTTCGCGGTTCAAGGTGATCTTGACCGGCCGGCCGAGCTTCAACGCGAGCTTGGCGGCCACGATCTCGTGATTGAACGGATCGCTTTTGCCGCCGAAGCCGCCGCCGTTCGAGCAGGCCACGACGCGCACGCGGGAGGCGGGGAGCTCCAGCACCTTGGCGAGCGCGCGGTGCACGTAGTGGGGCGTCTGGGTGGACGAGTAGAGGGTCACCCGGTCGTCGTCCTCAGGGACGGCCACGCAGGAGTGCTGCTCCATGGGGAGGTGGGTGTTGCCCTCGTAGTAGAAGACGTCCTCGAAGATCTCGTCCGCCTCTTCGAACCCTTGGTCCACGTCGCCGAAGGTCATGGAGACGGATTTGTGGACGTTGCCGTGATCGCCGTAGTCGTGAATGCGCGGCTCGGGCGTCGCCAGCGCCTCCTCGATCGTCGAGATCGTGGGAAGCGGCTCGTATTCGACCTTCACGAGGAGGGACGCCTCGTACGCCGCG
>DATEIO010000330.1:0-4687 GCA_035278895.1 Thermoanaerobaculia bacterium | reverse complement strand
TGTTCCTCGTGAGCACCGCGAGCCGCTTGGAGATCCTCTCCGGCATGCTCCAGGCGGACCTGTCCGACAAAAAGGTTTCTGATCTCTTGCCTCTCCTTGTCGAAATCGGCCAGCGGCTCACCCGGCCGATGGACATTCCGCAACGCCTGGCCGAGAACGCCAAGCGGGACTCCGCACCCGGGGTGCGGCTTCAGAACCTGCTCCTCCTGATCCGTGAGCTGCCCGGGAGGCCGGAGACCGTCGAGGCGCTTCGCGCGGCTTCTACGGACCCGAACCCCGAGGTCCGGCTGCGCGCCGCGAAGGAGCTGGGCGCCGAAGGCTGCGGCGTTCTCTTCGAGCTTGCGGAGAGCCTCGCGGACGACTCCGTGAGCGCGGAGGCCGTATCGATCCTGGACCGGGAGCTGCCGTTCGAGCGCGCGAGAGCCCTCCTCGATCGCGTCCTGGCTCGACGCAATGTCCGGACCGCCCGCGCCTGCCTGGAGGCGCTCGGCCGGAGCGGAGCCGCGGCCGTTGGCGTGCTGGAGAAGGTGTTGACCCAGGAAAAGGGCGAGTTGGCAACTGCCGCGGCCCGGAGTCTGGGAGAAACCGGAAGCCCGTCCGCCGAGCCTTCGCTGATCCTGGCCCTCCGGCGCGAGACGGCTCTTCAGATCGCTGCGGCGAACGCGCTCGGCCGCGTCGGCTCGGCGGCAGCCGTGCCTCCGCTCAGGGAGGCGGCCGAGCGCTCCTGGCTCGATCTCGAGCTCCGCCGGGCCACCCACCGGGCCATCGCCGAGATCCAATCCCGCCTTCCGGGAGCCACGCCCGGCCAACTGTCGCTGGCCGGGGCGGAGGCGGGCCAGTTGTCCCTGGCGGAGGCCGAGGCGGGACAACTGTCGCTGGCCGCCGATCCGGCGGGACAGCTTTCGCTGAGAGGTCCCGAGGAAAAGCGGGGCTGAGGTGCCGGCATGGCGGAACCCCTTCTTTTCGTCGTGCGCGCCGGGGGTGCTCTCGGGGCGCGCGTCCTGTTCGGCCGCCGGCGCCGGCGGGCCTGGGAGAAGGCGATGGAGTCGTGCGGCCTGCAGATCCGGCAGAGCTCGCGCGGGGAGCCGCTCACGGCCCAGGCGGGGCCGGTGACGGTCCGGATCCAGCCCGATGGAACCAACGCACGGAACACCTGGATCACGGTCTCCGTTTCCGGGCCACCGGAGCTCCAGCAGGTGAGATTTCGTCCTGAAACCCCTTCTGTCAAGGGAAGGGAGATCGAGATCGGAGATGCGTCTTTCGACAGCTCCTTCTTCATCCAGGGGACGACGCCTTGGGTGCTCGCGGTGTTCGACGCGGAGACGCGCCGCCTCCTGTTGCCCCTGAGCCATGTGGGGCGGGTGGAGATGTTTTCCGGCCATCTCCAGGCAAATCTGCCCAATCGACAGCTTCCGGAGCTCCTGCCTCTCCTGGTCGACGCCAGCCGGCTCCTGGCCCGGCCGCTCGACGTCCGGCGCCGCCTGGCCGAGAACGCCAGAGGCGATCCCATGGCCGGCGTCCGGCTTCAGAACCTTCTTTCTCTGGCCCGCGAGTTTCCCGGCAATCCGGAGACCGTCGAGAGGCTCCGCGCGGCCTGCTCCGACCCGAGTCCCGAGATCCGGCTTCGGGCTGCCGAGCATCTGGGTGCGGAGGGCCGCGGCGTCCTCCACGAGCTCGCCGAGAGCCTGGCCAACGACTCCGTGAGCGCGCGGGCCCTCTCGATCCTGGGGCAGGATCTGCCGTTCGAGCGCGTGAAAGTGCTGTTGGACAAGGCCTTGGCGCAGCACCGGCTCCTGGTGGCCCGGGCCTGTCTGGAGTCACTCGGCAAGAGCCGGGACGACGCGGCCGTCTTATGGCTGGCGAAGGTGTTGAAGCAGGGGCCGGGCGAGCTGGCCCCCGCCGCAGCCGAGGCCCTGGGAAAGACCGGAAACCCGGCGGCCGAGCCGCCCTTGATCCGGGCCCTCGAGCGCGCCGACGACGATCTTCGGGCCGCCGCGGCGAACGCGCTCGGCCGCGTGGGCTCGGCAACGGCCGTGCTTCCGCTCCAGGAGGCGGCCGAGCGTTCCCGGCGCTCGTCCAAGCTTCGCCGGGCCGCCCGCCAGGCGATCGCCGAGATCCAATCCCGCCTCCCCGGAGCCTCGCCCGGCCAACTGTCACTGGCCGGGGCGGAGGTGGGGCAGTTGTCGTTCGCGGAAGCCGAGGCGGGGCAACTGTCGTTGACCAGCGATCCGGCGGGACAGGTTTCGCTGAGCGGCATCGAGGAAGAGCGGAGCTGAGGCCTGGTATGCTGGAAGTGCTTCTTCCTCCGGTTCTCGCAAGCGCCGCTCTTTTTTTCTGGATCTGGCAGTACCGCCGGCAGTCCCGTCTGAGACACTGGCGCCGTGCCGTGGCACTGTGCAATCTGCAGGGGGAACAGGAGCCTGACGCCGTGGCATGGCGGTTCAAGCTCCCGTTGCCGCCGGGCCCGACACGGGCGTGGCTGGAGGTGCGGCTCGAGAGCTCGACGAGCCTGGAGAGCGGGACCACAATCGTGGTCGTGATTCCGGGGCCGCCGGGTTTCTTCAAGGTGAAGATCCGCCGCGAGCAGCCGCAGCTTCGGGAGATGAGCGAGATCGAGATCGGAGATGCCGCTTTCGACACCCTCTTCTTCATCGAAGGGCCGGCGCCGCTGGTGTTTGCCTTGCTCGATGCGGAGATGCGCTCTCTGCTGCTCCGCGTGAACGTCGAGTGCCGGCTGGAGATCTCCATCGGCGCGCTCTGGGCGGACGTGTCCGACCCTCAGGTCCCTGGTCTCCTCCCCCTCCTCCTCGAGGTCGCCGGGCGGCTTGCCCGGCCTTTGAACGTCGTGCAAGGCCTCGCCAGGAATGCCAGGGAGGATCCCGAGGAGGGCGTCCGGCTCCGGAACCTGCTTTGCCTGGTTCGCGAGTTTCCCCGCACGCTGGAGACCCTTGAGGCGCTCCGCAACGCCTGCTCGGACCCGAACCCCGAGATCCGGTTGCGGGCCGCCCAGGAGAGGGGGGACGCAGGCCGGGCCGTCCTCCTGAAGTTCGCCGGGGACCCGTTGGAGGTCGACAGCGTGAGCGCGGGGGCGGTCTCGCTCCTGAAACGAGATCTGTCGTTCGATCTCATGAAAACCTTTCTGGAGCAGGCCCTGCGAAGGCGCCGCTTCCAGACGGCCCGGATCTGCCTGGAGGCTCTCGGCCAAAGCCGGGACGCCGCGGCCGTCGACCTGCTGGCGAAAGTGCTGGCGCGCGAACAAGGCGAGCTGGCCGACGCCGCGGCCGAGGCTTTGGAAAAGACCGGAAGCCCGGCCGCCGAAGCGCCGCTGATCCGGGCGCTCGAAAGGGAGAGGCCGGAGACCCGGATGGCCGCGGTGAAGGCGCTGGGCCGCGTCGGCTCCCCGGCGGCTGTGCTCCCGCTCAAGGACGCGGCCGAGCGCTTCCCCGACCGTGAGCTCCGCCGGGCCACCCGCCAGGCGATCGCCGAGATCCAGGCCCGCCTTCCGGGAGCCACGCCCGGTCAACTGTCGCTGACCGGAGCGGAAGAGGGCCAGTTGTCGTTCGCGGAGGCCGAGGCGGGGCAGTTGTCGCTGGCTGCGGATCCGGGAGGACAGGTTTCGCTGAGCGAGGACGAGGAAGAGATGGCACGGAAGCCTGGCCCCGCGCCTGCTGGGAGCGCCGGCATCCTGCCGGCATCTAACTCCAAAAAGTAAAGTTAGCCGGCCGGCAGGATGCCGGCGCCCCCAGCGGGTTGAATGCTCTCGGAGGGGTTATCTCCAAGCGCTCGAATATCTCCATTCCTTCGCAGTCTTTACCAATCCTGCTTTGACCGGATTGTTTTCAATGTAAGCCACCACATTACGGTAGTGGTTCTCGTCGCGGACATAACGATCGTGATACTCGCGCTGCCAGAGGTCGCCGGTACGGCCGAGAATCTTGTTGGCCTCGTTCGCAGTGTAAGACTTCCAGGAATGAAGGACCTCCGAGAGCGGGAAGCCGTCTTTCATCTCCGTCAGCGCATGGACATGGTTGGGCATCACGCACCAGGCGAGCAGTCGATAGCGCTGATCATCGAAATGGAGGAGAGCGCCTTCGACGAGATCTGCGATGCGGGGATCTTTGAGCCAGCAGGCTCCGTGCCCGGCATCGAGATAGGTGGCGATACGTCGCTCTCGTTCTGTCCGGCGTTCCGCTTCGGGGCGAGCCCGGAGCTCGCGCTCCATCTCTTCCAGTACGGTTTGGGGCAACGCATCGGCCAGTCGGAATGTGATCGTTTGGAGAAGATTGGGCTGATCGAAATGGGGCAGGTAGCCGCGGCTGAACCACTGCTTTTCTTTGGGATGGCGCATCGAGGGCAAAGGATAGCAGGCCTGTTGGGAGCGCCGGCATCTTGCCGGCATCTAACTCCAAAAGCGAAGTTAGCTGGCCGGCAGGGATGCCGGCGCTCCCAGCGGGCAGTCGCCAAGCAGGCAATCCTGGAGTGGCAGCACATAGAGGAGTTGAACAACTAATCGTGGGGCGATCTACTGCGGCGTGGCCCGGCGGAGTTTCCAACATGGTATCTTCCCGCTGCCCGGGGCTACGCCCCTGAGCCCGGGCTTCCCTGGATGAGGATTTCGACCCATGGCTGACAGTGTGAGGGTCCGTTTTGCGCCTTCCCCCACCGGCATTTTTCACGTCGGTGGCGC
>DATEIO010000329.1:0-3778 GCA_035278895.1 Thermoanaerobaculia bacterium | reverse complement strand
CCACGAAGGCCTGCGGATCGGTCCCGAAGGGGCCGCCACCCTGGCCGCGGTGGAGGATCTTGCTGCGGCCGGGGCCTTCACGCCGGGGGAGCGGATCGTGGCGTTCCAGACGGGCAGCCCGGATAATTACTTGTGAGGGAGAATCTCGGATGTCCGGCACCCTCCCGCCCGGCGATAAATCGCCGGGCTACAAGAGCAGCGCCCCCTGGAGGGAGCTTCAAGCGCGCATTGCTTCTTGAAGCCGGATTCATCCGGCGCTGCTCTTGTAGCCCGGGCATTCATGCCCGGGCTCAGGGCGCGGCCTAAGCTTTTGAGACATTTTGTGAAGTCCCTGCAAACGTTTCTCGAAGCCCTGATCTCCTCCGGCCTCTCCTCCTCCGCCGTGGCCCTCGTCGCCACCGCGGACGAAATCCTGTGGGAAGGCGCAGCGGGGGAGGCGCGGCCGGGGGTGCCAGCGGTCCCCGCGACGCGCTTTGATTTCGCGTCGCTCACCAAGCCGTTCGTGGCGACGCTCGCCCTGGTGCTGGACGACGAAGGGACGCTGCCGCTCGGGATGGCGATCGGCGAGGTGTGGCCCGAGGCGCACGCGAAGCTGGCGCGCCGTCCGCTGTCCGACCTCTTCCGGCACCGCTCGGGCCTTTTCGGGTGGGCGCCGCTCTACCATCTGTGCCGGTCGGTCGAGGAGGTGCGCTCCCTCCTCCTCTCCGAGAAGGTTTTCGGCGCGCGGGCGGGCACGTACAGCGATCTTGGTTATATCCTCTGGGCGTTGACGGTCGAACGGCGGACGGGGACGCCTCTCGGGGATCTGGTCCGCTCGCGGGTGCTCGCTCCGCTGGGGCTCTCCGGGGTGGAGATCGTGCCGGGAGAGCGGCCGGACCTGGCCGAGTCCCGCATGGGCACAGGCAAGGAGCAGGAGCTCGCGGCGGCTCTGGGATTTCAAGTTCCCGATCTCGGCCCGCCATCCGTAGGGCAGCCGCAGGACGGCAATGCCCGGCATCTGCTGAGTCTCGGCTGGAAGGGCGGCGTTGCGGGCCAGGCCGGGCTCTTCGGCGGAGCGCGGGACCTGTGGCGCCTCGGCGCGGAATGGCTGGCGCCGGGGACGTTGTTGAAACCGGAGGGAGTTGCAGGGGCCCTTGCAGGCGGCGGCCGCTTCGCCCACGGATGGTGGCGCAGGACGCTCCGCGGCAGCGCCGGGCCGGCGCTCTCCCGCTCTTCCTTCGGCCATACCGGTTTTGCAGGCAACAGCTTCTGGATCGATCCCGAAGCGGACCGGGTGCTCGTGCTGCTGAGCTCCCGGCTCGATCCGACGAATAACATCAACCGTTGGCGCCGGCGCTTCCACACCGTGGCGGCTCGCGCCTTCTAGACGGTCCCAAGAGGGAGGCATCCTAGGATGGATATCCGAGATCTGGTCCTCGTCGATGGAGTGAGGACCCCGATGATCGACTACAACGGCGACTTCGCCGACATCTCCGCGATCGACCTCGGGGCGCACGCGACGCGCGCTCTGCTGGAGCGCACGGGCGTCGACCCGTCCGAGATCGACCACACGGTCGTGGGCAACGCCCTTCAGACCTCGCCCGACGCGATCTACGGCGCGCGCCACGTGGCGTTGAAGGCCGGGGTGCCCAAGGAGGTCCCGGCGCTCACGGTGAACCGCCTGTGCGGCTCCGGAATCCAGTCCGTGATCTCCGGCGGGCAGCTCATCCTGACCGGCGACGCCACGACCTGTCTCGTGGGCGGCATGGAGAACATGTCCCAGGCCCCGCACGTGATCTGGGGCGCCCGCCGCGGCTTCAAGCTCGGCCAGGGCCAGCTCCAGGATCTCCTGATGGTCGCCCTGATGGACTCCTACTGCGGCTTCTACATGGCCCAGACGAGCAACAACCTCGCCCGGGACTACGGCATCAGCCGCGAGGACCAGGACAAGTTCGCCATCCTCTCCCAACAGCGTGCCGGCGAGGCGTGGAAGGCCTGCCGCCTCTCGCAGGAGGTCGTGCCGATCGAAGTGGGCAAGGGCAAGCGGGCCAAGAAGGTGGAGAAGGACGACCACCTGCGCCCCGAGACCACCATGGAGGATCTCCAGGGCCTGCCGACCGCGTTCGACAAGGACGGTTTCGTGACCGCGGGCAACGCCTCCGGCATCGTGGACGGCGCGGCCATGATGCTGCTTTCGACCGCCGAGCGGGCCAAAGAGCGGGGCTGGAAGCCGCTCGGCCGCATCGTCTCCTGGGCCGTCGTGGGCGTCGATCCCTCGCGCATGGGCATCGGTCCGGCCCCGGCGATCCGGAAGGCGCTCGAGAAGGCGGGGATGACGATGGGAGACGTCGACCTCTTCGAGATCAACGAGGCGTTCGCGGGCCAGATCCTCGCGGTCGTCAAGGAACTCGATCTGGACGTCGACAAGCTCAACGTCAACGGCGGCGCCATCGCCTTGGGCCATCCGTTGGGCGCCTCGGGCACGCGGCTGCTGATCACGCTCCTGAAAGAGCTCAACCGCCGCGGCGGTGGGGTGGGGGTCGCCTCCGCCTGCATCGGCGGTGGCCAGGGCATTGCGATGGTGGTCGAGGCCGCTGCTTGATTGACCTTCAGGGCCTCCGCGTCGTCGTGACGGGGGGCAGCCGCGGCATTGGCGCCGCGTGCTGCCGCCTGTTCGCGCAAGCCGGCGCGGCGGTCCTCGTTCAATACATGGCGAGCGGGCAACGGGCCGCCGAGCTTCTGGGCGAGCTCCGGCGGCTCTCCGACGCGCCGCACGCCAAATTCCGCTGCGACGTGACCGATCTGGATCAGGTCGCGAAGCTCTTCGCTCACGTGGAATCGACCTGGGGGGGCCTGGACTGCCTGATCAACAACGCGGGCGTCTGGGTCCACGATCCGCTGGACCGCCTGCGCCCTGAGCAGCTCCACGCGACCCTGGCCGTCAACGTCGTCGGCCCCTTCCTCTGCGCCCGCGAGGGGTGCCGGCTGATCCAGGAGTCTCCGAACGGCTCGATCGTCAACATCAGCTCGACCGCGGGGCAGCGTGGCGAGGCCTTCTACAGCGCCTACGCCGCGAGCAAGGGAGCGCTCATCTCGGCGACGAAGTCCTGGTCCTCCGAGCTCGCGCCGAAGATCCGCGTCAACGCCGTAGCCCCCGGCTGGGTGGACACGGACATGACCGCGGGCGCCCTCTCCGGCGAGTACCGGGAGCAGGTGGCGGAGTCGATCCCCCTGAAGCGCATCGCCACTCCCGAAGACATCGCCGGGCCGGTGCTTTTCCTGGCCTCGCCGCTCGCGCGGCACATCACGGGGGAGATTTTGAACGTGAATGGGGGGAGTGTGTTGGTGGGGTAGCCCAATGACAGAAATCACCGGCAGCACCCGCATCACCTATCCCCTGGGCGCCGTCTCCGGCCGCTCGAAGATCCTCCTCGCCCGGCGCGATGGTGAAGGCCGCCTCCTCGTGGTAGCGGAGGAGACCCCCTTCCATCCCGTCGATCACGTCTGGCCGGACCAGCCCGCGGACCGCGGCACGGTCACGGTGGACGGCCGGACCTTCGAAGTCGTGGACGTGGTGACCGGAGCCCGGAGGCTCGACGGCGGAGACCTCTTCGTCGGCAGGGAGATCCCGGCGAAGCGCGGCGAGCCCGGTTGGGCATTCCTCGTGGTCCACGTTCTGGACGCTCCGGAGGCTGATCTGGAAGGGAAGGAGGCGGAGCTGAAGGTGGACGAGGACTACCGCCTCCGCCTCTGCGCCTCGCACACCGCCTGTCATCTCATGTCCCTGGCCTTGAATCAG
>DATEIO010000328.1:0-7027 GCA_035278895.1 Thermoanaerobaculia bacterium | reverse complement strand
GGACGAAATGGCCCAGCCTCCCGCAGAGCTCCTCCCCTATCCGCACCAGAACGAGCTCACCCGGGAGCTCCGCTACGCGGCGGCCCGCGCCGGCCGCGACGATCTGCTGCCCTTCTACGGCGGACAGTCTACCCCGCTGGCCACCCTCGGCTCCGCCGCCGATCTCGTCAGAACCCTGGCCGAAGAGACCGAAGCCGCCTTTGAAAGTGTGAAGTAAGAAGCCGGCAAGGATGCCGGCGCTCCCAGCGGGTCCTCTCCGTCCTTGCGCGTCCGTGAACCGTCCGTGCCCGTCCGCTGCCCGAAACATCTTTGCGCCCTCTTTCCCCAAGGGTGGCAGGAAGGCTAGACTCGGAACACCTTGAGCCTCCTTCGCCCAGCCGGACTCCTCGCCCTCGCGCTGCTCGCATCCCCCTCGCTCCTCGGAGCGGCCGGGCCCGCGCCGACGCTCCGAATCGTCAACGCCCGCCTGATCGACGGCACCGGAGCCCCGGCGCGCCCGGGAAGCCTGCGCATCGCGGGCGACCGCATCGCCGCGGTGGGCGACCTGGAGCCGATCCCCGGCGAGCCGGTCTTCGACGCCCAGGGGCTCGTCCTCGCCCCCGGGTTCATCGACACGCACTCGCACGCGACCTCGGACCTGCTCGAAATGCCCGAGGCGCTGGGCGCGGTGAGCCAGGGGATCACCACCGTGATCGGCGGACAGGACGGCGAATCGAGCCTCCCGTTGAGCGACTTCTTCAAGCGCCTCGAGCGCACGCCTCCGGCGGTCAACGTGGCCTCCTACTCGGGGCACGGCACCCTCCGCGAGAAGGTGCTGGGCAAGGACTTCAAGCGCGCCGCCACCGCGGCCGAGATCGCCGCCATGTCGCGCCTCCTCGAAAAGGACATGAAGGCGGGAGCCCTGGGCCTCTCGACCGGGCTCGAATACGATCCGGGGATCTACTCGGCCCGTGCCGAGTTGATGGACCTGGCCCGGATCGCCGCACGGCACGGCGGCCGCTACATCAGCCACATCCGGAGCGAAGACCGGAAATTCTGGGAGGCGATCGACGAGATTCTCGCCATCGGCCGGGAAGCGAAAATCCCCGTCCAGATCTCGCACGTCAAGCTCGCGATGAAATCGCTCTGGGGAGAGGCGCCGCGGCTGCTGACTCTCCTCGACAATGCGCGGGCGCAGGGGATCGACGTCACGGCCGACATCTATCCCTACCTTTACTGGCACTCGACGCTCACGGTCCTCTTTCCGGACCGCGACTTCGAAAACCTGGAGACGGCCCGGCAGGTGCTCGCCGAGATCGCACCGCCCGACGGCCTGCTCCTGGGCCGCTACAAGCCGAATCCCGCCTACGCGGGGCGTTCCCTGGCCGACATCGCCCGCGAGCGCAACGAGGCGCCCGAGACGACGCTCATTACGCTCATCCGCGACGCCGAGGCGATGCGGCGCAAAGGAGAAGACGAGGTCGAAAGCGTCATCGCCACAAGCATGATCGAAAGCGATCTCGATCGTCTCCTCGCCTGGCCGCACACCAATCTCTGCACCGACGGCCAGTTGGACGGCCGGCACCCGCGAGGCTTCGGCTCCTACCCGCGCGTCCTCGGCCGCTCCGTGCGCGAGCGCGGAGTGCTCCGCCTGGAAGAAGCCGTCCGCAAAATGACCTCGCTCGCCGCCGATCACGTCGGGATCAAGGACCGTGGCCGCCTCGTGCCCGGCGCCTACGCCGATCTCGTGCTCTTCAACCCGGACACCGTGATCGACCGCGCCACCACGAGTGATCCGCACGCGCTCTCCGCCGGCATCGAGCGCGTCTGGGTGAACGGCCAAGTCGTCTTCGCAGGTGGCTCCCCCACCGGGGCGAAGCCGGGCCGGGTGTTGCGGCGCTCCGAGCGATAACGCTCAGCTACGGGCCGCCACCCGTTGTCTCTCCGCGGAGGATCGCTTCCGATCTCGCGATGCTCTCCGCGATCTGGCGCGCCCGCTCCTCCGCCGGTCTGATGATCGACACCTGAACCTTGAGCAGCAGGTCGTCGACGGTCTGGTATCTCACCAGAAGCTGCAATTCCTCCGGCATGAACGAATTGACCATCGTGATCGGCAGAGAGGCGCCGTCTCTGGCGATGGGGATGATGGGCACCCGCAGGTACTGCCTGCGGGCTTGCGCCACCTCCGCGCGTACTTCCTTGGCGTTCGTGAAATCGGCCACCACGAAGCGCGACATCCCGACGAGAGTCAGCACGGTCTCAGCGTAGTCGCGGTCTGACGGCCGTTCGAAGTCGAACTCCACTGCGATGTAGCCATGGCCCTGCAAGGTCGAACGCAACGCGTCCAGCACCGCCTTCTCCGCGGGCGAGAAGCTTCCCAGGATGAGCACCAGCTTCGAGGTCATGGAATCGAGGACAGCGCGGACCCCGGCCCCGTCGAGCATCAATCCCAGCAGTTGCGCCGTTTGAAGATCGTGGGCCCGCAACGGCGCCTCCCGCTCGTCCTCTTTTCTCCCGACGATGAGGTCCTGGCGCGTGCTGGCGTCCGTTTCGACACCCCACGCCGAAATGCCGAACACGTGGACGTCGGTGAGGCTCGCGCCCTTCAGGTTGGTTTTGACCATCGAGGCATATCGCAGATCCGAGCCGGAGAAATCGGTGTTCTCGCAGCGGGCTCCCTCGAAGTTCGCAAAGCGGAACCAGCAATCCGTGAAGGCCGCATCCTTGAGGTTCGTATCTCTGAGGTAGGCCCGGTGAAATCTCCCTCCCGAAATCCGGGCCCGGCGGAAGCGAGCGCCTCGCAGCGTGCCGACCTCGAAGTTGGGCTCCTGCGCCATGACGTCGTCGAAGATCGCGCTCCGCGCGTTCACGTGCTCCAGATTCGCCTTGTCGAGCTTCGCTCCCGTCAGATCCGCATCCTTGAGCTGTGCGTTCTCAAGCTGCGTCCTTTCGAGGACCGCACCTTGAAGATTCGCCCTCAGGAAATCGACGCCGTTCAGCTTCATACCGGAGAGATCAGCACCGGAAAGATCGGCGGCGCCATGGTTCGTCAAGCTTCGCCAGCGATTCCATTCCGTGACTCCCCTCTTTAAAACCGCAACATGTTCAGCATTTGCCATGGTCACACCTTACCCTTCAGAGCACCGAATTGCACTGAAAGAATCCCTGAGAAAGACGCATCTCACTTCTCGAGCAACTCCAGCTCAAGCCGGCCGTGCTCGCGCCGGCCTGCGTATTCCTCGGGATCGACTTCGAGAAGATCAGCGATCTCTGCCTCGTGCGCGCGCCGAAACTCGGTGATGAGCAACCGGTTCGTGAGCTCCTGACCCTGAGAGCCGGCGAGGAATTCGACAAGGCTCGCCAGCACGAAGAAAGAGGGCGGTCCGGGAACCAGGTCGAGCTGTCGGAGCCGCTGAATGGCGTCGAGGAACAGATGTGCCGCGGCGACAGGGTCCTCGGAATGCTCCGCCTGAATCACCGTCTTCGCGACTTCCATCCAAGGGCCGGACGCCCTGGCGATGCGCCGGCGTACTTTCGGCGGCTTGCGCAGGGCGTCGACCTCATCCAGCAACTGCTGGGCAAAGGGAGCCGTGAAGAGGAGACTGATGGATTTCCGGATCGCTCGCAACCGCCGCTGCTGGATCTGGACCCAGGACAATGGGGTTGTCACGCTTGCTTAAGCCTCCTCTCCAGGACATTGTAGCCCCCCGGCTCGCGAAATCCAGATCGTCTGGCATCTGACATACAATCCGGAGCCGCAGCCATGAGCAAGACACCCGTCAAATCGCTCCGCCTCGCTCCCGTTGCCATCGAGACCCGCACGCTCCCGGAGGGCGGACTCGTCCTGCGCTCGCGGCACGAGCTACAGCCCTATGCGCGTTGCCTGGGGGAGCACCTGCACCACTGGGCCGGCGCTGCTCCGAACCGCACCTTTCTGGCCGAGCGCGACTCCGAGGGCGGCTGGCGCCGGGTGTCCTATGGGGAAGCCCTGGACGCCGTCTCAAGGATCGCGAGCGCCCTCCTGGAACGCGGTCTCGATCCGGACCGGCCCGTGGCGCTCCTCTCCGACAACGGCGTGGACCACGGCCTGCTCCAACTCGCCGCCATGCAGGTGGGAATCCCCGCCGTGCCGGTCTCGCCCGCCTACTCGCTGCTGGCCGAGGACCATGCCCAGCTTCGCTACATCTTCGAGCTGACCCGCCCGGGCCTCGTCTACGCCGCGGATGGCGGCCGGTTCGCCAAGGCCCTGGCGGCAGTCGGTAAGATGGAAATCCTCGTCAGCGCGAATCCGCCGGACGGGCTCGGAAGCACCCTCTTCCGCTCGCTCTTGGAAACCGCGCGGCACCCGGCTCTCGCGGACCGTTTCGGGGCCGTGGAGCCCGACACGATCGCCAAAATCCTTTTCACCTCCGGATCGACGGGCAAGCCCAAAGGAGTCCTCAACACGCAACGCATGCTCTGCTCCAACCAGCAGGTGCTCGCGCAGGCGTGGCCCTTCCTGGAGGACCGTCCTCCTATCATCATGGACTGGCTGCCCTGGAGCCATACCTTCGGCGGCAATCACAATTTCAACCTGGTGCTGCGCAACGGCGGCACGCTGTACATCGATGGCGGCAAACCCGCTCCGGGCCTGATCGAGACGACGGTCCGGAACCTGCGGGAGGTGCCCACGACATTCTATTTCAACGTGCCGCGCGGCTTCGAGATGCTGATCCCCTACCTCGAGCGAGACGGCGAGCTGCGCGAAACCTTTTTTCAGGATCTGGACGCGGTCTTCTACGCTGCCGCGGCGCTGCCGCAGCACCTGTGGGAGAAGCTGGAGCGGCTTTCCACCGAAGCGACGGGCCGGCGCGTGGTCATGCTCTCGGCCTGGGGCTCGACGGAGACGGCGCCGAGCGCCACCCAGATCCATTTCCTGATCGAACGGGCCGGCGTGATCGGCCTGCCCGGAGCGGGCACGGAGATCAAGCTGGCCCCCGCGGGCAACAAATTCGAGCTGCGGGTCCAAGGTCCCAACGTGACCCCCGGCTACTTCCGGCGCCCGGACCTGACGCGCGAGCAGTTCGACGAAGACGGCTTCTTGAAGACGGGGGACGCGGGCAAGCTCGCCAATCCGGACGATCCGTCACAGGGCATCCTCTTCGACGGCCGGCTCGCCGAGAACTTCAAGCTGATGTCGGGCACCTGGGTCCACGTGGGCGAGCTGCGCCTGGAGCTCCTCACCGCCTGCTCGCCCCTCCTTCAAGACGCGGTGTTGACCGGCCACGACCGCGAAGAGATCGGCCTGCTCGCCTTCCCCAATCCCGCGGCCTGCCGCGCGCTCTGCCCCGGCCTGCCGGACGACGCGCCCCTCTCCGAGCTGATCCGCCGGCCCGAGGTGCGCGAGCAACTGGCCGCGGGACTCGCCCGCCACAATGCCACGCACCGCGCCAACAGCCGGCGCATCGCCCGCGCTCTGCTGATGGCCGAGCCCCCGTCGCTGCCGGCCGGCGAGATCACCGACAAGGGCTACGTGAACCAGCGCGCCGTGCTGGAGCGGCGCGCTGCCCTCGTCGAACGGCTCCACGAAGAGGAAGAAGACCCCGAGCTGATCCGCCCGGAGTCTTCAAATCCCTGAGGGTTCAGCCCTCGAGCGGCCTGCAGCCGCAGCAACCGCCCGTCGCTCCAGGAAATATCAGACAGCCTCCCATGCCGCGGCCAATGGAGCGGCAATAGGCCTCGCAATCCAGGTTGTTGCAGCAGGCGAAGGAGGAGGGACAGGCGGGCTTCACGCAATTGGCGGCCTCCGCCGGCCGGTCAACGAGGGCCGCGGCCACGAGGGCCAGGGTGAACAGGAACAGACCGATCTTCTTCATGACACTCCTTTCGAGCTATCGCTTGATTCTGTAAATCACACTCGCGTAACTGCGAGGGGACTCGCCGACGTTGTCGCCAGCTACGTAAAGATCGTTGCTCGTCGGGCTCACGACCACCGTCGTCAAGCTCAGCCACGTCGGCGAAGCCGGAGGACCGACGAACGGAATGACCGGATTGTTTCCGAAGGCGAGGTTCGAGGCCACGGTCGTGACCGTCCCCGTCACGACGTCGATCTTCGAAACACGGCCAATGCCCGTTTCGGCGACGAGCAGGCCGCCGTCGGTATCGACGGTCAGACCTTCAGGCGCCGAAAGACCGGCAGCGACCGTCACGGGCGAGGGCAGCGGCGTTCCGTCGTCGACGATTTTCGATACGACACCGGTGACAAAGTCCGCGACGTACAGGTCTTCACCGATCGCGGCCAAGCCTGTTGGGATGGCGAACCCGGAGCCCAGGGTCGAGCGGTCACTCAGGCGAATGACTTTTCCCGTCGCCAGCTCCGCAACCGCGATATCGCCATCGAACGCAATGGCGTTCAACGGGAAAGCGAGGTCACGGTACGTGGCAATGGGCGTATGAGTCGTTGGATTCCAGATTTGCACTCCTCCGCCGAAGAACCAGGTCGTCAGGATCAGGTCCGACCCGTTCGCCGCGTTGGACACCGACTGAACGGTGATCAGGCTCGCCGGATCCATGAACTTGATGTGTTCTACTTCCTGCGGCTTGGCGTGGTTCCCGGCCACCTCGAGCTTGCGCAGCGTGAACATGTCGCCCACGAAGAGCTCGTCTTTGCCGTCCGGACCCTCCCGGACGGCCAGACCTCCCGGCAGGATCATTCCGGCGGGATTGATCTCCTTGAGCTTGCCGCTGTTCGTCAGCCGGCGAATCCCTCCGTCCTCGGCGCTCGAAACGTAGAGATCCCCTTCGGAATCAAAGTTGAAGTTGTCCGAATTGGGTGGAATCTCCGTCACCACCGTCTTCGCGCCCGTCGCGAGGTCGACGCGAACGATGGTGTGCGCGATCTGATCCAGCACGTGCATCCGTCCTTCCGGGTCGAAGCGAACCGAAAGCGGCGAGAGAAACCCCACCGCCGCCGTGGTTGTCTCCCCTGTGTCCGGATTCACCTTCAAGACAGTCTTGTGAACGATCCACGAAGGAACATAGATGAATCCATCCGGCCCGACGTCCATCG
>DATEIO010000327.1:0-2385 GCA_035278895.1 Thermoanaerobaculia bacterium | reverse complement strand
TCCGAGAACTCCCGGAAAATGGGCGGCAGCTCCGTGGCCACCAGCTCGCCGCTCGTCGACGCCCGCTCGTAGACCTTGTCCGCGATCCGGAGGAGAAGATCGTCGAGCGCCGTCGTCTGCGGGGACGCCGCCGCCCGGGTGGTCTGGGTTGGCGTGGCGCCGATCGCCTCCTCGAGGAAGGTGTCCTGGTCGATGAGCAGATCGCAGGCCGCCTTGTACGCCACCGAAGCCGGGCCAATCGCGAGAATGGCGCTCCTCCGGTCGTGCTTGGACAGGCGCAGGAGGACCGGCGTGAAGTCCGCGTCTCCCGAGAGGATGATGAACTCGTCGAACCGGGTCGGATGGGAGAGCGTGTCCAGGATGTCCATCACCATGTGGATGTCCGCGCTCGTCTTGCCGCCGGAGGTGAGCGGCGGGCAGTCCACCACCTCGAAGGCCGAGCGGGTGAAATACGGGCGGAAGCGGCCGAACTGGGACGGGTTCAGGTAGCACCGCCGGAAGAGAACCTTCCTCTTCCGGTCGTCCTCCTCATGCTCGTGGGGGAGACTGTCCTGAAGCCAGAGCAGCCACCGGGTCGGGTCCGTGGCGAACTGCTCGGCGGCCGTGGGGTCTTCCCGCTGGAGACCCAGGTAGATGTTATCGAAATCGACGAAGAGCGCCGTCCGCACATGCGACGGGCTCGGTTGGGAATCAGGCATTGAAACCTCCAAGTACGTAAAAACGTCCGGCGACTGCGCTCCAAGGACAGCTTATCGAGCACCTCGCCGGCTGCCAAGAGTATCAGGACCCGGGCCTTTCCCGCTCCCCCCAACCGGCCGCCGTGTTACGATTCGGGGACACACCGGACGTTCCGAGCCTGTTGCGACCCCGGCGCATCCCGCGCCGGACGGAAGCCTGTGCGGCCCCCGGCCGCCGCCAAACGGAGAGCTCCATGCCCGACCGAATCACCGTGACGACCAGCAAGTCGTGGTTTTCGCGTATTGCCGAGTCGATCAAGAGCGTGCTGATCGGCCTGATCCTGTTCATCCTCTCCTTCCCCCTGCTGTTCTGGAACGAGGGGCGCGCGGTCAAGACCGCCCGCAGCCTGGAAGAGGGGGCCGGCGCCGTCGTGACCGTCCCCGCCGACGCCGTCTCGCCCGGCAACGAGGGCAAGCTCGTCCACGTCACCGGCCCGATCGCCACCGACGGCCCGGTCGCGGATGACGAGCTGGGCATCCAGGCGGACGCCGTCAAGCTGATCCGCAAGGTCGAGATGTACCAGTGGATCGAAGAAGAGAAGTCCGAGACCAAAAAGAAGCTGGGCGGTGGGGAAGAGACCGTCACCACCTACGAATACAAGAAAGCCTGGTCTGCGGACCCGGTGGACTCCTCCGCCTTCTACGAGTCGGCCGGACACGAAAATCCGGGCGACTTCCCGCTGCCGTCCACCACCTTCGTGGCCGATCCCGTCCGCCTGGGCGCCTTCACCCTTGCCGCCGAGCAGGTGGACCAACTCGACGAGGCCACGAACCTGCCCGTGGACGCCAGCGCGGCCGAGTCGCTCCCCGAAGGGTTTGCGGCCCAGGTCGCCAACGGTGGTTTCTACATGGGAGAGAACCCCGCGTCGCCCGTGATCGGAGACATCCGCATCTCCTTCCAGATCGTCAACCCGCAGCAGGCGAGCGTCGTGGCCGTGCAGACCGGCGAGACGTTCGCGGCGTATCAGGCCGACGCGGGAGACACGGTCCTCCTGGTGGAGGAGGGGACGCACACCAGCGCCGAAATGTTCCAGGCGGCCCAGTCGGCGAACACGATGATGACCTGGATCTTCCGGGTGATCGGCTTCTTCTCCATGTTCATCGGCCTCGGGTTGATCTTCCGTCCCCTCTCCGTCCTGGGAGACGTGGTCCCCCTGTTCGGAAGCCTCCTGGGAGCCGGCATCGGCCTTTTCGCCTTCCTGACCAGCTTCGTCCTCACCCTGGTCACCATCGCCATCGCCTGGATCGCCGTCCGCCCGATCCTGGGGATCTCGCTCCTCGTTCTGGCTGCGGGAGGCCTGTTCTGGCTCATCTCCGCGAACCGGAAAAAGAAGCGCGCCCAGCAAGTCCAGCCGAGCGCCACACAAGCCGCCTGAGCCTCACAGAAAATTTCGGCGGCCCGCAGAAGATTCCGCGGGCCGCCATAATTTTCCGCCGCGGCGCAGAATCTTCGGCCGGCTTGCAGAAGATTCCGGCGTCTCCCAGAAGATTCTGCCGACCGCGGGAATCTTCCGCCGACCGCTGTAAAGTTCTGGAAACTTCGGGAAATCGCGGCCGCGCGCCGTAAAATTCTGCCGGCCCCGGGAATCTTCGGCCGGGCGCCGTAAAATTCTGCGGAGCCCGGGAATCTTCGGCGGCGTGCGGGAAA
>DATEIO010000326.1:0-3058 GCA_035278895.1 Thermoanaerobaculia bacterium | reverse complement strand
TCCTCCGCGCTTCCTCTTGAAGAGGAGGAGAAGCGGGATGCAGCAGAGGAAGAAGACGCCGACGACGCGGAAGGCGTCCATGTAGGTCAGGAGGAAGGTCTGGCGGACGACCGAGCCCTCCAGGGCGGCGTAGGCCTGGCGTTGGGCGTCGTAGAAGTCCGATCCCCGAGACATCAGGCCTCCGGTCGTGGCGGCGAGCCTCTCGCGGACGGCGGGGTCGTAGATCGAGAGGTTGGAGAGCAGGTTGACCCGGTGCGTCCAGGAGCGGTGCTGGATGAAGGTGGCGACCAAGGCGATCCCGAAGGAGCCTCCGAGCTGGCGCATCATGTTGGTCAGGCCCGCGCCCTGGGCGATGTCTTTGCCCTTGAGGTTCGAGAGGGCCATGGTGGTCAGGGGCACGAAGAGGAGCCCCAGGCCCACGCCGCGCAGGATCAGGGGCCAGAAGAAGTTGTGGCGGCCCGAGGCGAGGGTGGAGTGGGAGAGGAGCCAGGTGAACAGGAAGAAGCAGAAGAATCCCGCCGCGTTCATGAGCTGGGGCGGCACGCCCTTCTGGAGCAGACGGCCTACGACGGGCATCATGATGCCGGTGGCGATCGAGCCGGGCAGGAGGATGAGGCCGGTCTGCATGGCCGTGAAGCCCAGGAGATTCTGGGCGAACACGGGGAAGATGAAGACCGAGGCGTAGAGCCCGAAGCCCATGATGAAGGTGAAGAGGGTCCCCACGGCGAGCGAGCGGTCTTTGAGCACCCGGAGGTCCACGACGGGATTCGCGGTGGTGAGCTCCCGCCAGATGAAGGCGGCGATGCCGGAGAGGGCCACGGCGGTGAGCACGATGATGTAGCGGGCCGAGAACCAGTCTTCGGCTTCGCCGCGCTCGAGCACGATCTGGAGCGAGCCGATGCCGGCGACCAGGAGCCCGATCCCTGCCCAGTCCACTTTTTTGATCACCCGCGTTTCTTTCGGCGCGGGGATGAAGGCCATAGCCATGAGCACGGCCACGACGCCGATCGGGAGGTTCACGTAGAAGATCCAGCGCCAGGAGTAGCTGTCGGTGATCCAGCCGCCGAGCGTGGGGCCGACGGTGGGGCCGACGACGACGCCCAGGCCGAAGAGGGCGTTGGCCAGGCCCAGCTCTTCGGGCGGGAAGGTCTCGACGAGAATGGCCTGGGAGGTCGAGAGCATGGCGCCGCCGCCCGCGCCCTGGAGGAAGCGGAAGAGGACCATCTCCCACAGCGTGGTGGCGTGGCCGCAGAAGAAGGAGGCTATGGTGAAGAGGACGAGCGAGCCGACGAAGTAGTTCCTGCGGCCGAAGACCGTGGCGAACCAGCTCGTCATGGGGATGACGATGACGTTGGCCACGACGTAGCCGGTCACCACCCAGGCGATCTGGTCCAGGGTCGCCCCGAGGTTGCCCATCATCTGGGGGAGGGCGACGTTGACGATCGAGGTGTCGATCAGCTCGATCATGGAGGCCAGAATGACCGTGATCGTGATGATCCACTTGTTGGCGCCCTGCTGGGCCATGGTCCGCGGTCCTCTCCTCAACCCACGTTGACGACGACGTTGACGTTCATGCCCACGCGGAGCGGGCGCTTGGGGTCGGGCGGGCCGGTGAAGACGATCTTGACCGGGATGCGCTGGACGACCTTGGTGAAGTTGCCCGTGGCGTTGTCGGGCGGCAGCAGGGAGAACTTGGCTCCGGTGGCGGCGGCGAGCGATTCGACGCGGCCGTGGAAGACGGTGCCGGGGTAGGCGTCCACCTCGACGTCGACGGTCTGGCCGGGGCTCATCTTGGCGAGCTGGGTCTCCTTGAAGTTGGCGGTCACCCAGACGTCGTGCCCCTGGACGATGGCCATGAGCGGCTGGCCGGCCTGGACGAACTGCCCGATCTCGACGCTCTTTTTGGACACGACGCCGGAGACCGGGGCCGTGATCACGGCGTAGGAGGTCTGGAGCTTCGCGGCTTCGAGCGCGGCCTGGTGCTGGGCCACCTGGGCCCGGGCCGCGGCGACCTGCTGCTCTGCGGCCTGGACCTGGGAGGCGGCGGACTGCGACGTGGCGCGGGCCGCTTCGACGGCGGCGCGGGCCGCGTCGGCCGTGGCGCGGGCGGCTTCGTACTGCTGCTGGGAGATCTCTTCCTTGTCCCACAGCGCCTTGTAGCGGGCGACGTCGGCTCCGGTCTGCTGCTCGCGCGTGCGGGCCGCGGCGATGTCGGCCTGGCTCGCGGCGACCCGGGCGCGGTTCGAGGCCACGGCGGCCTCGGCCACGGACACGGCGGCCTGGGCGTTGACGAGCGAAGCGAGCTCCTGGTCCACCTTGGTCTGCAGGTCGCGCGGATCGATGCGGACGAGGACGTCGCCGGCCCGGACGGGCTGGTTCTGTTTGACGAGGACCTCGGCGACGAAGCCGGAGACGCGGGGGAGGACGGGGTCGATGTGGCCGTCGATCTGCGCGTCGTCGGTGGTCTCGTGGTGCTCGTAGAAGCTCACGGTGCGGGCGCCCGCGATCGCCGCGGCGATCAGCAGAAGGGCCAGAACGCCCAGGGTGATGAAGCGCCTGGCGCCCCGGCGGGGTTTGGCGGCCGGGACCTCCGGCTCTTCCGGACCGGGTTTCTCTCTCTCCACTCTCATCGGACTGCTCATGTCAGCTCTCTCCCTTCGGGATCAGGGTACGGATGCGGCCGGTGGCGCGGGCGAGATCGAAGCGCGCCTGGGCCTCGTCGGCCTGGGCGTCCAGGCGGAGGTCGCGGGCGCTGGCGAGGGACGTCTGGGCGTTGTCCACCTCGATGGAGGAGGCCACGCCGGCCTTGAAACGGTCGCTCGCGAGCTCGAGCTCTTCTTCGGCGAGGCGCACGCTCTGGGCCGCGAGCTCGACGCGGCTCTTGGCGTTTTCGACGGCGAGGAGGGCTTGGCGGACCTCCTGCTCGACCTGGCGCTCGGCGTCGCGCTGCTCCAGGAGGACCTCTTCGCGCTCGGCGCGGGCTTCGGCGATGCGGGCCTCGACCCGCCGGCCGGTGAAGATCGGAACGTTGACGGTGGCCGCGAACGTGCGGCTCCAG
>DATEIO010000325.1:0-3021 GCA_035278895.1 Thermoanaerobaculia bacterium | reverse complement strand
GCGACGGAGCCGCCTCGTGAGACGAGAGCACCGCCCCGTGGGGCGACGGAGCCGCCCCGTGAGGCGAGAGCGCCGCCCCGTAAGGCGACGGAGCCGCCTCGTGAGACGAGAGCACCGCCCCGTGGGGCGACGGAGCCGCCTCGTGAGGCGAGAGCGCCGCCCCGTGGGGCGACGGAGCCGCCTCGTGAGGCGAGAGCGCCGCCTCGCAGGGCGAGAGAGCCGCCTCGCGAGGCGAGAGCGTCGCCCTGTGAGGCGGTTGAGCCGCCCCGCGGGGCAGGATCCAAGGACTGCAAGGACACCAAGGACTGCAAGGACGTTGAAGACAAGGAATTCGTCCTTGCAGTCCTTGGTGTCCTTGTAGTCCTTTCTGACGAGGCTCCGCTAGCTCCCCTGCCACAACCCCAGCAGGTTCCCCTCCGGGTCCCGAAACCGCGCGTAGAGCCCCATCTTGCCGACGGGAGTGGCGGGCAGGTCGATCCAGCCTCCCGCCTCCACGATCTTTTCGAGGCAAGCTTCGAGGTCCGCTCCGGAGACGTGGATCATGAGGAGCGGGTGCTCGATGCCCTGGCCCGCGGGGAGAAGGCCGCCGTCGATCCCCTCGCGGCCCCCGGTTGTATCACCGGCCGCGCCGCGGACTTTGTAATAGGGGTGTCCTTCCCAGGGGAGGGGATCGACCGTCCAGCCGAAGACTTCGCGGTAGAAACGAGCGGCCCGGGGGAGGTCGCGGGCGGGGATCTCGAAGTGGCTGACCGTGGCGCGCATCCTCCTGATATTAATCTCCCGATGCTGCGCGACGCCTTCCTTCCGACTCCCCTGGCCCAGCCGTTCGAACCCCTCTTCCGGCCGGCCGAGCGCGGGGCCGGAGCTCGCTACGCCTCGGCGCGGTGGAATCCGGAGGCGCTGGCGCTCCTCGTATCCTCTTTGCGCGAGGGGGCGGAGGCGCTCCGGGCGATCCCGGGGGACGACCTCCTCGCCGCCTGGGGAGACACGGTGGCGCGTTTCCTCCGGCCCGGCTCGCTCGAGCGGCGGGCGCTCGATCCCGCCCTTGCGCGCCTCTGCCGCCTCTCGCGGCCGGGGCTCGACGCGGCACTGGAGGCGGTGCTCGGGGGAGTGCGGCGCGAGACCGCCGCGGCGGTCTTCCAGCGGGCCCCGGCTCCCGCGGATGCCGGGCCGGTGCTCGTGGTGCTCGCGGGAAACCTCCCGGCCCTGACCGTCCAGCCGCTCCTGCCGGCGCTGGCGCTAAGGCGTGCCGTGCTCTTGAAATCCCCCTCGGCCGAGCCGCTCTTCGCCCCGGCCTTTCTTCAAGCCCTCGCCCGCCGGGAGCCACGCCTGGCCGGCGCCGTGGCCGCCGTGACCTGGCCGGGCGGAGAGGCCGAGCTCGAAGCGCCCGTTCTCGCCGGGGTGGACACGGTGATCGCCTATGGAGAGCAGGAGGCGCTTTCCGATCTCGAACGCCGGGCGCCGGGCCGGGTGATCGGATATGGCCCCAAGACCAGCCTGGCCGTGGTGGGAGCGGACGCGGTTCTCCAGGACATCGTCTTCGGACTGGCCCGCGACGTCGCCCTCTTCGACCAGCGGGGGTGTCTCTCGATCGCCGCCGTCTATACGGCCGGGGATGCCGCGGCTCTGGCCGGACGGTTGGGGGAGGCGCTTTCGGACCTCGCCCGCCGCTGGCCGGCCGGACCGTCCATCCGGCCGGAGCTTGCGGCGGTGCAGCACGTGCGCCTGGAGGCCGAGATGCGGGGGCTCCGGCAGGAGCCGCTCTCGCTTCAGGCCGGAACGGTGATCGTCGATCCCGATCCCGCCTTCCGCCCCTCGCCGGGCCTGCGGACGGTCCGCATCCACCCCCTGCCGGACCTCTCCCGGCTGCCGGACCTGCTCGCTCCCTGGCGCGGGCGCCTCCAGGGCGCGGCCCTCGCCGGCAAGGACGCCTGGGCCCTGGAGCCCCGGCTGCGCGAGCTGGGGCTCTCCCGCTTTGCGTCCCCGGGCGAGCTTCAGTCGCCGGACGCTTCGTGGCACAACGGGGGGGTGGATCCGCTGAGGGTGCTGTCGGGGTAGGGGGCCGCTTTACTCGAAGGACACCAAGGACACCAACGACACCAAGGACGAGGAATCTGCTTTTTTGTCCTTGGTGTCTTTGGTGTCCCTGGTGTCCTTTGCCTTTCTTCTTACCCGCCCTTCTTGGCCTGGGCCGCCTGATTCGTGTGCAGGATCTTGTTGAGGATCACCTCGGGCGTGCTCCAGCCTTCGCCCATGATGCGGCCGACCTCCTTGCCGCCCACGTAGACGATGCCCGTGGGGACGCCGTTGACGCCGAGGCGCTTGACCTCGGGGTGCTCCCAGGCCTGGGGCGGACGGGGGAGCCCGAAATACTCGAACTTGATCTTCGAGCCCTTGAGCTCGTCTTCCACACGCAGGAGATAGGGGAGGTGGGCCCGGCAGTGGGGGCACCAGGAGCCGAAGATCACCCGCACCGTCACCGGCTGGGCTTCCTTCCTCAGATCCGCGAGGGCCAGGGAGTTCGGCGTGTAGGTCTTCGCGATCCGCACGTACTCGGGGCTGTAGCCCTTGAGCGCGGCGGCCTTCTGGAGACCGATGAGCGGCGGCTTGACCGTGAGGAGCGCCTTGCGGCTGTCGTACGTGAAGCTCACGTTCTCGCCCTGCGTCTGGAAGTTTCCGATCATCCCTACCGTGGGCGAGGGGAGCAGGTTCACCGTGCCGTCCGGCTGCTTGGCGACCTTCATCACGTTGACCTTCTCGACCGTGCCCGCCCGCGGCGTGAGCAGGACGGGCGTGGGCAGGGCCGAGGTGAGGACGAGGATGGCCGGCACCCTCTCGCTCTTGTAGATCTCGGCCCCCGGGACCGGCTTGCCGTCGACGGAGAGCACGTAGTCTCCATGGTTCTGGAATCCCACCAGGGCGCCATTCCCCTGGGCCTGGGACAGGGAGGGCACGGCCAGCAGGGCGAGCGCCAGGGCGAAGCTCTTGTGCGTCATGACGAGGACCTCTCGAAAGATTCTT
>DATEIO010000324.1:0-11607 GCA_035278895.1 Thermoanaerobaculia bacterium | reverse complement strand
GCGCTCCCTGGCCGCCCGCCTGTGGGATTGCGAGCTCGAGCAGGTGGACGACGAAGCCGCCCGCCGGGCGCTCTTCCCCGCGGCCGACCTGGCGGAAGGTCTCCGCGAATCCCTGGAGCTGGTGATCGCCGCCGAGCGCCTCCCACGGCCGATCAACGACTGGCCGGAGAAGCGGGACGCGCTGCGGCGGGCGGTGCTCTAGGCGCGACGCCGGAGCGGTTCGAGCCGTTCGATCTCAGCGGCTTCCTGGCTGTGCATGGCGTGCCAGAGGTCCCAGTCCTGCTGAAGCCCCAGCCAGAAATCCGCCGACATGCCGAGAACGCGCGCCAGCCGAAGCGCAGTGTCCGGAGTGACGGAGCGCTTGCCGCGAATGATCTCGTTGAGCCTCGGAAAGGAGACACCCAGCCGGATCGCGAAAGCCGATTGACTGATTTCCAGAGGCTTCAGGAACTCCTCCAGCAGCATTTCGCCAGGATGCGTCGGAGGGAGATGGGTGGGAAGCCGGCGCTCCACCAGACGGTCTTTGCCCTGGGAGGTGTTCCTGGTCCTCTTGGAGCTAGTGGTAGTCCGTGATTTCGACGTCATAGGCTTGACCTTCCTTCCAGCGGAAACAGACTCTGTACTGATCGTTGATGCGGATACTATATTGCCCGACACGGTCGCCTTTCAGGCGCTCAAGCCGGTTTCCGGGTGGCACGGCCAACTCGGCAACCTCGCGGACCCGGTTGATTTGAGTCAGCTTCCTTCGTGCGACCGCCCATAGCGTGATAGGGCAGACAGAGCGGGCCTCCTTGCTGGCGAGACCGTCAAACACGTTCTCGGTACCCACGTTCGCAAAGGAGGCTATCACGATCCCCATTATAACAGGTGCCGAGATAAAGGGCCATCCTGTCCGACGGGCTCAAGAGATCCTGTCTCCGTAATCTTCTCCGTAATCTCGCGAGGGCAAGATGCCCCTCCATGAACCATCCTTTTGTCCTCTCGAAGGCGCGCCTGACGGGCCTCGGCCTGTCAGTTTTTCTTTTTCTTTCCGGGAGCGGTGCGGCCCTCCTCATCTCCTGGTCCCAGTACAACCTGAGGCGCTACGGCGGCCTCGACCGCCGCCGCCCCACTCCGCCCGTCCGGACGATGGAGCTCAGCGCCGACTTCGGCATCGAAGCCGAGCTCCTGCACCAGCTCCACGCCGCCAAGGTCATGGTCCTCCACCTCACCGCCGAAGGGCGCCTGGGGCGGGTCGAGGTGCGGGAGGCGGAGGCGCGGCTGGCGGCGGGGTAGGAGATCTTGTCGCCGGGTAGCACCTCCAAGGTGGTGGGCATGACAGAATAGGGGCGGAGGAGGTGAGATGGCGAGAGTGATTCGCCCCGAGGAGAGGGGCGGCCAGAGAAGGACGTGGAGGGACTGGCGGTCGAAATGACTCAGGACGAGCCCTCTCCGCTCCTAGCCTTTGATCTCCTGCGCAAGAAATATTCGCGGGATTGGCCCGCGCTGGCTGGTGCCCGGGGCGAAATCTACTGATGCGCACCCTGGGTTTCTCGACAGGTGCCTTGGCCAAGTGCGATTTCCTCGCCGGAGTGGCCATTTCGCGTTCTTTGGACCTTCCGGCCATCGAGCTCTCGGCGCTTCGTAATTCCGAACTCGATCCGCTTCTGCGGGCAATCGACGCTCTGCCGCTCGATGGTTTCCGCCATGTCTCCCTCCATGCTCCGAGCCAGTTGAAGAGCCTCGAGGAGCCCGATCTGATCCGTGCCTTGATGGGATTGCCTGCGGAATGGCCGATCATCGTGCATCCGGACATCATCTCTGACTTCTCCTCCTGGAGATTCCTGGGACGCCGCCTCTGCATTGAGAACATGGACCAGAGAAAGAACAGAGGGCGCACGGTCCCGGAGCTGAAATTCGTGTTCGACCGCTTGCCGGAAGCGGGTTTCTGCTTCGACATCGGGCATGCCCGGCAGGTCGATCCCACGATGGGCGTGGCGATCAGCATGCTCCAGCGCTTCGGTCCCAGGCTGAGACAGGTCCACATCAGCGAGGTCGACCCCCAGGGACGGCACATTCCGATCGGGTTTTCCGCGGGACACGGCTTTCGGCTGGCTGCGAAGCTGATTCCTGAAGATTGTCCAATCATCGTCGAATCGACGATCCAGGGAGATCCATTGGATCTTGCGATGGAGGTCAGTATCGTCCATCAGATCCTCAACCCTGAAACCGAGCTGGAAGAAGATCGTGGCGCCAGGATCGATCGGGGAACCGGCGAGCTTGGCTCCTAGAGATGCGGTTCGCCCGGGAGGCTGCCGAGATCGCGGTTGGGAGCCGGGGCGGCGGTATACAGGTTGGCGCTAAGGCCCGTCGCGCGGTAGGATACACATAGGAGGTGTATGCCGTGCGGACCAACATAGACCTGGACGAGGCTTTGGTGGAAGAGGCGCTCCGTTACGCTGGCGTTAGCACCAAGAAAGAGCTTGTGCACCTGGCGCTTCGGGAGCTCATCGCGAGCCGGCGCCGGATGGACGTGCGGGAGCTCCGGGGCACGGGAGGTATCCGGCCGGATTACGACTACAAGAAGCTGCGTAACGAGGAGGCGTAGGGGTGATCCTTGTGGATACCTCCGTCTGGATCGACTACCTCAAGGGAAAGACAACGGAGGCGGCAACCGAATTTTTGAGATTGCTCGACGCCGGGCAGCCGTTCGGGATCACCAGCGTCATCTATCAGGAGCTCTTGCAGGGCGCAGATTCGGACACCAGCTTTGCGCGCCTCGATAAGTACCTGCGAACACAGCGCTTTTTCCATCTCCTGGACCCGCTGACCAGCTATCGGGAAGCTGCCCGGCTGTACTATCGCTGCCGGCGGGTCGGAATCACGCTCCGCAGTACCATCGACTGCCTGATCGCTCAGACAGCGATCGAGCACAGTTTGGTGCTTCTGCACAACGACAGAGACTTCGACGCCATCGCAAAGGTTGCGCCGGAGTTGACCCTCTACTGATCCCTCTCGATGTTCACGCACTCCAGACGCTCCCACCGGAGAATGCCAGGAGATCGTCCATGCGACTGATCAAGATCGGAATTGGAAACGTCAACCCCACCGTGGGCGCGGTCCGCTCGAACGTGGACAAGGTCCTGGCGCAGGCGCGCGCCATGGCGGCTTCGGGGGTGACGGTTGGCTGTTTTTCGGAGCAGGTGGTGGGTGGGTATCCGGCGGAGGACCTGGTGCAGTGGCGGGCGTTTCTCGCGTCCCAGCGCACGGAGCTCGAACGGTTCGCCCAGGAGACGGCGGATCTGGCCACCGTTTTCGTCGTCGGGATCGCGGTGGGCGCGGGCGGGCAGATCTTCAACTGCGCGGCGGTCGTCCACTCCGGCGAGATCCTGGCCTTCATCCCGAAGGAGAAGCTCCCCACCTACAACGTGTTCTACGAGGCCCGTACGTTCTCGCAAGGATCGCCGGGCCTGGCGCTCGACGCGGACGGCGTCCCCCTCGGGGACTACCTCTTCGAATTCGACTTCGGCGTGCTGGCCGCCGAGGTGTGCGAAGACGTCTGGTCGCCGGACGGCCCCATGCGCCGCCGGTGCTACTCGGGCGCCGAGATCGTGGCGAACGTCTCGTCCTCGCCTTATCGCATGGGCGTCACCTCCACGCGCCAGGAGATGCTCGCCACCCGCTCGTCGGACAACCAGGCGACGCTCGTCTACGCCAACACGGTCGGAGCCCAGGACGGCCTGATCTTCGACGGCGGCGGCCTCGTGTTCCAGAACGGCCGGCCGATGCTCGATTCCCCGCGCTTCAAAGAGGGTTGGGCCTCGTGCGTGGTGGACCTCGACCGGACGCTCCGGTCGCGGCGCGAGGCCTCCACCTGGCGGGTGGACTGCGAAACGTTCCAGCGCCAGGAAGTCTCCGTGCCGGTGCTCAAGGTCGAGCGGCCCACGGCCGACCGGTCGGGGCTCGCCTATCCGGCTCCCGCAGCCACGGACCTCTTCCTTCCCGCGGCGGGCCGGCCCGCCCGCACGGCGCGCGAAGAGGTCCTGGACGACCTGATCGAGGCGCTGTCTTTGGGCGTCAAGGACTACTTCAAGAAGTCCGGCGCCTTCCGCTCCCTGGGTGTGGCCCTGTCGGGTGGCCGGGACTCGATGCTCACCCTGCTCCTCGCCTGGCGCGCCGCGGACCTCCTCTCCCGGGAGAGCGATCCCGAAGGCGAGCTGGGCGACGAGGAGCACCGGAAGCGGGTCGGCGGGCTGATCACCACCTTCTACATGCCCACCCGCTACTCGGGGGAGGGCACGCGCGACGCGGCGTCGATCCTCGCCGAGGAGCTGGGCGTGCCCCTGCGCGTCGTGCCCATCGAAGAGGCGTTCGACCGCGAGGTGGACGCCACCCGGGAGATGCTCGCGGGCGAGGACCCCACGGAGATCACGCGCCAGAACGTCCAGGCGCGCATCCGTGCCGCCCGCATGTGGAACTGGGCGAACAGCTCGGGTGCGCTCTTTCTCCAGACCGGGGACATGAGCGAGAAGGCCGTGGGCTACACCACGATCGGCGGCGACCTCGAAGGGGCGCTGTCGGTGATCGCGAACGTCCCCAAGACGGTGGTGGTGGCGCTCCTCGAGCGGTTCCTCGAGCGCTACGGCTTCGAGGGGATCCGAAAGACCCTGGAAACCGAGCCGGGACCCGAGCTCGCCGCAGCGCAGACGGCGGAAAACGAGCTCATGCCCTTCCCGGTGCTCGACGCCTGCCTCTACCTCTACGCGGGCGAGAAGCTGGCGCCGGACGAGGTCGCCGTGGCTCTCCGCTCGCTCTTCCCCGAGGTGGACGCCGGCCGGCTGGACGCCTGGGCCAAGCGCTTCGCCGTGCTCTTCACCCGCTCGATCTACAAGTGGGTCCAGTCTCCCCTGGCACTCCACGTGGGCTCGCTCGAGCTCGACCGGGAGAGGGCCCTGCAGCTCCCCGTGGTTCAAAGAAACGAGTGGAGAGGGGAATCCTGAGCGCCCCTGAATCGCTTACCATAGGGCGAAGCGGCAATCCGTCTGGGGAACATTCCGGCGAGCGCGAGAGGTGTTGGCCGAGGGGATTACTGCCTGCAGGAGGAACAACGGGTGATGCAACCGGGCAGAGACAGTGGAATTCAGGCCGTCGGACAGGTCCCCCTGGGGACCCACTTCTGTCAGTTCTACCGCACCAAAGCGGATCTGATCGACACGCTGGTGCCCTACTTCACCGCGGGGCTGCGCGCCAACGAGCTGTGCCTGTGGGTGGCCTCCGATCCGCTCCGGGCCGCGGAGGCCACGGCGCTGATGCACGCGGCCATGCCCGACTTCGAGGGCTTCCTCTCCCGGGGCCAGATCGAGATCCTCGACTACGAGGACTGGTATCTGAGGACCGGCGGGCAGGACGGGTGCGACACGCTCCAGTTGTGGATCGACTGGGAGCAGCGCGCCCTGGCGGCCGGGTACGAAGGGCTGCGGCTCACCGGCAACACGTCGTGGCTCGAAGAGAGCGGCTGGGACGACTTCGTGGCCTATGAAGCGGCGGTCAACGAGACCTTCTCCCGTGGCAGGATCATCGGTCTCTGCTCCTACTCGCTCGACCGTTGCGGGGCCGAGGCCGTGCTCGACGTCTGCCGCAACCACCAGTTCGCCCTGGCCCGCCGGCACGGGGAGTGGGAGCTGCTGGAAAGCTCGTCGTTGAAGATCGCCAAGAGCGAGCTGGAGCACCGGGTGACCGAGCGGACCGCGGAGCTCCAGTCGGCGCTCCGCGGCCGGGACGAGTTCCTGGCCATGCTTGCCCACGAGCTCAGAAACCCTCTGGCGCCGATCCGCAACGCCACCCAGGTCATCCAGCTCCTCGGCTCGACCGACAACCACCTCTCCTGGGCGCGGGACGTGATCGACCGCCAGGTGCGCCAGCTCGCCCGGCTGGTGGACGACCTTCTGGACGTCTCCCGGGTGACGCGCGGCAAGGTCGAGCTTCACCGCGAGGAGGTCGACGTCACCGCGGTCATCGCCCAGGCCGTGGAGACGAGCCGCCCGCTGATCGACGGCCGCAAGCACACCCTCGTCCTCACGCTTCCGCCCGAGCCGGTGCGCTTGAGCGCCGACCTGACGCGCCTCGCCCAGGTGGTCTCCAACCTCCTGAACAACGCCGCCAAGTACATGCACGAGGGGGGACGGATCTGGCTCACCGTGGAGCGCCACGAAGGCGAGGCCTGGATCCGGGTGAAGGACGAGGGGATCGGCATCCCCCCGGAGATGCTCGCCCGGGTGTTCGACCTGTTCACCCAGGTGAGCCAGTCGCTCGACCGCTCGGAAGGCGGCCTGGGGATCGGCCTCGCCCTCGTGCGCAGCCTGGCCGAGCTGCACGGCGGAAGCGTCCAGGCATCGAGCGAAGGGCCGGGGCGCGGCACCGAGATGATCGTGCGGCTTCCGGTCGTCGGCGAGGAGCGGGCTCCGGCCCCGGCCGCGCGGGAGAGCGTCATCTCCGTAAGGCCCGTGGCCGGCCGCAGGATCCTCGTGGTGGACGACAACCAGGACGCGGCCGAGACCCTGGGCAAGATCCTGGAGATCGCGGGCCACGAGGTCGAGATCGCCCACGATGGGGAAGAGGCGCTCGCCGCCGTCCGCAAGCACCGGCCGGAGGTCGTCCTCCTGGACATCGGGCTGCCGAAGGTGGATGGCTACGAAGTGGCGCGAAGGCTGCGGCTCGAGCCCGAAAACGAAGGCCTGCTCCTGATCGCCGTGACCGGCTACGGGAACCGCGAAGACCGCGAGCGCGGCAAGCTCTCGGGCTTCGATCACCACCTGGTCAAGCCGGTCGACCTCCAGCAGCTCCAGAGGCTCCTCGCCTCCCGGCGAAGGGCCGAGGCCACGCACTAGAAAAAAGGACACCAAGGACACCAACGACACCAAGGACGAGGAAAGGCGCGTCCTTTCCGTCCCTGGTCCTTGGTGTCTTTGGTGTCCTTGGTGTCCTTCCGTCTTCTTCCTATCCCGCCATCTCCACCCGATTCCGCCCCCTCTTCTTGGCCGTGTAGAGCGCGGCGTCCGCCGCTTCGGCGAGCGTTTCCGCGGAGGAGCAAGCAGGGTAGACCGCGATACCGCAGCTCAGGGTCGTGGTGATCTCGCGGTCCCCGGCGAAGTGGGGGAGGCGGGAGAAGCTGTCGCGGATCTCCTCCAGGACCCGGTGGGCGGTGGCGCTGTCGGTGTGGGGGAGGATCACGGCGAATTCGTCTCCACCGTAGCGGCCCACCACGTCCGAGCGGCGGAGGCGCTGCTTCAGGAGCATGGCGAGGTTGCGGAGCAGGCGGTCGCCGGTCGCGTGGCCGTGCTCGTCGTTGATCGATTTGAAGCGGTCGAGATCGATCATGGCGTAGGCCACCTCCCACCGTTCGCGGGCGGCTAAAGAGAGCTCGCTTTCGAGCCGGATTTTGAGGTTGCCGTGGTTCAGGAGGCCGGTCAACCCGTCGTAGGAGATGAGAGAGCCGAGGAGGCGGCCGCGGCGGGCCCGGGCCGCGAGCGCGGCGGCCAGGTGCGCGGGGGAGATGGGCTTGGTCAGGAACTCGTCTCCGCCGGAGTTGATGGCCGCGATCTGCTGCTCCAGCCCCTCTTCCGTGGACAGGAACACGATCGGCGTGCCCACCCAGCGCTCCTGCTGGCGCAGCACCGCCGCGAGCTCGGGGCCGGTGCAGCCGGGCATGTAGAGATCCATCAGGATCACGTCCGGCTCCAGATCTCCCAGGGGACCCATGACCTCCATGGGATCGGACACGATGGCGGTCACCATCCCCGCCTCCCGCAGAGCGCGGGCGGAGAACGCGGCCAGGTCCGGATCGTCCTCCACGAGGAGGATGCGGTACGGATCCACCGGGCGGACCTCGGTCAGGCGGTCCAGGGTGTCGGCGAGCGCGGGGATGTCGACCGGCTTGGTGAAATAGGCGTCTCCCCGGGCGCGCACTGCTTCCAGGCGGGCGGCCAGGTCCCCCCGGGAGGAGAAGAAGATCACCTTCAAGGCCTCGCCGTACCTCTCCCGCAGCGCCCGGATCCGCTCCGCCCCGGCCAGCCGGCCCTCGGGGAACATGACGTCCATGAGCACCACGGTGGGGAGCTCCCGGGCGATCTCCTGCTCGAAGGAGGCGATGTCCGGAAAGAGCCGCACCCGGTACCCGAAATGCTGGAGCTGGTGGGCGAGCGTCTGGCCGAGCTCGGGATCGTCCTCGACGAGGAAGAGGAGCCGCTCGGCGCCGGGCCCGGGTGCAGGGGCGGGGCTCGTCCCCGCCCGGACGGGGGCGAGCCCCGCCCCTGCCTCTTTTCCGGGGGAGAGCTCCGAGGCCTCGCGAAGCTCGCCCAGGAGATTCTCGACCCTCTCCGGGGAAGGCGGCGGGGCGGTCCCCTCGACCGTGCCCTGGAGGAGGATCTCCAGCCGCCGGGCGGCTTCGCTCACCGCGGGGAATCCGAAAGTCGACCCGGTTCCGGCGAGGGAGTGGGCGAGGCGGTGGAGGCGCTTGACGGGCTCCGGGCCCCAGCCGGACTCCCGGACGTCGCGCCAGGCGTCCTCCACCTCGCGAAGGCGGTGGGGGAGGCGCTCGGAGAAGTACTCCCGGAGATCCCTGGGGAGGCCCTGATCCATCCGGCTTCCTTCAGGAGGCGAGGCCGCTCCAGATCGAGCGGACGGTGTCCGCGAGCGCCATGGGGTCGAACGGCTTGGCGATGACGTCGGCCGCCCCCATCTCCTTATAGCGGTTCACCTCGTGCGCCTGCACCCGGGCGGTCATGAAGACGACGGGCGTCTCCCGGATCTCGGGCAGCCGGCGCAGCGCCTCCAGGGTGGCCGGTCCGTCCAGGCCCGGCATCATCACGTCCAGGAGCACGAGGTCGGGATTGAACGCGGGGGCCTTCTCGATCGCCTGGGTGCCCGAGTCGCAGGCGAGCACGGAAAATCCCCCCACCGCCTCGAGAGCCATGGTGGCCACCGTCCGGATGTCCGGATCGTCCTCCACGAAGAGGATGCGCCGCAACTCGGAGCAAGGCATCAAGATGCATACATATCATCAGAAGGTTCTGTTTTCCAGGATGGTAAGATCAAGCCACCACCATGTCCCCTGAATCGACCCTTCCGGTTTCCGAGCGCACCTCCTCCCGGTGCATTCTCGCCGTGGAGGACGATCCGGACCTCCTGCGGCTGATCCGCCGCGAGCTCGGGGCCGCCGGCTTCGAAGTCTGGCCCGCGGCCTCGGCCGAAGAGGCGCTCGAGCTGGTGAGCCGCCAGGGCCTGCCGCACCTGGCCCTCGTCGATATCCTCCTGCCGGGGATGGACGGCCTGGATCTCGCCAAAAAGCTCCAGGAGTGGAGCGATCTCCCCGTCGTCATGCTGACCTCGGTCGGCGCCGAAGACACGGTCGTCGAGGCGATCGAAGGCTTCGCCGAGGACTACATCCGCAAGCCCTTCAACCCGCGGGAGATGGTGGCCCGGGTCGAGCGCGTGTTCCGCCGGATCGGCGACTTCGCCTACGTGCTCCAGCCGGTCGTCCGCGTGGACGATCGCTTGGCCGTCGACTTCGCCCACCAGCGCATCAACGTGGACGGCCGGCCCGTGCCGCTCACCGCGACCGAGACCAAGCTCCTCTACGTGCTCATGCGGAGCGCCGGCCGCGTGGTGGCGACCGACTTCCTCCTGCGCCGCCTCTGGCCCCGGGAAGAGGTGTTCGAAGACGCCCTGCGGGTCCACGTCCACCGGCTGCGCGGCAAGATCGAGCCCGAGCCCAACCGCCCCCGCTACGTGGTCACCGAGCGCGGGACGGGCTACCGCTTCCCCCGATCCGCGTGAAATCCCTTCGCCTGCGCTTCGGGCTGCTCCCCCGCATCGCCCTCGCCCTGGCGGCGGTGGGCCTCCTGCCCGTCGCCATCTCCATGCTCGGCCTTCTGGACGTCAACCGCGACGCCCTCTACGAGCAGGTCCTGCGCACGCACAGCCTGGCGGCCCAGACCGGCGCCACGCGGACCGGGGCCTTCCTCGCCACCCGCCTCTCGCTCGCCCGCGGCGCCGCCGCCAACCCGGCGCTCGCCGATCCCCGCTCCGAAGAAGCGCGCGATTTCCTCTTCGCGAGCCTCTCCGCCTGGGCGGACCTGGGCGTCTCGGCCGTCTCCGTGGTCAACGAGCAGGGAGAGGAGGTCATCCGCGCCCAGCTCAAGGGGGGCGACGCGCAGACGCGGGACAAGGCCCTGGGCCTCCCTTCCGGCAAGACCGTGGCCGTCGTGCCAGGCGATCCTCCAGGCGATCCGCCGGTGATCCGCCTCGAAGCCCCTCTCGCCCAGGCGGCCGGGCGCCTGCGGCTCGTGTGCGACGGCGCGCCCCTCGCGGACGTGGCCCACCCCGTCGAGCTCGGCGAGCAGGCCGAGATCGTGGTGGCGGACCGCGACGGCACCGTGGTGCTCGGGCCCGCCACGGCCCTCTCCGGCCTGCCGCAGACGCTGGTCGAAAACGCCCTCTCCGGCCGCATTTCGGGCGGCGGGAGATTCCAGGACGGCCGCGGCGGCGAGATCCTCGCGGCCTGGGCGCCCGTGCCCGAGAGCGACTGGGCCATCCTCTCGCGCCAGCCCGCCCGGATCGCCGAGGCCGTGGCCGGAGAGCTCCGCCGGCGCGCGGCCTGGGCCGTGGGCGCGGCCCTGGCGCTCATCGGAGTCCTCTCGGCTTTGGCGTACGGCACCGTGATCCGCCCCATCCGCGAGCTGATCGCGGCGCAGCGGGACCTGGCGAAGGCCGCTCCGGACTCGACAGGCGATGAGATCTCGGACCTCCGCCGCACCTTCGACGCCCTGCGGAGAAGCCTCTCCGACCGGAGCGCTCTCTCGAACGTCTTCCTCGGCCGCTACCAGGTTCTGGAGCCTCTGGGGACGGGCGGCATGGGCACCGTGTTCCGCGGCTGGGACCCGAAGCTCCAGCGTCCCGTGGCGCTGAAGACCGTGCGCCTGGGCGGCAACCTGGAGCCGGAGCGGCGCCGGGAGATGATCGCGACGCTCTTGCGCGAAGCCGTGACCGTGGCCCGCTTCAGCCATCCCAACGTGGTCACGGTCTACGACCTGGAAGACGCGCCCGAAGGGGCCTTCGTGGCCATGGAGCTGGTCGAGGGCCTGAGCCTCGAGCGCTTCCTCTGGAACCACGACCGCCTCGATCCGGACCGCGTCATCGTCCTGGGAGCGGCCATGGCCAAGGGGCTCGCCGCGGCCCATGAGCGCGAGATCGTCCACCGGGACGTCAAGCCCGCCAACGTCCTCCTGGGCCGCGACGGCTCGATCAAGGTGGCCGACTTCGGCATCTCCGACCTCGTGGCCGCCTCGGCCAACGAGAAGGACACCTTCTTCGGAACCCCCGGCTACGTGCCGCCGGAGAGCCTCCAGGGCAAGGGTTTCGGCCCCTCCGGAGACCTCTTCGCCCTCGGGGTCATCCTCTACGAATGCCTGACCGGCACCCGCCCCTTCGGAGGCCTGGACGTCTCGGACGCCGTCCACGCGACCCTCTTCGGAACCGTCCAGCCCCCGAGCCGCAAAGCCCCGGGAATCCCCCCCGAATTGGACGCGCTGATCCTCCGCCTCCTGGAAAAAGACCCCGCCCGCCGTCCCC
>DATEIO010000323.1:0-2372 GCA_035278895.1 Thermoanaerobaculia bacterium | reverse complement strand
GGTCCCGTAGGAGCCTTGCGAGCCGGTGCTGCCGCTCGCCTGGGAGCCGCGGTGCTGCTCGCCACGGTTCTCCTCGCGGTTTTCGGACGAGCCGCCGGTCAGCCAGCCGAGCAGGCCGCCGCGCTCGCCGCCCTCGACGCGTAGGCGGTTGTGCACCTCGCGGACGCCGGGGAGATCCTCGACCACGTCCTCGGCCAGCCGCTTCTCGCGGCGGCTCTGGACGGTGCCTTCCAAGGTGACCTCGCCGTTTTCGACCCGGACCTGGATGCCGGAGGCATCGACGTCGCCGTGCCGGGTCAGGATCTCGCAGACGTCCTCCCGGATACGGTCGTTCGAGCGCTGATAGCCTTGCGGGCCGCGGCCGCTGTACGGGCCCTGGCCCCACTCGCTGCGGCCGTAGCTGCCGGTCGAGCCACCGCTGTAGCCGCCGCCCGAGTAGCCGCCCCGGGAATCGCCGCCGGTGGAGGAGCCGCCGCTGTAACCGCCGCCATAGGTGGAGCCGCCGCCGTACCCGCCGGTCGAGCCGCCGGAGTAGCCGCCACCCGAGCCGGTATAGCCACCGCCGCCGTACGCGGAGCCACCCTGGCCGTAGTTGCCGCTCTCACTGCCGCGCCAGTCCTCGCGCCAGGAGCCCGACGAGCCCGTGCCGCCGCCCGAAGACGACCGCTCCCAGCTCGAGCCCCGCTCGCCCGTCCCGTAATCGCGGGCACCGTAGCCGCGGCCGGCGTCGCCGTAGTCGCTCCGCCCCGGGTTGCTCCCGCCGGCCGAGCGGCCCTCTTCATAGCCCCGGCCGCCCCAGCGGCCCTCTTCGGTGCTGCGGCCGCCCCAGCCCCAACGGCCCTCGTCAGAGCCCGAGCTGCTGCTGCCGCCGCGGCTCTCCTGGTAGCCCCGGCCGCCGCCCCAGCGGCCCTCTTCCTGGCTTCCGGCACCGGTGTTGCGGCTCTCATAGCCCCGGTCGGAGCCCCAGCTCCGGCCCTCTTCGTATCCGCGCCCGCTGCGCTCGGAGTCCTGGCCGCCCCGCGCGCCATAGCCCTGACCACCCTCCTGGCCGCCGCTGTAGCCGCGGTTTCTCTCGTAGTCTTCTCCCCGGTCGCGCTCCCGATAACGATCTTCGTCGTGCCTTCTGTAATCGCGGTCGGCCATGATCGCACCTCCTGTGTTGTAAGTTTTCTCGCCTGAAAAACCCTTGGCGGGCCTTTACGCACGATTCGTCTGGCGTGAGCGAGCGCCCACGCCGCATGAATCAATGAAAAAGCAAGAAGGGTGCCTATTCTCCGGCGGGAGGCGCGTAGTCGCGGAGGATCTGCTGCCAGGCTTCGGCCGAAGGGGGAGCCGTCTCGGAGAAGGACTGATCGGAGGGTACGAGGACGTCCGAAGGGGGCAGCGGACGGCCTGCGGAGTACATCGGCTCGGCCCACTCGCGGCCGCCGGTCTTGGTGAGGTAGACGTAGTGGCCGATGCGGGGCGCGTCCGGGCTGGGGTCGTCGTCCAGCCGCAGGATGAGCGTGCCCTTGCCGCTCTTGTTCATCCCGAAGGTTTCGACCATGGCGAAGCGGGAGACCTTCGGCATGAAGCCGCGGAGCCTCCAGGACCGTCCTCCGGTGCTGGACACGAAATACAGGTACGACCGCCCATCGGCCATCCCCTCGGTGATCCCCCAGATTTCGCCGCCGTCCAGGGCCCTGCCGGCCCAGACCCAGCTCGTGTTGTGGAGCTCCTCGGGGAGCTGGATGAGCCGCCAGCCGTCCCGGGTGGAGAGGAAGACCCGGGGATCCTGATTCTGGGCGCTCCCGCTGCGGGTCAAGAGGAGGGCGGGGACGAGGCCCTGGCTCCGGAACGCGAACATCGGAGTCGACTGCGCCAGGGTCTCCGCGGGCAGATCCTCCTGGGCCCGTCCGGGCGCCGGAACGGAGAGCATCCCCAAGGCCCCGAGGACGACGAACGCTTTTGCGCAAGGACCCATTGCTGTGCCTCCTTCTCCGAGCTCCCGGATCAAGCGTGCTTCTCCTATTAGAATGACACAGTTGGTCCACGTTCATCACCCGAGGAGGTGGCCGCCGTGGGACGGAAGGTCGCGAGGTCGTTCTGCTGGGCCGCCGCCGCTTTGATGCTGGCGCTCTCCGGGCTCGCCTGCAAGGGCAGGGAGGCGGAGGCTCCCATAGCCGAGACGTCGGCCTCCGCTGCGGCCCCGGAGCCGCAGGCTGCGCCTGCACCGGTCCCCATGCCGCGCAGGCTCGTCCGCACGGTGGACCTGGAGATCGAGGTCCGCGATCCGGAGAAGGTCTCCGCGGAGGTCCAGGGGCTCGCTGGCCGGCTCGGCGGCTACGTCTCGGGCGTGGACGCCCACCGGCAGGAGGACGGCACTCTCTACT
>DATEIO010000322.1:0-2824 GCA_035278895.1 Thermoanaerobaculia bacterium | reverse complement strand
ACAACGCCGGGGTCGGCATCTTCCGGCGGCTGGAAGAGATCTCGGCCGAAGACTTCGCGCTGACCTTCCGGGTGAACGTCCAGGGGGCCTGGGCGGTCACCGTGGCGTTCCTCGCGCAGCTCAAGGCCGCCCGTGGGCAGGTCTTCATGATCTCGTCGGACGTCTCGACCCGCACCTTCCCGACCGGCGGCCCCTACACCGCCTCGAAGTTCGCCCTGCGCGCGCTCACCCGCACCCTCCAGCAGGAAAACCCGGAGCTGCGTGTCCTGGAGCTCCGCCCCGGCGCCACCGACACCTCCTTCGCCGGCTCCACCCCGGGCGCCCCGGGCAAAGAGTGGTTCCTCCGGCCGGAAACCGTGGCCGAGACCGTCCGCTTCGCGCTTCGCCTGCCGCTGGAGGCGCGATTGGAGGAGCTGGTCATCCGGAGCACGGGGCAGACGCCGGAGTATTGACGATCGAGGGAGGGCTGGCGACGCCGGGGACAGAGGAGCTTGCGAAAGGTTTCGGGATCACGGTAGGTTGTACCCGTGACCCGATCCAATCGTGGCCTCGAGGGTGCTCCCCGGATACGCAAAGGCGGAAACTCCGAGCACGACCATGGCTACAAGCTTCTCTTCTCCCAACCTCTCCTCGTCGAGGAGCTCGTCCGGGGATTCCTCCCTGGCCCCTGGGTGGACCGCCTCGACTTCACCTCGCTCCAGAAGGCCGGCAGCAGCGTCATCACGGACGACCTGCGCGAGCGCCACGACGACGTGATCTGGAAGGTCCGCTGGCGGGATGGTCACGAGGAGCACTGGTTCTGGATCTACCTGCTCCTGGAGCTTCAATCCACTCCGGACCCTTTCATGGCGGTGCGGATGCTCACCTACGTGGGCCTTCTGCTCCAGGAGCTCATCCGAGAGAAGAAGCTCGAGCCAGGGCGCCTGCTTCCTCCCGTGCTCCCTGTCGTTCTCTACCACGGCAAGCCGCGCTGGCGCACCTCGCTGCACCTCTCGGGTCTCTTCGCACCCGCGCCGGAAGAGGTGAAAGGTCATCTGCCACAGATCCGCTACCGGCTGCTGGATGCAGGCCAGCTCCCGTTGCATCACCCCGATCTCCGCGACAACCTTGTCGCCGCCCTGCTCCGGCTGGAGACCACCGAGGCGCGAGAAGCGGCGGCGCGCGTCCGCGAGCTCGACCTCCTCGTCCCCGCGGGTGAGAAGGAGCTGAGGAGGATTCTCGACATCTGGCTCGCCCGCCTGTTCCGCAGGTTCCCATTTTCCGCTACAATTTTCAAGGGGAAGATCAATCTAGGGAGCGCTACCATGCTCGAAGAGACCTTCAGAGACTGGGAGAGAAAAATCCGCCAGGAGAGCCTCCGTGAAGGGCGTCGAGAGGGCCGTCAAGAAGGCCGCCAAGAGGGGCAGATTGAGGGTTTGCAGAAGGCGATCCTGGAGATGCTTCGACAGCGCTTCGGTCCTGTCCCCCAAGCCGTCCGCCAGCACGTTCGGGAGATGTCTTCCGCTTCCGATCTCACCAAGCTGACCCGGCGCATCCTGACCGCCAGCTCCCTTCAGGAGACAGGCCTCCTCTGATCCCCGCTCGGGGATCCAAGCAGACCCCAGCCTTTCGCCCTTATCAGGCCGCGCGCCCCGCCCGGGAGAACGGGGCGCGGGAACAGAGAAGGGCCTCCCGCCCGGGGAGGCCGTGGCCCCGGCAGGAAGGTCATTCAATTGTCAGAGAGCCGCGGGCGCCTCCCGAAGGAGCGGGGAGGCGCCCGTCATCGCCACGTATACGAATCCAGCCGGTGGCGCGTCGCCGTGCGTGTCGGGGAGAGGAAGGGGCACCCTTGCGCGCCTGCTAGAATGCTCTCGCCGGGACGGGCCCCGGCCGACCAGGAGGAGCCCTCATGGGAAAGACGCTGCGTTGGATTGCCCTTGCCGGAGTCCTTGCCGCTGCCCTGCTCATCACGGAGAGACCGAGCCACGCCATCATGTCTTGCTCGGCAAAGCAGGGACTGAGTTGTTCTTCAGTACCCTCCAACCTCTGTTTCGATGAGGATTCACAGACAGTCCGGACGTGCGAGTGCGTGGATTCGACGTGGAATTGTTACTGAGGCAGGTTGCGGCCAGAGGCTGGAGCCTCCACCACTACCCACCCTGAGTCAGGACATGCCCCCGAGCCGGGGGAACCCTCCCCCACTCGGGCGGCGTCTCCCCCTGGCAAGAGCTTTGCTCCCCCAGGGGGTCATGGAAACGACGGTCTCATCTCCAAGAATCCCCAGGAGGGAGCGCTGGCCGGACGCCCGGCGGACGGCGGCCATTCTCCTTGCCCTGGTCTACGGCTCGTTTCTCTTCTTCGCCTTCGCCTGGTCCCGGTGCTTCTTCGACACCTGCCCGAACGTGGACACCCTGGCGGCGTTCCAGCCGGGGGGCGCACCGGTGCTGCTCGACCGGAACGGCGAAGTGTTCGCCGACCTGACGCCCGTCGAGCGCAAGGTCGTGCCGCTCTTCTCCCTCCCCTCCCACGTGGCCCAGGCGTTCCTCGCGGTCGAGGACAAGCGCTTCTACGAGCACCAGGGGATCGACTGGCACCGGGTGGGCGGGGCGGTCGTCGCGAACCTGCGCTCCGGCGGGTTCGAGCAGGGGTTCAGCACGATCACCATGCAGCTCGCGCGGAACGTCTTCCCCAACCGCATCCCCGGCGAGGAGCAGACGACGCGGCGGAAGCTCCTGGAGATCCGGGTGGCCCGGGAGATCGAGGAGAAGTACTCCAAGGACGAGATCCTGGAGCTGTACCTGAACCACATCTACTTCGGCAACCGGGCGCGGGGCATCGAGGCCGC
>DATEIO010000321.1:0-5312 GCA_035278895.1 Thermoanaerobaculia bacterium | reverse complement strand
AACATCCTGACCGGGCTCTACCCCTACCAGCACGGCGTGCGGGACAACAGCGGCTTCACGGTCCCGGCCGGAATCCCCACGATGGCGACCGTGCTCAAGGCCGCCGGGTACTCGACGGGCGCCTTCGTGGGCTCGTTCCCGCTCGACTCGCAGTTCGGGCTGGACCGCGGCTTCCAGGTCTACGACGACAAATATCCCAAGGGCTCGCACCCCGAGGCGTTCGCCTTCGCGGAGCGGCGGGGGAGCGAGGTGGTCTCCCGGGCCCTCGCCTGGTGGAACGGGCAGAAGGGGAAGCCCCGCTTCCTGTGGGTCCACCTCTACGATCCCCACGCGCCCTACGCGCCCCCCGAGCCCTTCGCCTCCCGCTTCGCGAGCAATCCTTATCTCGGAGAGGTCGCGGCGGTGGACAGCTTCCTCGCCCCTCTCTTGGGACCGTTCCTGGACGGCAAGGAGAAGCCGGCGCTCGTCGTCGTCACCGCCGATCACGGCGAGGCCCTGGGCGAGCACGGCGAGCTCACGCACGGGCTCTTCGCCTACGAGCCCACGCTCAAGGTCCCGCTCGTCGTCTGGGGGAAAGGCATCGCCCCGGGCAAGGACGGCCGGGCGGCCCGGCACGTGGACATCTTCCCCACGGTGATGCAGGCGGCCGGCGTGTCGCCTCCGGCCCCGCCGGGAGGCATGACCCGCCCCGGCCGGTCGCTTCTCGCGCCCGCGCCCAAGGAGGCCCAGGACTCCTACTTCGAGGCGCTCTCCGCCACCCTGAACCGGGGCTGGGCGCCGCTGCGGGGGCTGCTGCGCCAGAACCGCAAATTTATCGCCCTGCCTCTTCCCGAGGTCTACGACCTGCCGCGCGATCCGCGCGAGGAAAAAAACCTTTTCGACACCGAGCGCGCCGCGGCGCGGACCGCGTTCTCCGGGCTCCCGAAAGAGTCGTCCTGGCCGCCCCGGCGGGAGGATCTGACTCCGGATCAGGAGGCCCATCTCAGGAGCCTCGGCTACCTCTCCTCTTCAGCCCCGGCGCGGGAGAGCTACGGCCCCGAGGACGATCCCAAGCGGCTGACCTCTCTGGACGCCAAGATCCAGCGGATCACCGAGCTCTACGGCCTGGGCAAGATCGACGAGGCGATCCGCGCGGGGCGGGAGGTGGTCCAGGCCCGGCCGTCCATGCCCCTGGGATACTCGCTCCTCTCCCAGTCCCTCCTGGAAGCGGACCGGACCGAAGAGGCGCTGACCGTCATGCGCGAAGCCCGCGCCAGGGGCGCCGCCTCCGACTCGCTCCTGCGCCAGCTCGGCCTCACCCTGGCCGAGACCGGCAAGGCCGCCGAGGCCATCGAAGTGCTCCGGCCGCTCTCCAAAAAGGGGAGCCCTGAATCCGCCAATGCGCTCGCCCTCGCCCTCTCCGAGGCGGGAAAGCAGAAGGAAGCGTTCGACACGCTCCAGCAGGTTCTCAAGACCGATCCGGACAACCCCAAGGCGCTCGAGCAACTCGGCCTCGTGGCGCTGCGCGTGGGGGACTGGCAGCAGGCGCGGGCGTACTCGCAGAAGGCCCTGGAGCAGAACCCCGAGCTGCCCCTCGCCTGGAACAACCTGGGCGTCGCCCTGTTCCAGATGCGGCAACCCGATCAGGCCCTGGACGCCTGGCAGAAGGCCGTGGATCTCGATCCCCGGCTGTGGGACGCCCTCTGGAATTTAGGCGTGCAGGCCGCCGGGCGGGGAAGAAAGGATCAGGCCAAACGGGCCCTGGAGCGCTTCGTGGCCGGCGCACCGTCGCGCTACGCCGAGGACGTGAAAAAGGCCCGGGACCTCCTGGCGCGGATGGCATCATGAAAAGGTTTTCTGTTCTGGCGATCCTGCTCCTCGCCGCCTGCTCCGGAAAAACCTCCGGCGGCAAGCCCGACGTTCCCAAGGGGACTCCGATCATCCTCATCTCGATCGACACCCTGCGCGCGGACCACCTCCCGGCCTACGGCTACACGGGAGTCCAGACCCCTGCGATCGACCGGCTGCGGAAAGACGGCGTCCTCTACGAGCGGGCCTACACCACGACACCGCTCACGTTTCCCGCCCACTCCTCGCTCCTGACCGGCGTGCTGCCGGCCATCCACGGCGTGCGCGACAACGTGGGCTACAAGCTGGACGCCGCTCGCATCACGAGCGGCGACCTCCCGTACCTCCCGCAGATCTTGAAGACCCAGGGCTACGCCACGGGCGGCGCGGTCTCGGCCTACGTGCTCCAGGGGAAGATGGGTCTTTCGACCGGCTTCGACTTCTACGAGGACTCCGTCGAGTTCAAGACCGGCACGGGCCTGGGTGGCCTCCAGCGGCCCGGGGGCGAGACCCTGCGCCTCTCGCTCGACTGGCTGCGGTCGGTCAAAGACCAGCCGTTTTTCTTTTTCTTCCACATCTATGAGCCGCACACGCCCTACACGCCGCCCCCGGCCTTCGCCTCGTACCCCTCGAAGTACGACGGCGAGATCGCCGAGTCCGACCGGATCGTGGGCGAGCTGCTGGCCGAGCTCGACCGTCTGGACGTCTACGACCGCGCGATCGTGATCCTCCTCTCGGATCACGGCGAAGGCCTGGGCGACCACGGCGAGGAAGAGCACGGCGTGCTCCTCTACAACGAGGCGATCCACGTCCCCCTGCTTCTCAAGCTCCCCCAGGGGCAGCTCGCCGGGGAGACCGCCTCCCGCCCGGTCCAGCTCCTGGACGTGGCTCCGACCCTTTTGTCCCTGCTGGGCCAGGAGCCGCCGAAAGCTCTTCCGGGGCTCTCCCTGGTGGAGATGCTCGGCCCCGAGGCGCCGGTCCGCAAGATCTATTCCGAAACCTTTTATCCGCGCCTCCACTTCGGCTGGAACGAGCTCTTCTCGCTGGCCGACGACCGCCACCACTACATCGAAGGGCCGGATCCCGAGCTGTACGACCTCGCCGCCGATCCCAGGGAAAAAACGAACGTTCTCACCCGGGAGCGCCGCGCCTACGCGGACCTGCGAAAGGCCCTCGAAGGCTACGACCGCAAGCTCGCGCCGCCTTCCGCCGTGGACGAAGAGACGCGCCAGGCCATGGCCGCCCTGGGCTACATCGGCGGCGCGTCCGGAGCGGCCGAGGGGCCGCTGCCCGATCCGAAAAGCAAGATCGGCTCGCTGGGGGATCTGAAGACCGGCTTCGCCCTCCTCGCGCAGCAGAATTACGAAGCCGCGGCCGGCGCCTTCCGCAAGGTGATCGCCGAAAACCCGAAGATGGTGGACGCCTGGGAGTTCCTCGGCCGGGCCCTCCAGAAGACCGGCCGTCTCGAAGAGGCGCTCTCCGCCTATCAAGAGGCCCTGAAGATCTCCGGCGGTTCCCCGCACATCGCCATGACCGCCGACTCCCTCTACTTCGACCTCGGCCGCCTGGACGACGCCGAGACCCACGCGAAGATGGCGGTCGCGACGAACCCCTCCTTCTCGCACGGCCTCCTCTCCCAGATCGCCCTGGAGCGCAACCAGCTCGACCTGGCGGAGAAAGAGGCCCGCCTCGCCATGGAGGACAAGAGCCTCCGCGTAGGCCCCATGATCACCCTCGCCCAGGTGCTCCACGCCCGGCACGACCTCCAAGCCGCGCTCGATCTCACCCGCCAGGCCGAGGAGGCCTACAACCAGCGCGAAGGCAAAGACCAGGACCTCCTCCGCGGCCTCTATCTCATGCGCGGAAAGATCCTGGCCGACCTGGGCGACGTCCCGGGCGCCGAAGCCGCCTTCCACAGCGAGATCGAGCTCTTCCCCGACGCCCTCCGCGCCTACTCGAGCCTCGCCATCCTCTATGCCCTCTCCGGCCGCCCCCAGGCCACGGGACCGACCCTCAAGAGGATGGTGGACACCAACCCCTCGCCCCAGGCCTACGCGGAGGCGGTGAAGACGTTGCGGGTTCTGAAGGACCAGAACGCGGCAGCGGCGCTGCTGCGCTTTGCGATGGGGAGGTATCCGGAGAGCTCGGCGCTCCGGGAGCTGGCAAAGGGCTGACACGGACTTTCACGGACCGACACGGACTTTCACGGACGCCTGAGACGGGTGTCCGTGGTCTGTCCGTGTTCGTCCGTGTCAGTCCGGCAGGCCACCCCTACAGGCTCCCCAACGCCCTCTCCATCCGCGCATCCCCCTCCCCGTCGCCGAGCGCCCGCCACTGGGCCCGCGCCAGCTCGTAGATCGCCCGGGCCCGGGCCCTCTCTCCGGCCCACTCGGTCAGCCTCCCCGCGAGCTCGGCGGCCCAGGCGAGGTCCGGCTCCACGAGGCCACGGCTCTCCGCGATCGAGGAGACGATCGCGAAGCTCTCATCCCACAGGCTCCAATCCCGGGCCTGGGCGGCGCAGGAGAGGAGGGCGGCGTGGACGCAGGTGAGGAGGCCTCCCCAGCCCATGCCGGCGAGGAGGTTTCGGATCTCTTCGAGCTCCCGGCGCGTGCGGCCGAAGTGCCCTTCGGCGAGCGAGACGAAGGCCAGGTTCACGCGGGGGAAGATCTCGTCCGCCGAGGAGAGCTCTGTGAGGATGGAGCGCGCGCGCTCGTACCGGCGGCCGGCTTCGTCCAGATCTCCCCGCAGGCGGGAGACCTCGCCCAGGCCGTTCAGCCCGCGCGCCAGGCCGTAGCGGTTGCCGAGCTCCTCGAAGCGGGCCGCGGCCTCCACGTAGAAGCTCTCGGCCGCGGCCACGTCCCGCCTCTGGCGGGCGAGGTCGGCCAGGCCGATCCGGTGGTCGGCGAGACCGTGGACGTCCCCGATCTCTTCGTAGAGGCTGCGGGAGCGGTCGAAGAGGTCGCGGGCCTGTTGCAGATCTCCGCGTTGGCGCGCCACGTCGCCCAGCCCCCAGAGGCTCGCGGCTGCGCTGTGCGGGTTGTCCGGCAGGGCGATGCAGCGCTCGTAGAGGCGCGCGGCCTCGCTCAGGTCGCCGCGGCGGCGGGCCGCGTCGCCCAGGAGGCGGAGCGCTTCCGGGCGGATCGTCGTCCAATCCCCTTCGATCCCTCCCGAGACAGCCCGGCCGGCCCAGCGGAAGACCTCTTGAAGCTCCCCCTGGTGCAGGTGGATGCGGGCGCGCAGCACCCAGCCCTCGCCCCAGCGGGGATCGCGCGCTCCGGCTCCCAGGTCGGTCAGGATGCGGTCGCGCCGGGCGAGCAGGTCCCGGGCCGCGGAGTAGTCGCTCGTCTCGCGCCGCTCGCGGGCGCCGGTGAGCAGGGGAGACACGGCCGCGGCGGGCTCTCCGGCCGCGAGCAGATGGTGAGCCCACCGCTCGGCCGCGCCCCGCTCGCCCGCCGCGGCGCGCTCCGCGAGCATCGCCGCAGAGG
>DATEIO010000320.1:0-4764 GCA_035278895.1 Thermoanaerobaculia bacterium | reverse complement strand
AGGCTCACGAAGCGGGCGGCGTTCCTCAAATAGGGATAGGCCAGCACCAGGAACGCGAAGAGGAGCGCCAGGGTGAAGAGCCGCCAGACGACCCGCCGGAAGGTCACGCCTCAGCTCCCCGCCACCTCATAGGCGCGGGTCTCCACGATCTCGTGCCCCTCGGGAAGCTCACGCCGGAACCGCTCCTCGATCTCGTCGAGCCGTTCCTTGGGAATCCCCTTCCAGTGCTCGCGGCTCTCCCAGCGGACCACCAGAATGACCTCCGACTCCTCCTCGCCCAGCCAGACCTCCTTGCCGAGGAAGCCCGCCTCCCGGGAGAGACCCGGAGTCCAGATCTCCCGGTCCTTCTCGACGAAACGCTCCCGCATCCCGGGCCGCAGCCGCACTCTCTGCCACTCGATGATCATGGGCTCACCTGCGTGCAAGTCAAGGACCAAAGGGACACCAAGGACTGTAAGGACGCCAAGGACAGAAAAAGCCAGGAGAGCCTAGAATTCCCCGATGCTCTCTGCCGCGCTTCTTCTGGTCTTCTCGCTGGCAGCCGGCAGCCGCCAGGAGACGCCCACGGGCGACGTCTGGGTGGAGATGGTGTCCGCCGGGAAAGATCTGCCGCGCGAAGGGGTCGGTCGCGGGACGATCGAGGCGCCGCCGGAGCGGGTCTACCGCGCGCTCGTGGACGTGGCGCACTGGGAAGAGTTCGTGCCCTTCATGGACAAATCTGACGCCCGTCCACAGCCGGACGGCGCCATCCTCTCCGCCCAGCTCCTCACGCTTCCTCGCCTCCTGGGCCGTCGCCACTACACGGTGCGGGTGCGGCACCGCGTCGAGGAGACTCGCGCCGGCCGCGTCTGGCACGTGGGCTGGACGTACGTCCCCGGTTCCGGGAACGTGGCCGGCCACCACGGCTCGTGGACGCTCACCGCCTTCCCCGGCGGGAAGACCTGGGCCGTCTGCCGCCTGTTCACGGACCCCGGAGGCGCCACGCCCCACTGGGCCGTGAATCGCGGGACCTCCGCCACCCTCCCCTGGATCTTCCACGGCCTGCGGCAGCACGTTCGCCGCTCCCGGTACGACGGGCCGTGAGGTAGAATCCGCACGCGTCTCCGATCAGACCGGGTGCGTGGGCGATGGGGCTCAACAGGTGCAGAGTGCGCCGATGAAATTTATAAAAAAAGACGTCATATCCCTGGAAATCCACCTTGGCACCGAGCTCCACCGCCGCTCCCGGGAGCTGACCCGGGTCTGGCTGGACCGGCTCCTCGAACGGCTGAACGTGCACCCGCGGCGGGTCTTCCCCTCGGAGACCCTGCTCAATCACATCCCCGAGGTCTTGAAGTCCATCTCGGACTATCTGGGCTCCGGCGGCGACCTGGCCTCCGAGCGGCTCGTCCGCGACGAGCTCACCAAGCTCGCGCGCCTGCGCCGCGACCAGGGCTACGACATCGACGAGATCCTGGCCGAATTCGAGATCCTCGGCGACATCCTCTACGACGCCCTGCGCGAAGAGGCCCGAAGCTTCAAGCGGAAGGTGCCGGCCGATTACGCCATCGAGGTGGCCGAGCGCCTCTGGCGCGCCTTGACGTCGATCACGGCCATCACGGCCACGACCTTCCGGGAAGAGGGCTTCCGGGACCGCCGGGAGCGGGCGCGGCTCCTGGGCGGCTTCGGCCGCGACCTGGCCCACGAGCTCCGCAACCGCCTCCACACCGCCGAGGTCGCCGTCCAGCTTCTCGCCAACGACGGCCTCTCCCCGGAAGCCCGGGAAAAGACCTTCCGCACCCTCCAGACGACGCTGCGCCGGATCAAGGGCGTGGCGGACGACGTACACTCCCTGGCAATCGCCCAGGGGAGCGAAGAGACCGCCCAGGGCCGCCGCCTGTCGCTGCGCACCCTCCTCCAGGAGACCGTGGAGGAGCTGGACGGCATCGCCACGGAAAAAGGCGTGCGGATCGAGCTTCAGGAGCCCATCCCCGACGTCCAGGTCGACGCCACCCGGGTCGAGCTGGCGATGGTCAACCTGATTGGCAACGCCGTCAAATACTCCGACCCCGGGGAGAACGACCGCTGGGTCCGCGTAAGCGTCCAGCGCGACGGCAACGGCCACTGGTGCCTCGCCGTCTCGGACAACGGCATGGGCATCCCCTCGAACATGCAGCCCCTGATCTTCGATCAGTTCGTGAGGGCCCACCCCGACGCGGCCGACGGCACCGGCCTGGGGCTCTCGATCGCCAAGGAAGCCGTCGAGCAGATGGGAGGCCGCATCTGGCTCGAAAGCCAGCACGGCGAAGGCACCACCTTCTACTTCACGGTGCTGGACCCTCCGGAGGCCCGGGTGGATTGAGCTTCTTCATCGGATGAATCTTGCATGGAATCCGAAAGGGGGTTGCTTTACCTCCGGATTCGGCGCATTGTTAGTTACAAAGATTCAAAGAAGGAGAAGACCATGAGCAGGGCCGACCTGAACCGCCTTCTGGGGGATCTCCAGAAGGCTCCCGATCTGTTGGACGAGGCGAGGAGCGTGGCCAAGGACCCCGAAGCGGCGGTCCGGTGGGCCGGCGCCAGGGGGTACGACCTCACGACCGAGGAAGCCGAAGAGCTGGTCTCGAGCGACCGCGAGCTGAACGACGACGAGCTCGAAGACGCTGCCGGCGGCGAAGACGCCTGGCCCCCTCCTGGTGGCGGCGGCTAGAAAACCTCCGCTCCCGACCTGTCGCGACTGGCTTTCGGTTCTCCGGCCGCACCTCCAGGAACCCCTGTTCTCACCTTTCGCGGTAGACCGGCTCCTCTCGGTGGCCGGAGATCTTCCCGGCGACGGCCTGGGGGTTCTGGAGCTGCGCCTGGGCCCTGCTCCTGCGCTCATCGACCTATCGATCCGCCTCCGCGAAGCGTCACAGGCCCGCCGCATGGCCGGGCGGGTCGCCCTTCCGCATCTCCGCTCCTTCCTCACCCGCTGGCCCGAAGGAGTCCTCTCCCTCTGGCTGGAATTCGACCTGGACCGCGAGCCTGATCCCGTCCCCTGCGTGAAGCTCCCTCCGGACGCCTCCCCGTCCTGGATCGCGGATTCGCTCCTCCCGCAGCTCCACGGAAAACCGCTCGCCAGGGAACAACGGGACCGGTTCCTCGCCTGCCATCGCGAAATCCCCGCCCCCGGCCACCTCCTCTACGTCTTCAGCCTGCTTCCCCGGGGGATCGAGGCCGTGCGCATGGAGGTTTACGGGCTGGAGATCGATGACATCCAAAGCTTCCTGGGGAGGATCGCCCCCGACTCCCTGCCTCGGATCTCCGGGATCACTCCCCTCTTCGCCGAGGTCGAGCGCCTCCACCTCTCCTTCGACATCGCGCCGGAAGGAATCCTGCCGCGGATCGGCCTCGAAGGCTCCTTCCCCCGCCTGCCCCGCCGGGAGCCCCGATGGGCGGAGCTTTTCGGGAGACTGACCCAGAGAGGCCTGTGCTCGCCGGACAAAGGGGAAGCCGTTCTCGCCTGGCCAGGATCCGAGACCTTCTGGACCGCCCCGGCCGCCTGGCCGGTCGAGACCGTGGGAGCCCGGGGCTTCTGCGTTCGAGGCCTGAGCCACGTGAAAGTCGTCTCGGCGCCGGACCGGGAGCCGGAGGCCAAGGCTTACCTGTCCTTCGGCTACGCTCCTATAAATCCGCGGGAACGAGGGAAACGGCCAGATCGTCCGCCAGACGCTCGGTCTTCTCCGCGTACTGCGGGACCCGAAGCTCCATGAACAGGCGGTAGGCCTCTCCGAGGCACCGCGCTGCCTCATCCGAATCGCCACCGGCGTAGGCGAGGAGGGCGAGATCCAGCAGCGTACGCCCCACCTCGAAGGGCGCCTGGATCGCGCGGAAGCTTTCGAGCGCCTCCCCCAGCCGGACCCCCGCCTCGGAGCGCTCACCGGCCGCGGAAGCGATGCGCCCCAGGGCCCGCTGCGCCAGACCGGTCCCATAGCGGAAGCCGGAGGCCTCGGTCACCGTGAGCGCGTGGCGGGCCTGCTCCAGCACCTCGGCGGGGCGCCTTCCCGCAAGAAGCCGGGCCTCAGCCAGGAAAGCGGAGAACCAGCCGAAAAGCTGCAGCATCCCCGCTTGGCGCAGCTGCTCGACCGACTCCGTGAGAGCCTCGATGGCGTCCTCGAGGTCTCCCTTTTCCAGATAGGCGTAGCCGAGAAACCCCAGCGCCGCGGCCGTGTTCAAGGGGTCCCGCGCCCGTTCGAGCCCCCCTTTGCATTCGGCGATGCCCAGCTCCCAGTTTCCCAGGGAAGCATGGAAGTAGCCAGTGCTCCAGGAAGGATCAAGGCGCGGGTCCTGGAGCGCCTTCCAGATCGCGTCGGCCTTCTCCATCATCTCGAACGCCTCGTCGAACTGTCCCAAAACGTAGTGGTGAAACCCCGCCACCCAGTACGCCTGCCCCTTCCACCACCGGTCCGCGCTCCGCTCCAGGAGAGCGACGGACCGCCGCCCGTGCTCGATCCCCTCGGAGAACCGGCCCGACCAGAAAGCGTCCCGGGAGAGCACGTACCAGGCCCGCCCCTCCGTCCTCGAGTCGCCCGCCTGCCGCGAAGCGGCGATCGCCTGCCGCGCGTGGGTCGCGGCCGCGTCCTGATCTCCGAGATAGCTGTAGGCGAGGGCCAGCCAGAAGAAATAACGACCGGCGAGCGCCGGGGCCTGCACCCTCTCCAGGGCGTCCCGATACCTGATGAAGGTCTCCAGAGTCTCGGAGAAGCGGGCCAGAGGGAGAAGCGAGTGGGCGAGTTGCAGGATCAG